>NZ_DBLZAX010000002.1:0-353223 GCF_057607445.1 Xylanibacter sp. | reverse complement strand
AGCATTGCTCCGAGGAGTTATTGACATACCATTCTTCCTCTTTAGGCTGACTAAAATTTATGCGTAATATTTTCTTTCCCCACTATTTATCGGGTGAGCCTGTATGGCAGCATAAAGCTTACCAAAGACTCTAACATTGAATTTTCTATGATGCAAAGATAATTTTTCTTTCTTCCCCCACTATTTATCGGGTGAGCCGAAATTCCTATTATCCTCAAAGAAAACACAAGCATCAGAACTATTTATACAAACAAATTAGGCTACCAATAATAATTGGTAGCCTAATTTGTGATCCCGACAGGATTCAAACCTGTAACCTTCTGATCCGTAGTCAGATGCTCTATTCAGTTGAGCCACGGGACCATTTCTTAAATGCGATGCAAAGGTACGCATATTTTCTAATACAGCAAAATTTTTCCGTATCTTTTTAATGAAAAACTATTATTTTTCTTCCATTTCATGTAAATGAGGCAAAGAAATATGATATTTCACTGCCATAAGCCTTACAACAACAACAGTTACAAAGCTTGAAATAACAATAATCTCCAAATTTAATCCCCAATAATAACATATCTGATATACAAAACCGCCCAATATGCACGCAACAGCATAAATCTCCTTTCGGAATATCAGCGGAACTTCATTTATCAGTACATCACGAATAATACCTCCGGCCACGCCTGTGATACACCCCATTATGATTGCGACCCAAAACGGGAAGCCTGCATATAATGTTTTTTGTATACCGGCTATAGTAAACAGTGCAAGTCCCAAAGTATCAAACAGGAACCATGTACTAGAAAACTTTACTATAGCCTTCTTAAATATTATAGCAAGCACCAAGGCTGCCGCCGTACATATTATATATATAGAATTTGTCATCCAAAAGGGAGTTACGCCAAGCATAACATCACGAATTGTACCGCCTCCTATTGCCGTGGCCAACCCTACAACATACCCTCCAAACCAGTCAAAGTTTTTAAACGCCGCCCATCTTATACCAGATATAGCAAATGCGAATGTTCCCAAAAACTCTATAACAAGCTGCACTGTATTCATTAGCTGACAACATTTACCGGCTTACCGTCAAGAAAAGCCTTAATATTAGAGGTCACGATATTAACAAGACGCACACGAGCCTCATAAGTAGCCCATGCTATATGAGGAGTTATATAGGCATTGGGGGCGCTGAAAATAGGATTATCCTCAAGTGGAGGTTCCTGACACATAACATCAGCACCATACCCCCCGAGCCATCCTTCATTTAAAGCCTCTGCAACGTCATTCTCGTTCACCAATGGGCCTCTACCGGTATTTATCAATATCGAACCTTTCTTCATCTTTTTTAAGGTAGCCTTATTTATCATCTCTTTAGTTGTTTCCGTCAAAGGACAATGCAACGTTACTATATCACTGATACCTAAAAGTCCGTCCAGTGTCGTCTTCTGGATACCATCAGGAAGATCTGCAGAATTCTTGCTTGTAAAAGCAAAAACATCCATACCAAAATCACGTGCAATACATGCCACCTTATATCCAATACTACCAAGTCCAACCACACCAAGAGTTTTTCCGGCAAGTTCATTCAAAGGCGTATCCCAATAACAGAAATCTTCATTACTGCTCCATCGGCCATTACGATTCTGTTTTGAATAATGAGCAACGCGATTGGTAATGTTTAAAATATGCGCAAAAGTCATCTGAACCACACTGTCTGTGCTATAAGCAGGCACATTCGTTACGATGACACCACGTTTCCGTGCTGCTGCAATATCAACAATATTGACTCCTGTAGCCAATACTCCTATATATTTCAAATTAGGCAACTTAGCCATTATGGCATCAGACAACACAACTTTATTTGTCAACACGATATCAGCCTGCTCAGCACGCGACACTACATCATCAGGAGACGTTCTGTCATATACTGTCAAATCACCTAATTCTTTTATTCCGTTCCATGATAAATCACCTGGATTTACACTATATCCATCTAAAACAACAATCTTCATAGTTATATATTTTTGTTATTCTTTAAATCTGTTTCCCCAACACTTCAACATTCGTTGATACAACTTTTCCTCATTGGGCGAATGTTGCCCATGCCATATCCGCTCATTAACAAGTTCATCAGGCAAGAATTGTTGTTCAACAAAATGTTCCGGATAATCATGTGAATACTTATACCCGTCACTATATCCTAGATCAGCCATAAGTTTCGTAGGAGCATTACGCAAATGCAATGGCACCGGCAGATTACCAGTCCTGGCAACAACTTCAAGTGCATGATTAATACCGTTATATGCAGAATTGCTCTTGGGACTCGTCGCAAGATACACCGTTGCCTCGGCCAACGGAATTCTCCCCTCAGGCCATCCTATTTTATTTACAGCATCAAATGCAGCATTAGCAAGCAGCAGCGCATTAGGATTCGCCAAGCCAATATCCTCTGAAGCACTTATAACAAGTCTGCGAGCAATGAACTTAGGGTCCTCACCACCTTCAATCATACGTGCTAGCCAATACAACGCTGCATCAGGATCCGAACCTCTAATACTTTTTATAAACGCAGATATTATATCATAATGCATTTCTCCGTCCTTATCGTACGCAAGAGGATTTTGCTGCAAGCACCCTACTACAGTTTCATCTGTTATCTCAATTTTTTCACTATTGACAGAATCAACGACCAACTCTAAAATATTCAACAATTTACGGGCATCTCCCCCGCTATACCTTAGAATGGCATTAGTCTCTTTCAGTTCTATATTTTTTTTCTTCAGTTCAACATCTTCTCTTAAAGCGCGCTGCAAAAGTCCGAGCAAGTCTTCTTTTTCCAAGGGCTTCAACACATAAAGCTGACATCTTGAAAGCAATGGTCTGATAACTTCAAAAGAAGGATTTTCCGTGGTTGCGCCTATCAACGTAACTATACCTTTCTCAACCGCAGCCAACAAAGAATCTTGCTGACTCTTGCTAAAGCGGTGTATCTCATCAATAAACAATATAGGAGTAAAATTATTGAAGAAGCCAGCATTCTTGGCTTTATCAATAACATCCCTGACATCTTTCACACCACTTGTAACAGCACTCAATGTATAAAAGGGTACTTTTAGGTGATTTGCCACTATCAAGGCCAATGTCGTCTTTCCTACCCCAGGAGGCCCCCATAAGATAAAAGATGTCACTCTTCCGGCTTCCAACATATTACGGAGAACGGCATTCTTACCGACAAGATGTTTCTGTCCGATATAGTCGTCAAGAACCTTGGGTCTTAATCTCTCTGCTAAAGGCTTAACCATAAATGCAAAAGTAGAAAATATATGTCATTTATGCAAAAAATATCTATTAAAAACTTGCGAATAAAAGATAATATATTACTTTTGCAGCATTCATAGAAACTGAAAACGAGAATAAATAGTGAAAGTTACAATCCTCCAAACGGATATCAAGTGGGTGCAGCCTGATAGGAATCAGGTTGCAGCAGGTCAACTTATATCCAATAATCCTGGCTCTGATTTATACATATTGCCAGAAATGTGGGCGACAGGATTTATAACAGATCCGGCAAAATATTCTGCTGAAGTCAATTTTCAGAAATCACTTGAATGGATGAAAGAAACAGCACAATCCAACAGATGTGCAATATGTGGAAGTCTTTCTATCCTGACACATCAGTCACAGTACAGAAACAGATTATATTTTGTAATGCCTGACGGAGAATATTATTACTACGACAAGCACCATTTGTTTAAATACGGAGGAGAAGACGTATACTATACAGCAGGCGACAAAAGAGTAATTGCGAAATATAAAAATTTCCGTTTTTTATTACAGACCTGTTATGATTTAAGATTCCCTGCATGGATGAGATATAAAGAAGACTATGACGCTATAATTTTTGTGGCCAACTGGCCTCAAAACAGGCAGGACGCATGGAACATCCTATTAAGAGCAAGGGCCATTGAAAATCAATGTTATGTAATTGGATGTAACCGCACAGGGGAAGATGATAGATGTCAATATAACGGAAATAGTGCCATCATTGACCCCAAAGGCGCTTTACTAGCCCTGTCTGACGAAAAAGAACAGGCTATCACTGTTGAAATTGATTTAGACAAACTGAATCATTATCGTTCAAAGTTTCCTATACTGACAGATAGAGATATATTTTAAAAATAAAAAGAAATTAATTAAAAAGAAATATGAAAGATATTGATAAGAAGTCACTTACATTAAAAACCATCAACAAAAGTAACGTTTGGGATATTCAGGAGAATGATGTTTTCAGGATGTTGGAAGTTGCAGAAAAAGACTCCGATATAAGAGAAAACATCAAGCACTACATTGATATCATCAAAAGCGCATTTGAAGTTGAAGAAATAAAGATAGACCGCCCTGAAATAATCAAGAAGTATGAAGCCCGCGGTTTCCAGATTGGCACAATGCCTGTCGATGAAAGCCAGAAGGTCAAAATAGGAATAAAAAAACGTCCTATATTAAGGGTAACAGACCTTACATACGAGAACATCCGACATATTTCTGCAACAAAACTGCTTGAAGTTATCGATCGTAATTTTGGCGGAGGTTGGGATTCTTTGTCACAAAGCATTCAGGATATCATACAGAGCGGATTTGACATAAGTACAACAACTTTACCCAAAGACAGATTACATAAAGTTGGCGGAATGTACGAAAAGAAAGTTGCTGACGGATTTGAAGTATTGGAAATTTCAAAAGGTGCATGGATTGAAGCTATTTTTGCAAAACTTAAGCCCGAAACAGAAAAGCCCCGTCTTAAATTTGGAACAGACGACTCTCGCAAATACGATTCTGACGAAGATGACGACGAGGATCTGCCAGAGATTGATGAAAAGTATGACAATGACGATGATGATGACGCATTCGACGAAGATAAGCTGACAGAAGAAAGCTACAGAACAACAATCGAGGAAAATCCTGAAGACCTCGATCTTACAGCAGAAGATGTCGCAGATGATGACGAATACTAAAACACAAGCATACATTTAGCATCACAATTGTAAATATCATATAATAGCCATACCGTGCTTATCGCTGGTATGGCTATTTTTCGTACCACATCAATTTACCAAACATATATACGCACTTTCTATTAAAAGGAATGTATCATATCATCTTTTTAACTGTTTTATTATTAAAATTATAATTATTATCATTACCTTTGCACAATCAATCGGTTCATCATATGATGATTAAAAGGGAACAAGGTGAAAATCCCTGACAGTCCCGCTGCTGTAATTTGTCGTTTATGAAGCAAACAAAATAGCCACTGTGTATTATAGGGAAGGCGTTTGCTTTTATGACAATAAGTCAGAAGACCTGCCATTGAAACAGTTTATCCCACCAGCTTCGAGGAAAGCTGTTGATAAAACATTTCACACATGAAAAAAATAACGGCATTAGTTCTGGTATGCTCAGTTCCTTTTTGTGCTCAAGCGCAATCTGAAAAAAATGATACAATTGATAACACATATCAGTTGCAGGATGTTGTGGTCACAGAAAATAAAAAAAAGCACGAAGTTACCAGTACATCGCCATTATATGTAATCAACAACAAAAGCCTTAATACTGCAGGCATCACTGATATAGCTGATGCCCTTAACCGTATGCCCGGAATAACCATACGTGATTATGGTGGTGCCGGAGGTATGAAAACCGTTTCTGTCAGAAGTTTCGGCACTCAGCATACAGGCGTTAGCTATGACGGAATAATGCTTAGCGACTGCCAGAGCGGACAAATCGACCTGTCGCGCTATTCCTTAGAAAACATCGACAACATATCGCTTGTCATCGGCGATAATGACGACATTTTTATACCCGCAAAAAATGCCAGTTTACCGGCATCCATTAACATAAGGACAATAAAGTCTCCTACAGAAGACACTGCTCCTCATCTGACCACTCAGCTGAAAGTTGGTTCATTCGGATATATTAGTCCATTTATAAGATACGAGCAGAATTTTTCAAACAAATTTTCTTTCTCGGCAATTGGAGAATTCGTCTATGCAGAAAACGATTATCCTTTCACGCTACGCAATATTTCAGTCGTTACAAAAGAGCGCCGCACAAACAGTCGTATGAAATCAGGGCATGGTGAGACTAATTTTATATGGAACATTAATACCCGCAATGAATTAAGCGGCAAAATATATTATTATGATAACGACAGACAACTGCCCGGACAAGTCAGATATTACACAAATATAAGCAATGAAGAGCTCAGAGACCAGAACTTCTTTGCCCAAATCGGCTACCGCACATTTAACAGCAACAATCTATCTTTAAAAGTTAATGCAAAATATAACTGGGCAGCTTCAAAATATAAAGACGGTTCATATAGCGACGGCATAAAAGATGCTGATTATTGGCAAAGAGAAGCTTATACATCTGCAAGTCTCCTGTACACTCCATTTAAAGACTGGGCGTTCTGCTATTCTGCCGACTACAGCTATAACAACATGAACAGCAGCCTTTCAACAGATACACACCCATTTAGACATACCGTTCTTCAGGCAGCTACAGCTAAATATAAATCAGCAAGACTGTCTATCATCGGAAAGTTGCTGCTTTCACTATATTACAATGGTGCAGAATATGGAGAATCTGCACGCGACATGAGCAAACTCTCACCATCTCTGTCACTCTCATATAAAGTTTTTAAAAATAATGACTTTTATATTAGAGCATCATATAAAAATATATTCAGGGCACCAACATTCAATGAGTCATATTTCTATCATTACGGCAGCACAAATCTGCTTCCTGAAAGCACTGATCAATATAATATAGGATTCACATTATTACAAGATGTCACAAAAAAGACAAATATCAAAATAACATTAGACGGATATCTCAACCATGTTAAAGACAAAATAGTTGCCGTACCATACAATATGTTTATATGGACAAACATAAATGTCGGAAAGGTAAGAGTGTTGGGCTTAGACGCAACGGCTAATGTAATGCATAAGTTTTCAGACAAGCATTTGATAACTCTTACAGCCAGCTATAGCCTGCAGAATGCAGAAAACCGTACTAATCCGGAATCTCCATATTATGGATACCAGATTGCCTACACACCATTACACTCTGGAAGCGTTTCTGTTTGTTACGAAAATCCATGGGTAAACCTCACAGTACACGGCACCGGTATGAGCAGCCGCAGTTCAAATAACGAACATTATGAAGATTCTAACATACCGGGATTTTTCGAAACCGGCATAACCCTTTTCAGGTCGTTTAAAATAGCCAAAAACACGATTACCCTACGAGGAGACATCAAGAACCTTCTCAACAAGCAATACGAAATTGTCAAGGCATATCCGATGCCGGGAATAAGCTATCAATTTTCAATAAATTATAAATTTTAATCAAAAAAAGAAATGAAAAAATTTTTAAGTTTTGCAGCAATTGCATTATGCGTATCATTTACATCGTGCAGCGACGATGACGATAATTACGTTCCGAAACCTATTGATGTAAGCACAGGTGCCTTCATTGTAAACTCAGGAAACATGAGTTCTCAAATCAGCGGCAGCATCACATCTATTGACTATTCTACACAGACAGCCGCCCAGAAGGTATTTCAGGCTGCCAATGGACGCAATCTTGGTACAACACCTAATGACGCTCTGATTTATGGTGACAAGATGTATATTGTTGTAACGGGTGAAAATACAGTTGAAGTTGTCAACAAGAACACAATGGTGTCTGTCGGAACAATAAAGACAACCGAAGTTATGGGAGCAGACAAGGGTGAGACACCCAGACGTCTTGCAGCCGGAAACGGAAAAATTTATGTGTCAACATTCAAAGGCTACGTTGCAGCAATCGACACAGCATCTTTAAATCTAGATAAGATTTATCAGGCCGGTTCGTATCCTGAGGGAATTGCTATAGACGGCAATATGCTTTATGTAGCAAACAGCAGCTATGGCAATGGCCAAAATCCTTCTATTTCATACATCAACCTTACCGATGGAAGCGTTACAAATCTCACCGACCCATTGATAACAAACCCTGTTGGCATCAGTGTTATCGACGGAACACTTTATGTGATGGACAGTGGTCTTTATGATTCTAATTACAACCAATATGGCGCCGGTGTAAAGAAGATTACTGCAGACAAGAAGGTTACAAACCTTATCGACGCAACAATGATGGCGACAGATAAGAAAAACATCTACGTAATAAATGCTCCTTACAGCTATGTTTCTCCCGTCACTCCTACTTACAGCGTCTACAACATTGCAAGCGGTGAAGTTAAGACATTCATAACAGACAACCTGCCGTTCAGCCCATCTACAATTGGAGTTGACCCTGTTAACGGATATGTGTTTATCACTTCTTACAGCAAGAATCCTGACACCGGATATGCAAGCTATACTACAGATGGCTATGTCAACATGTACAAAGAAGACGGAACCTTTGTTAAGATGTTCTCTACCGGAGTTGGCCCTAATGCAATAGCATTCAATACTGGTGTTGTTTATGAATAAAAATTTAACGATAACCTCTTTACTGATATCAGTGCTGATTACCCTGTGCGCATGCCGGGGTAACAGCACTGATACATCTTTTAGCGGGGACACCCTAGAACTTAAATATGCCAAGCAGCTTCATATAATCAAATGCGACGGTTACAACGTTGTCACCCTGAACGATCCTTGGAACAAAGGAAAAATACTTCATACATACATCCTTGTACCATCAAACAAAGAACTGCCGGCCAATCTGCCACAGGGCACTATTGTCAGAACGCCTTTGCAACGTGCGGTTGTAACGACATCTGTTCACTGCGGCCTGATTATGTCTTTTGGCAAAGGTCAGAACATCAAAGGAGTTTGTGATGTCAAATATATTAATCTTCCATGGATTCAGCAACAATGTAAAGAAAACAAGATTGCTGACTGCGGCAGCGGAATAACCCCAACACTCGAAAAGATTATAGGTATAAATGCTGACGCAATATTGATTTCTCCATTTCAGAACAGCGGAGGCTACGGACGTCTTAATGAGTGGGAAAAGCCCATTATTGAAACTGCTGACTACATGGAAACTACAGCATTGGGAAGAGCAGAATGGATGAAATTCTATGGAATGCTGTTTGGTGCAGAAAAACAGGCTGACAGCATCTTTAATGACGTTGAGACAAAATACAACAGCCTCAAGCAAATTGCCAAAACTGCCAAGACAAGACATTCTGTAATTATCGACAAGATAAACAGTTCTGTATGGTATGTGCCTGGCGGACAAAGCACCATCGGACAGATAATTGCTGATGCAAATGCGGCATATCCTTTTTCTGCCGAAAAGAGCAGCGGCAGTCTGCCCCTACCGTTTGAGATAGTCCTCGAAAAAGCCGGCAACAGCGACATTTGGCTTATCAGATATAATAGTCCTAAAAAAGCCACCTACAAATCATTGTTAACGGAAAACAGCGGATACTCACAGTTTAAGGCATTCAAGAACAAGATGGTTTTCGGATGCAATACTTACAGTAACACGTTCTACGAAGACACCCCATTCCATCCAGACTTGTTGCTGCGTGATTTCATCATAATAACACATCCGGAAATAACCGAACTTGGCAAAGCGAAATACTTTGAACATATAAAATGAAAAAATATTGCAGATTTTTTGTTGTAATAACTTTGGCAATAATTGCTCTGTTTGTAATTAACATCATCTATGGAGCCGTGAAAATACCGATAAACAGCATTATCGATATTTTCAGCGGCAACGATGAGGTAAATGAAAGTTGGAAATATATAATATTGCAGACTCGCCTGCCCCAGGCTCTTACGGCCATTTTATGCGGTGGAGCATTAGCTGTCAGCGGATTATTACTTCAGACCGCATTCTGCAATCCTCTTGCCGGTCCGTCTATATTCGGTATCAATAGTGGTGCCAGCCTTGGCGTGGCTTTCGTTATGCTTCTGTTTGGTGGAAGCATAACGGCAGGAGCAGTTTCTGTTACTGGATTTCTGGCAGTACTTATTGCCGCATTTGTAGGTGCTGTGGCAGTAATGGCTGTATTATTGTTTTTCTCTAATCTTGTAAACAATAACGTCATGCTCCTTATCACCGGCATTATGATAGGCTATATATCCTCATCTGCAATATCACTGCTCAACTTCTTTGCGACTGAAGAGGGCGTTCACTCATATATGATATGGGGATTGGGCAACTTCGGAGGAGTGTCTATGGCTCAGATGCCTCTGTTCGCAGCTGTTACAATAGTAGGTCTAATATGTGCCTTGCTTCTCATTAAACCTCTCAATGCCGTGTTGTTAGGCGAACAATATGCAGAAAATCTTGGTATAAACACCATCAAGTTGCGCAATTGCCTTTTATTGGTAACAGGCCTTCTTACCGCTGTTACCACCGCCTATTGTGGCCCTATTGCATTTATCGGACTTGCAGTTCCACATATAGCACGTATGCTTCTTAAGACAGACAACCACCGCTATCTCATACCTGGCACTATTCTTTCCGGAGCAGCCATATCACTTCTGTGCAACATAATATGCGTTCTTCCTGGCGACAACGGCATCATACCCCTTAATGCTGTCACCCCAATCATGGGCGCACCGGTTATCATTTATGTAATCATCAAAGGGAGACATCAATAACAGCCAGTGTATGTAGCATGATGATTTATTACAGAAAAATAAACCTCATCCATACAAAAACGAAATACCTGAAGCTCTGTTGCCCGTTTACATACGCCAGCTTGGCACACACTTTGCTTGTTAGAATTACAAATAAGTTATTAATTTAATCACGAAAAGCGATGGAAACTTTTAACGACGTAATATCCGGCAATGGTCTCGTCCTAGTAGACTTCTTTGCCACATGGTGTGGTCCATGCAAAATGATGCACCCTGTATTAGAACAAGTTAAGGCAACTCTCGGCGACAAGATACGTATCATTAAGGTTGACGTAGACAAACACAATGATACCGCCGTGCGCTATGGCATACAATCAGTCCCCACTCTTATGCTCTTCAGAAATGGAGAAATTCTTTACAGACAAAGTGGTGCAATGTCTAAATCAGATCTGATGGCTCTTCTCGATCCGTTCTTGAATCAATAAACATCGCAGATACAATGCTGTAATTGGCACAACTGATAAGAATAAGTCCAAACCGACAAAAGTCAACAATCGGTTTGGACTTATTTTATTATAATGTCATAAGGTCTTAGCTCTAAAATTTGATAACAAGTCCACAGACAATTGAGCTACCTCCACTAGCCGTCGGTCCATCTGTGTTATAATTTAATATCTATGCTCATTCTGTCCACACAAAGTTCTCCCGGCCTGCTCCTATTTCGAAATGCAGTTTGGCTATACCTAAATCCATTTTAGTATAACCTACCAATGAGAACTGACGCCTTGCACGTACCTTTGCAGGATTTATTCCGTCTGCGCTAACATACTCAAAATAAAATTTCTGCTGATTCACAGCTGTAGGAGCGAGCAAAGCAGCCTCAACTCCACTCTTAAACCATTCAGGAGTTGCCCCGTCAGCATTGCTCACCTGCTCCATGCGCTTTATTTTGTGCGACACGCCGTTTGTCTCGCCGTAGCCTATCGAAATATAGGCTTTTATTACTTCATCATCATCAAGCACATACGTTCCAGGCACTTTCTTATAGCTCAATCCTACCCAACAGGTATTCATCCCGGCCATCTGCGCTGCCAGCACCAGTTGTTCACCATAATAGCCGATACGCTCATCAAGGTCATCTGCCTTCTTTCCTGCCATAACGATATAGTTGTTAACGTTTCTGAACTTGCCATACTTTGCCAGCATACCATGAAAAGCCTTAGGCTCATTCTGTATCAGCTGCATATGCAGATGCCCCATGGCATTAAGTTCTTCTATCTTACCCTCAAGCAGTTTCACATCGTTGTCTGTCAGAGGCATGTTCTTATAAACCCTCACGCTATGCCTTTGCTTTATAGCTTCATCTATCGTCATCATCAGTCCTCCTTTGGCAGATTCTTCCAAAACTTTCTTAAATCATCTATTATGCTGTCGTAGTCATTTTGCGTAAACGTCCCTTCCCCCAGCAACAATATTGTGTAGTCAATACCTTCAAAACTCTTTGCCGTCTGGGTGTCGCGGAATCCGTTACGCTTATAAAACTTATATCTTCTGCAACGCTGCTCCTTGTTGTTACAGTCAGTCTGCCATGGCGATTCTATATCTATAACCAGTCGTCTGTCTGCATATTTTGCCTTCAATGCAGTTAGAATATGCTGTCCGTATCCCTTGCCGCGCAGCTCTTCCCTTACGGCGAAATACCAGCCCCAGTTAAAGTCTTTGCGGTTAAGAACCATCGTCAAGCCAACAAACACATCTTCGTCATAATATGCCATAAAGTCTATGGGCATAACTCCCAACAGCCCTTTTAACTCATCATATGGTATACGCTCTTCCTTCGGAAACGCACTCTCATACAGACTTTTCAGTTGCACGTTGTCTACATTCTCTGCGGTTATCTTTTCAGTCCTCATAATATCAATTATTAACATTTGTCAAGATAAGAAACACTTTGCTTCCTGCCGTTAGCATTTACAGCTATAAATTTTGTACCAGCATTTTTTCAGCCAGCGGCACATACCATTCCTTCACCTCATCTGCCGTAGGTGTATGTCCTCCCGGGAAATGATAAGCATGTTTATAATGCTCCATAAACAACGGTTCGAAATGCGCCAGAGTGTCATTCTCGCCGAACAGTCCCCATATCCGTTCCTTGTTTTCATCCTTGCAGCACTCAAACTGAACAGCTTCCATCTCGGAAAATTCACAAATAAGTTTCTCGTCAATTACCAGACGTTGCCTGCCGTTTTGGCGCGGCGACTTATATTCATGCTCACCTATTCTGGTTTTCAGAAACTCCGTCATCATAAAATACGGATTGCCCAGCAGTGCCGGTATGCCTTCTATGTTGGCAGCCATCTGTGCATAAAACGACCCGCAACTGTTGCCTACAAGCACGTCAGGTTTCTCACTGTCGCAGATGTCTTTAATCATCGTCATGGCCTCATCTGGATGTATCGGCAGGTCGGGCGTTATCACCTCTGCCTTTCCCTTTAGAGCCTCTCTAAGACTAAGTGCCGGCACACATTGGCCACTGGCAAAAAATCCGTGAAAGAATAATATCTTTTTATCCATATTCGTCATTGAAAAATTCAAACTATACATGCCACAAACAAATGAATGCCCAATGATTCTCTATACGAAAACCACACAAACCGGCACTATTCATTAAGCGGCAAATATTCTACACTTTACAAAAGTACAAAATTAAAGCCAAATACATCATCACAAAGCCACAATATCATATAAGTTTACACTGCTGCTACAGCTTTTACGCTCATTGCCTTACAGCCGACATGCATTTATACTATTTGCAGCCAAGCCTCACATTCTATAATCGTTGCCGGCCGTTTCTGACATATATTTCATATTTTACACAACATTTATCGCCTCAGCACATACTGATATAAGTAAATTTCCTTAACTTTGTCATTGGCATTATATGCCATGACATTTATTCGTCAAACTAAAAACATTTGCATTATGATTAAGATTTATGTAATGAACACATGCCCTGACTGCACAGACGTTAAAGAGCAAGTTAAAGGGAACGACAAATATGAAGTCGTCGACATCGGCGAACATGTAAGAAATCTTAAAGAGTTTCTAAGGCTGCGCGACAAAAATCCAGCCTTCGATGTCATGAAGCGTGTAGGCTCTGTAGGCATTCCATGTTTTGTTCTTGAAGACGGCACCGTTACATTCCGTGCGGATAAAGCCGGCTTACAGCCGCCTGTAAAGGAAGAAGGACAATCATGCAGCATTGACGGAAGCGGATGCTAGAACGCTCCTTGTTCCCATTTTATGTTATTGTCTACGCAAATACGATACGTAGACAATAACATATGCAGTCATCATTCCCGACCCACCATTATCATGAATTGACATATCCTTTTATCACATCCACAAATCTCTTGCCGTAGGTATTCAGTTTATATTCGCCTATTCCATATATGTTGCTGAAGGCATTCAGCGTTGTGGGCTTTTCTTTGGCAAGGGCGTGCAGTGTCTTGTCAGACATAACCACATACGCCGGCCAGTTGTTTTCTTCTGCAATATTCTGCCTCAGCTTACGCAGCACACTGAACAGGGCCGGGTCTTCCGGCTTATCGCCATTACTATACTGCATGGGCAATTCCTGCTGCGCCTGCTTGATTTTATTCTTCCGTCTGTCCTCTCTCCTTATCATCGCAAGCTCCACTTTTTTGTCGCCAAACAATGCCTCACGTCCCTGCATCGTTACCTTCAGATGCTTGTCTTCGGTATATGCTATCTCTATAAAGCCCATCTGCAGCATCTGCAACAGATAGTCGCGCCAGTCGCGTGCCGGAACGTCGTGCCCCACTCCAAAAGTCTTAAGCAGATCATATCTGTTTGCCGCCACGTCGGCAGACATCGTGCCGCGCAGAATATCTATCGTCGTAGTAAAGCCTATACGCTCTTTTGTGCGCATTATTGCCGACAGTGCTTTCTTCACTATCATCGTGCCGTCAAAATGCTGCGGAGGATTGTTGCATACATCACAGTTGCCGCAGTCGTGTTCGCTAACCTCACCAAAATAGTTTAACAGTATGCGCCTTCGGCACACCTGTGCTTCGGCATACTCCTGCATTCTGTTCAGTTTCTCGTTGTTAAGCTCGCTCTGTCCGCTCTCGTCGGCAAAGCTGCGCAGGGTTACAAGGTCGCCTATGTTATAAAACAGCACCGTCTCCGTGGGCAGTCCGTCGCGTCCTCCGCGTCCTATTTCCTGATAAAAGCTCTCTATGCTCTTAGGCAGGTTATAGTGTATCACATACCTCACGTTGCTCTTGTCTATGCCCATGCCGAAAGCCACCGTTGCCACCACTACGTCTATCTTGTCTTTTATAAAGTCCTCTTGTATTCTGCTACGCTCTTCCATCTCCAGTCCGGCATGATATGCTCCGGCTGCAACGCCCTCACGCTTCAGCTTCCCGGCAAGCCGCTCTGTCTCCTTACGCGACAGACAGTATATTATCCCACTCTCATAAGGATGCCTGTCTATTATGTCCAAGATGGTGTTCAGCTTCTCCTTTGCCGAGTATCCGCGCCTTACATCAAGACTAAGATTAGGGCGGTCGAACGAACTTACAAATATCTGTGGATCGCGTAGGTTCAGTTTGTCTATTATGTCTGCCTTTGTCGTTTTGTCGGCAGTAGCAGTCAATGCTATTATAGGTACATCGGCAAAGCGTTCATGCAACACGCCAAGATGCACATATTCAGGCCTGAAGTCGTGTCCCCATTGTGATATGCAGTGAGCTTCGTCTATTGCGAACAGCGACACCTTCATCATCTGCCCTATCCACACAATTTCTGTCATAAAGCGTTCCGGCGATATATACAGCAGTTTTATCTTTCCCTGCTTACATTGTTCACGTATCACTCTGTCTGTTGCCTCATCGTTACCGCTGTTCAGTGTTGCAGCCATTATTCCGTTTGCACGCAGTGCCTCCACCTGATCTTTCATCAGTGATATCAGAGGCGATATAACCACAGCCGTGCCTTCGAGCATCAGCGCCGGCAGTTGGAAGCATATCGACTTTCCGCCGCCTGTAGGCATAAGCACTAAAGAATCTTTCTTTTGTATCACACTCTTTATTATCTCTTCCTGCATCGGTCTGAAACTATCATATCCAAAATATGATTTCAATATCTGTTTTAATGCTTCCATCTATTTTTACACATCTTCTATTAAAAAGATCTCACTTTAAAAATATCACTTCTAATTACGAACACGTGAACATTATGCCATGCTTACTAAATATAAGGAATGATACGAAAAAAATAACTATGCGACAAAATTGAAAATATTTTCATTCCTTTCACAGTCCATATAATCATTATATAACTGAACCTTTTGATTTATAATCAATATTTCCAAAAGTTCCAGTTTTAAATGTTCTTTTATATTATTTTAATAAAAAATCTTCCTTTTCATTTCTCAAGTCACTTAATATTTTGCCATTATAGCTAAAATATTTAGGACCTTGATATGCACAGGATGAGTTTTGTTTTTCTTCTGGCAAAAAGTTTGCAGTAAAAGCTGATAAACTGTACAACCGTCCTTCATACTCAATCTTATCATCGCTGGCTATTCTTACAGGAAGTTGAAGAGCATCAAAAATTATAGTGTCGCCTACATTAAGGCCAATCATATGAAACTTAAATGGTGGCTTTGGTGCCTTACGTTGTTTTTCTTTCGACTCAGCCTCAATCTTCTTATCCTCATCCTTACTCTTACTAATCACTGGCTTGCCGTCAACGTACACATACAATTCAGCATCATCAAGCAAATCAGCAATATCACGCATAATATCTAAAGCAACAGACGGTGCAATATTAAAGAATTCACGATTCTGTCTTATCCTTAAATCTGTCAGGCGGTCAATTTGTTTATGTATCTGTTTCTCAACTTTAGCATATTTACTAGTCTTGAGAGTTGCATAAATTTCAAAAGGTAAAGGCACAGCAGTATTGTCAAGCTCTTTACTCCGAACATCTACAGGACGTGAACTTTTACCAATCTTTACCCAATCTTCTCTAAAACTTGGATTGGTTAATATATAAACAAAGCCAGAATCATTTTTCTCCATAATCATTACACATTAATGGCCTTTATCAGGCTTGTACCAATATTGTTCTATTAAAATCAAACAACATATAATCAGTTTTTATATAACTAAAAACAGAATATACCAAAACATTCATAATGTCCTTATTTCAAAATACAAAAATACAAAAATTTATCGAGATAAAATTCAAAACACAATATTATTATTCCAAGGAATAATCGAACAAAGAAAACTAATTCATTATACAAACTAATCCAGCATATCAAATCATCCACCCTCCTCAATCATTTTAAGGCACAAAAATTTGAAACAAGAATATATATTTTTCGTTAACAAACAAGAGAAATGAAGATCAATTTAGCACAGACCGTAAGCAAAACAATACGCATAGGTTTCAAATCATTAACCTATTGTTTTTGAGTCGTAACTCGGCCACTTTTGATGCAAAAGTGACTGAGTTTTTAGGCACAAACAAATGAGTTTTAATGGCGAAACTGATGCGTCGGGATATGTCGCGAGCAGTTAAACAAAAATGGACTAAAAATGCAGGCAACAAAAACCGGCCTATACAGTCAAAAGGAGAAAAGAAAGAGTTAATAAATCATAAAAATAATGACGGCATATAAGTTACGCCGCAACATAACAGCAAGCGACGTAACTATCTGATAATCAATGCCTATTTAAAACAAAGTAAAAAATAAGGCTTTAAGCTCTTTGAAAACGCCTGAAATGCCTTTACGCCGAACAGCATCGGACAGCGACACGACAAAAGAGGATTTGGCAATATGAACAAAACAGACTATATTTGCTGCGTATTTAACCCATATTATATGAAAGATTTTACTGAAGAATTGATTCTCTTTATCAGAAGACACAAAATCCTGGCATTAGTTGTCTATACGGCTGCAGTAATGACGGTGTTGACTATGACGTTTAGCGAAAGCAATGACGAAAGATGGTTGAACCTTAATCTTTTAGACATCATAAATCGGATGTCAGATTAATAAACGACCTAACAAAAAAACAGAACACGGAACAGTTTTTATTGGTTCCGTGTTCTGCTGTTATATGTTTCCCAAAACCGGCCATCCGGCCGCATACTTGGTTTACAATATTATCACTGCGCTTTATTTAACAAGCACTTTATATGAATTATTGTTGATGCGAACAATAAACAGGCCCGGCTCTGAGCTTATGTCAGATGCCTTGCCGCTATAAACCATCTGTCCGCCAACGGTGTATACCTGCATCATCTCTCCGTCTGCACCCTCAACAACAATTCTGTTGTCAGCAGCATAGACATTGATATTGTCATTAAACGCGGGGCTTGCAATTCCGGTGCCGATAGACTCCATGAAGCTCAAAATCGGGAAACCGTTGTTTATGTTCTTTGTATCAGCAGCCCATATCTTATCTTCGCTGCCGCTACCGTTGTTGAGCGTAGTAACAAAATCTTCAGCCTTCATCTGCTCTGAAGTCATGACAGGAGCATTTGTTATTTCGAAGGCACCAAAGATATCGGTAACTTCACCGCATGAAGAACCGGCAAACACATCAGAGCTGAAATACATGTCGTGCATCTTAAGCGTGTTGAAATTCTGGAACATGGCAAGACCCATGATACCGCCTAAAGTAGAGTTGCCCTCTATTGCACCGACATTATAGCAGTTGTATAATTCACAGTTGTCTCCACGGCCTAAGGCATCACCAATGATACCGCCGAGACGCTCCGGACCACTCACTTTACCGGTATTAATACAGTTGCGTATAACGCCACCCTCAAGCAGTCCGATAACGCCGCCTGCACCATTTGTCATAGCTTTAACATCACCGAAGTTTGCACACTCTTCAATCAGGCTGTAGCATGTACCGGCAACACCTCCTGCTGACATACCGTTTCCGCCTTCGCTTCCGGCTGTAATATCTCCATAATTAACGCACTGTCTGATGACGCCTTCTCTGTAATTAGAACCAACGATACCGCCGGCATAATAGTAAACACATGATATGTCAACCTTGTTGACACAATTCTCAATGATACCGCTGTTTGAGCCTACAAACGGACCAACAACCATATCGCCCGTAATCGAACCGCTCTCAATTGTCAGGTTTCTCAACTCAAAGCCCGGATCAGTGCATCCAAACATACCCATTGACTTATAGTCAGTCAAACCAGGAATGGTCAGATTAGTAATTTTATGGCCGTCGCCGTCTACTTTTCCGCTGAAAGCAACTCTTACATTTTCCTCACCAACAGAACAGTTGTATCCGATAGGGAACCAGTCGTGACCTGCCAAATCAATATCAGCAACCAGTTTGAAATATGTATTTTCGTATACAGAAGTACCGTCGTAAACATCTTTAGCCAGTTTAGCAAGCTGCTCCGGAGTTTTTATCAGATAAGGCGATTCAGCCGTACCCTCGCCACCTTCAAAACTTGAAGCAGCGAAATCTGTCCATTGTGTCCCGTCGGCAACAGCAGATACATGATTGACACTTTTGTCGAACGAATAAGACGCTGAAGCTGTCAGACTCTGCATAGACAGTCCTAAGCAAAATAAAAGTAAAGTTTTTTCATAGTTAAATTATTTTATAAGAATTTATATGATTATATTTGTCAAATATAGACAAAATAAAACAAACCGCAATGAATTATTACAATTAAATATCATTTCGCTTTATAAATTAAGCCATATAGACATATATTTCAATTTATTAATATTAAAACTTTTCACTTTCAGATATCAGCTGAAAGGATTAATGTAAAGATATTTTCTGCCTACCTAAACGCAAGATGAGATGCAAAAATTAGAACACTATATAGGATTAAGAGAAACTATTTCGCAAGATTTACCCCCAATCGGTTATCAGACCGCATATAACTTTATCAATTTTATGTATTCATGCTTTCAGCCCGCCTTTTGTTTCTATTGGCGTCTTTTTGTTCGCTTTTTCTTGACATAGCCCGCTATGCCTGCAAAAATCCAACAAAAAGCCGCTCAATATAAAGCAAAAATACAGACCGAATCATAATAACAGATTTGGGTTTAAAAGGAATTCAAGAAAATAACGTTGACTTTTTATACTTTGCCCATGAACCTGTTATGACAATAATAATAAGGTCTAAAACAAAAGAATAAAGTAACAGAAAAACCGATACACCGAAACAAGACTACAGAAACAGCAACAGGTCATTATAATCAAACAAGAAAAAAGTATAAAATATGAAAATATGACGACAAATGAGCGTAAATTTAATAATTTTGCAAGTTGAACGGCTGAAGCCGGAATCAACAACATATTAACAGAACAGAATATGAACACTCCATCGTTACAGCAAATTATAGACATAGTTAAGGAGGCTGCGGGACTGATGCAGACCGATGCCTTCGAAATATCAGAAAAAGAAGGATTTGCCAACATCGTGACATCATCAGATGTGGCTGTGCAGGACTTCCTGTGCGGCAAACTGAAAGAACTGATGCCTGACAGCGGATTTCTGTGTGAAGAAGAAGACATGTGGGACACATCGCACGAATACACATGGATAATAGACCCAATTGACGGCACTGCAAACTATAGCCGCGGCATAGCGCAATGCGCAATATGCGTAGGCCTGAAACACAATGAAGACATGGCTATGGGCGTGGTGTATATACCGATGACAGGAGAAATGTTTTATGCCGAGCAAGGCAAAGGGGCTTTTCTGAACGGACGACAGATACACGTGTCAGACCGCCCGTTTGAGAACTCGCTGCTATGCACTGCCCTGCCCGTCTATCACAAAGAATATGCACAGATGTGCTCTGAAATTATAGTTGAAGCCTTCGGCCGCTGCAACGACATAAGGCGCTTCGGTGCTTGCGCCCCGGAACTGTGCTATCTAGCAATGGGCCGCTGCGAACTCTACTTTGAATATCTGCTCAGCCCATGGGACTATGCTGCAGCCTCACTAATTGTGACTGAAGCCGGAGGCACAATAACAGCCACAGACGGATCGCCTGTAAAACTGACGCAAAAGGGCGGCGTCATTGCCGCAAACAACGCAGCCAACCATAAACAGATGGCAGACATCGTGGCAGAAAAGACCAGAAATATAAACTGACAGGCACGCACCCGAAGGCATAAAAAAACTGAGCGGCACGGACAAGACGCGGCTATAAAGAGACAGCCGCGTCGAAATCGCTGTTGACCCGGCGCATCCATTCAGGAAGCATAGCCAAAGCCTCATACTGCAAGTTGTCAGGCATAGACCTGTAGAAGGCATAAGCCATAGGCCCGGCAATGGCTGCAAGAGTGTCGGCATCGCCGCCGAGAGAAATGGCAAGCTTGATGCAGTCGACATAATCTTTCGACTCAAGAAAACAAATAAGAGCTGCCGGCACCGTGCCCTGACAGGTGGTGTCGTTTACGTAGTCATCATGAATATCGGCATAACCTTTTAATGCCAAGTCTGGATAGAAATGTTCGAGAACACAAGACCTGACATACGCCTTGTCGCGGCCCGACTTGAGATGATACACAGCCAGTGCCGTTGCCATAGCCCCCTTTATACCTTCTGGATGATTATGAGTGGGCATAGCCGTAAAACGTGCCATATCGACACACTCTTCTTCTGTTCCGGCAAGCCATCCGGCAGCACTGCATCTCATAGCGCTGCCGTTGCCATAACTGCCATAAGGATTATGGACAGATGAAGCCATCCAAAGCCTGAACCTGTAGCCGTAGCCTGCATGCGGATGCCCGTTGGTACGCTTCCACAGATTATCGGCCATGTCGAGATTGTTCAACAAGGCTTCGGCACATGCAAAAGTACATACTGTGTCGTCGGTAAAACGGGCGTGAGAAGAAAACATCTCAACGGCATCATAATTCTTCGTACTATTATATCTGCTCTCATAAGCACTGCCGGCAATGTCGCCAATGGCTGCACTCAACAATAAATTCTTCATATCGAAACAACTATTATCTGATAATAACAAGCAAAACTCTGCCGACAGCTAAAACTCCGGAAATATGCCGTTACGCCTGAGTTTCTCATACTTTTCAGCGTCAAAGCGATAGACAGAACTTTTATGACCTGATGCAGGCGCAACCTTAACAAGAAGGCCTGTACGCAACATTCTGCCACCAAAGCTCCGATGATCAAAGCTAACACAAAATACTGCTTCATAAAGGGTGCGCAATTCCTTCATGGTAAACTCTTTTGGCAGAAGGCCGAAGGCTACGGGATGAAAATGGATGCGCTCACGCAAACGTGTAAGGGCATCTTTCAATATACGTGCATGATCGAAGGCCAAAGGCGGCACCTCGTTGAGCGAAAACCACCGCGCCCTTGAAGCATCGTCGCCGGAACGCACCTCGCTTGTGCGTACAAGAGCATAATGTGCTATTGTTATTACACGCTCACGCGGATCGCGGTCAGGGGCACTATATGTATGAAACTGCTCCATATAAGCCCCGGTCAGTCCTGTTTCTTCTTCAAGTTCGCGCATGGCACCCTCGACTGCCGACTCATCCATATTGAGAAATCCGCCGGGAAATGCCCAACAGCCTTTAAACGGCTCAGCACCACGCTCGATGAGCAACACCTGGAGACTGGCGCCATCAAATCCGAAAATGACACAGTCAACCGTAACTGACGGGTGAGGATGCTTATATGTATAAACCTTATTTTCCATATTGTCTTTGTGCATTGATTCTTTTGCAAATATAGTGAAAGGCGAGAGCAATGCAAAACAAAAAAACATTTTTTTGAATCTGCAATGCCGAGCCGAATCCTATATTATGAAAATATAGTGAAAGGCGAGAGCAATACAAAACAAAAAAAAAGTTTTTTGAATTTGTATTGCCGAGCCGAATCCTATATTATGAAAATATAGCGAAAGGCGGGAGCAATGCAAAACAAAAAAAACATTTTTTTGAATCTGCAATGCCGAGCCGAATCCTATATATACCAGGCACGAAATGTCCAGTCTGCCCAAAACATGAGCAGCAGATAAATGTTTGCAATATAAAAGGCACAGAATAATCAAAAAAACAGCTACCTTTACAGCCGGAAAAATTATATAAACAAAGAAAAACAGAATGGGAAAGAAAGAATATATCAAGGCTAACCGCGAATGGCTTGAGGCAAAAGCCGGCGAAGAAGGCGTAATGGCTCTGCCGAAAGGTGTTTATTACAAAGTGCTTTCGGCTGGAAACGACAACGGCGTACACCCTACTCCACGAAGCATCGTAACGGCACACTATACAGGACGCACCATTGACGGCAAAACATTCGACTCAAGCGTTGGCGGAACTCCTGTGGCTTTCAGACTGAGCGACCTCATTGAAGGATGGATTATTGCCATGCAATACATGTGCATAGGCGACAAATGGGAAATTTATATACCGGCAGAACTGGGTTACGGAAAATTCTCACAACCGGGAATACCGGGCGGCTCAACATTGATATTTGAGATAGAACTGCTCGGCATTGCATAAAGTCAACGCAAAGATAAAGACAGACTGCAGGGCCATCAACGGGCAGAAGCAAGCCTGCAATAAAGAGACAAAAGCTCGTGATTGGCCTTGCCGTCAATACTAATGCTGCGCTGTTCGTCAAAAAGGTCGAGCGAAGGAGTACATTCTCCACAAACATCTATGCCTATGACGTTCTCGTTTCGGAGTATTATTGAAAGCAAACTCTCAAGTGATGCAAGCGACAAAGAGCCCTGATCCCAGTTGGTAACGGCAGAGTCAGTATTAAGCACATCCTTGTCTACTGAAATATACACAGGTTCGTCGACATGTTCAGCTGAGAACTTTCTCCATTCCTCAGCATGCTCTAAAGAAGACTCACCATAAAACTTTACCCGGTCGCGATACTCATCAGGAACAGCCCGGATAAGTCTGTCGGCTGCCCCAACGATAAGCACCTTGCGCAAGAACTTATTAGTGTCGAGCATGGTCTTAACCCAAGAGCCACACGAAAGCATCTCATCGAATAAAGACGGCTGCATGTCGGGATGATGGTCGAATACTACCATTGAGAACGGTTCGATTATTTTATCGGTCCAAAACTTGCTGACGTAATGATAATTGCCAGAATCGATAAAATGCAGTCCGTGTGGACTGTAAGGCTTCATCCTACGTCTGAGCGCATCGGCTGCTTCAGCATCACAGTAACAGTCGGTGCCATTAAGGTCGGTACAGTCAATCCAGCAGAAATGACTATTTGACAGAAAACGCTCCTGCTCATATACATGAGTGAAGTTCATCACCACAATTTCAGGTTTCATCTTACAGTTAGTTTTTTATGTTTATTTGCTGTATTGCGCCTGCAAAGCCACAAGCTACTCGACCGCAACACTTCCGGCATTAATCCTAAAAACTGCCGCACAGAGCAAGAGCGAGCAGAAGAGTCAAAAGTCAGGCATGAAAAATCAGCCTTGCTGACGCTGCGGCCTAAGTTCCCAAAAAGCTACGGCTGCCGCAGCAGCCACATTAAGAGAGTCAACCTGATGTGACATGGGGATGCGCACCACATAGTCGGCCTTACAGATAGCTTCAGCAGGAAGTCCGTCGCCCTCGGTACCCATTATGAGCGCAAGACGCGGCTCGTCTTTCAGCGGTTTATAATCAAGAGGCACAGAACGGTCGGTAAGAGCCATTGCCGCCGTGCGGAAGCCAAGGCGTGACAACTCGCCAAACGGATCGTCACACCACGTCCAGGGAACAAGAAAAACCGAACCCATAGACACCCTGACAGCACGACGGTTAAGAGGATCGCACGAATCGGGCGTTATCAACACGGCATCAATGCCCAAGGCTGCAGCGGAACGAAATATAGCACCAATGTTGGTTGTGTCGACAACACCATGAATGACTACAACCCGGCTTGCATCACGGCAAACATCACTGACAGAAGGCATGACAGGACGACGCATGGCACACAGCACGCCACGCGTAAGTGTATACCCGGTAAGTCCAGACAAGACATCACGCTCACCGGTGTATATCGGCACATCACCTATATGCTCCACTATATCGGCAGCATCGCCTGTGATATGCTTACGCTCGCACATAAGCGCCAAAGGCTCATATCCGGCATCGAGAGCCACACGTATAACCTTAGGACTCTCAACAATAAACAGACCTTTTCCCGGCTCTACACGGTTACGGAGCTGTGCTTCGGTAAGTTTACCGAATATTTCTACTCCGGGATGACTTAATGATGTTATCTCTATTACAGGCATGCAGCAATGATAATCTTTTTACGTTTGTATTATGACGATACAAAAGTAGCATTTATTTGCCACACTCCATAAATATTCATGCACAAAAGACTATAGGCAGATGCTGTTTTTATAGAACTTATAAGAAGTTAACGGAAGTTTGCGGCATATCAAGACATTTGATTAATGCCACAATTATATGGATGCACAATATTCTCCCGCATGATAATGGCATATAAAGAACAGCCACAAGACAAACATACATAAAAATGAAGAAAGAACAACAATACAACCAAAAACATCTATGACCAACCGGGAATAGCATAAAGAAAACCTGCCGCACCATAATGGCACGGCAGGGCAATCGCTAAATCTAAAAGACACTCACGTGCCAATAAAAAAGAAACCAACACGACACTCACGTGCCAAAATAAAAGGAAAATCAAATTACAACGCCAATATAAATGTAGCAATTGTATGACATCAACTACCAACAAATCCGTAATCGGCATTAAGTTTCCATATCAACAAATTACTTTAACCCAAATCAGTAATCAGGCTATGTATTGTTTAATACAATTGGTATATTCATACTTTCAGCCGTATTTGTATTTTCTATCGTCGGAGTTCATAAACAGCACGCCAGTGAAAGGTATACAGCAATCAACTCAATATAAAACGACAATACAGCAGAAAGCCAATAACCAGTTGGGGGTAAATCTCATCAAGCAAATTGTCTATGAAAAGACATCTGCAAGACTTCATCAGCACTCCGCACAAAAGTCATAATAAAGCTATAATTTGAACATAAAGCCGAAAGCATAATCAAGCAGCAATAAAGTCAGGCTTTTTCTGGGAGGCCCAATTCCCTACGCTGCCGCTGAAGGTCGAGTTCGCGTTTTTGCCGTTCTCTCCTTTCTTTCATCATATCCTGCCATTTTGCATATTGTCCGTCATCAAGAATCTTTTTCATCTTCTTGTCCATCTTCTCTTCACGCTTTTTCATCTGTTCAGCCTTCTCGCTGAAATCTGCATTATCCGTTCCATCACCTGGTCTAGGCCTCATTCCTCTACCGGGCTCCATGCGCATACCATCAGGTCTCATTCCCGGACGCATTCCGCCGCGACCTTCCTCAGGGCCGACCATGCCATCAGGCATTTCTGGTTTATTTTCATCGGCCATGGCCTCAGCTTCTTTCAGGTTGAGCTTGTAAACCTTTTTATATTGCTTTTCTGTAAGTTTCAGTTCCTCTTTCATCCTGTCTGTAAGCTCACGCGCCGAAGTTTCAGGGTCAACAACTTTTCTCATTGCCGGTTTACGGCCCTGTTGCTCTTGTGCATAAACACTCGGTGAGCCCAAGACACAGAAAAGCGACATTGCAAAAGCTGCTATAAAAGTTAACTTTTTCATATCATTTAATTTGTTTATGAAACATTTCTGCGGCAAAATTACAAAATGCGTAATTCAAATAAAAACATAATCAACAAACAGGAAGATTGTATATACCAAAACGAATAGAAATCTTAACCCGAAAAAAAATTTTAATAATCTATCATAAAATCAGTCTTCTATATATGCCGGAATAAGATAAAATACTAATAACAAAAAATTACGGAAGCAAATAATAAAAAGGTAAAAGACACAACAAACGCCTAAAAGACATGGAATAATCGGGAATTATGCCTTCACCTTTATTATTTCATTCAAGTCTGTCGTATATCTCTGTGAGGCATGTTCGTGCTTAAGATGCCAATCATTGCCTGTGCCCTGCACTGCAATCTTAACCATGCCATAGCCGTTTTTACGGTTTATACAATCTATTGCGGCAGCAAGTCGGGCCTGCTTTGCACGGTCAACCTTATCAAAAAGATAAGTCTGAACTGCCGTGTCAGGACAAATGCCCCACACTATTACACCAGCCTTCTTAAAGCGGCATGTATCAGCCGGCCACTGCGAACGCAAGGCATCTACTGCCGTTGACACGAGTTCACGCAAATCATTGGTGGGAACTATCATCACTGACGTATGGTTTATTGCCCGGCGAGGCACATCTGTACGGAAACGGCTTGTATAGGCAAACACTGTAACGGCACCACAACAGCTGTGCTGTTGCTTAAGCTTGCGAGAACATGCCGAAGCAAAGTTTGCCACGGCCTCCTCTAAATGACTGAGTTCAGACAAGCCTTCATCGGCAAAACTTCGGCTCGTGCATATGCTCTTTTTCTGCGGCAACTCTTCTATATCTATGCAACTTTCGCCATGAAGTTCACGCCAGGTTCTTACTCCTGATATGGTAAGCATCTTGCGCACCCAACTCTCACTGCGCTGCACCAGGTCGTAGGCGGTGTGTACTCCATAATAGTTGAGCTTAGACACGCTGCGCCGTCCTATGCCCCACACATCAGCCACATCAAGTCCCTGCAGAGCTTTTATACGTTTGTCATCTGTATCGATAAGGCATACGCCGTGATAGCCCTTGAAACGTTTGCCATACTTAGAAGCCACCTTAGCCAAAGTCCTGGTAGGAGCAATGCCCATGGTTACCGGTATACCCGTACCCTTGCCTATGGCACGCACAATCTTCATTCCATATTCGCGCAGCATATCGCCGCTGCCAAAACCAGAAAGGTCAACAAAAGCCTCATCAATTGAATATTGACTGACATCGGGAGCGAACTCGGAAAGAAGCATCATTACGCGCCTGCTCATGTCGCCATAAAGGGTGTAATTTGAACTGAACACGGCCACCTTGTTTCTCTCTAGCATATCTTTAACCTGATAGAACGGAGTGCCCATGGCAATGCCCATGGCTTTTGCCTCATTGCTGCGCGCTATGATGCATCCGTCGTTATTTGAAAGCACTACGACAGGCGACGTTCGCAAGGCCGGATTGAACACACGCTCACACGAACAGTAAAAATTATTGCAGTCAACCAAGGCAAACATTGTATAACTATCTTCTTAGCTGCCGTTTTATATTATAGGTAAGAACGCCCCACACGATAAAATTGTTCTCCTCCGTTACCTTTATCGGAGGATAATCGTCATTGGCAGGAATTAGCCAAAGACAACTGCCGTCTGGATCTATCCTTACTTTCTTCAGTGTAAACTCGCCGTCGATAAATGCCACGACAATATCGCCGTCATGCGGGTCGATAGACTTGTCGATAACGAGCAAATCGCCATCGTCAATGCCACATCCCTTCATTGAGTCGCCGACAGCACGGGCGTAAAACGTTGTTGCCGGATGACGCACAAGTTCACGGTTAAGGTCAATGCTGTCAGACAAATAGTCTTGTGCCGGTGAAGGAAAGCCTGCACGTATGCCTCCGTCTGCATAAGTAAGGCTTAACTCGCTGCTAAGATCTGCCGAATATAGTATAAGGGTCATCTTCTGAGTGCGTTTTTAATCATATCCTCTCTTACAAGTTCCTTCTCCGTAGCCGAGAGTTTAGGCAACTTCACCCTGTCGGGACATTCAGTCTGATACGCCTTAACCTCGTTAATAAGCTGTTGCCAATCGTACAAGAATTCTTCAGAGCAGCCATGCTTACGGTAAATGTCCATAGCCGCCTCCAATATTTCGGGAGCACAGCTGTCGTCACCCTGAAACACAACAGCCGGTATATAGTTGGTTATACAATCTCTCAGTAACCTTAACTGGTCCTTCATTAGCGTTTTTAATTAAATTAATGCATAATAGACGTAACTGCCACAAAAATATGCCAAACGGCAATATGTCAAAGAAAATAGCTTATCTGACAACGATATCATGTATCACCTGTAAATATCTATTTTACAGCTTATTATGAAGCATGCTGCAAAAGGTATTGTTTTAGCGTTCAAAAAGCCATCTTTTACAATCCAATATGCCGTCTTTCGGGATGCAAAAGAATGTCTTTTGCAATATCACTGCCGGGGCTCAATATAAAAACTTGCCGTGCAATATTCACTCAGCACAATACATTGGCATGCGGGGCATATCGCACATAGCTCCAACAGTAGCCATAATATCTGATTAGCGGTTATTCATAATCATCTATAACCGAATTGACAAAGTCCATCATTGGCTTACCGACAGCCAGAATGTCTGACATCTCGTCGAGCCATGTGCTCTTTGAAAAGAATGTGTCGGGCACAGCTGTCCAGCAGCAATAATCTTTCATTCGCAGATACTGGATAAACTCATAATCGCGCGGAAATCCAGACGGAGCAGTCTTCAGACTTTCCAATCCAAACCCCTTAGGTGAATCCCATGTTCCTTCGCCCGGACGGCCAAAGAGTTCTACAAACTTCTTGCTCTCAACAATGCCTCTCCATGTATCTATGTTAGCCATTATCTCGTTTCTGCAGGAAGTAAGGATATTGGTAGGAAGCCAATAGCTGCCACATGACAACAGACAGTGTCCCGGCTCAAAATGGATGTAATAACCTCCATGAAGCGCCTTCTTGCCATGGGCTGCAATATATGCCCCAAGATGAGTCTTGTACGGAGACTTATCCTGCGAAAAACGTGTGTCGCGATAGAAACGGTAAGTTACATCCTTTATTGTAAGATGTTTTACCGAAGGGTCGAACTCTGTAATCCTTACTATTGCCTCTTCTATACATTTTTCAAACACAGTCTTGGCTGAAAGATATTCGTCCTTATGGCTGTTAAACCATTCCCTGTTGTTATTTTTTCTTATATTTTCAAGAAAATCGAATATTATTTTTGTTTGCATAATACCTACAGACCATTAAATAAGACTACAAAATTCAATAAATAAGAATACCTGTTCTACAACTTTGAGCCGTCCATTATTTTAGGACAGAAGTGATCAAAAGGACACTTCTCACAATGGGGCTTACGGCTCGTACATACGTACCGGCCGTGCAACAGCAGCCAATGATGTGCATCTGTTGCATATTCTGCCGGGATGTTAGCCATAAGTTCACTCTCAACTTTAAGCGGCGTGTTGGCCTTACGTGTTACAAGTCCGAGCCTGTGGCTCACACGGAACACATGCGTGTCAACGGCAATGACCGAACGCCCGAAGGCTACGGCCTGAATGACATTGGCCGTCTTGCGCCCCACTCCCGGCAGTTTTATCAACTTATCCATTGTGTCGGGCACTTCGCCGTTGAAGTCAGATATCAGCATACGTGCCATGCTGACAAGATGCTGCGACTTGGCGTTAGGATACGACACGCTCTTTATATACTCGTAAACCTCATCCGGCTCCGCCTCGGCCATAGACTTAGCATCAGGATAACGCTCAAACAGCTGCGGCGTGATAGAGTTGACGCGCTTGTCGGTACATTGGGCACTGAGAACAACGGCAACCAATAATTGAAAAACACTACCGAATTCTAATTCGGTAGTGACTTTCGGCATTTCTTCTTTGAAATAATCAATTATGTACTGATACCTATCCTTCTTGTTCATTCTCTTCAGCTGAAGCCTCGGTATTGTTCTCAAAATCAGTTATTCCGTTCTTAACCAATATGTTGTACCACTGATACAGCTTCTTGATGTCGCTGTCGTGAACTCTGTCCTGATCGAAATCCGGAAGAACCTGTGCAAAGTGATCACGAAGTTCCTTTGAAGGACATTTTCTGTAATCTATTGATACCTCGCCACCATTCTCTACTTTATAGAGGTCAGCAAGAATCTTTGTCAAAGGCACATCATCGGCATTTGTATACATGGCTATGTCGTTAAGACTTGTTACACAGTCACTTGCAAACACCGGCATACGCTTATGTGTTTCGTCTACTTTTTCAACTATTAAATTAGCCTTGCCTCTTGATACCAAAATATAAAGGCCTGGTTTTCCTGAGATAGAAAGAATTGTCTGTTTCATCTTTATATTCAAAAAAATTATAATTAAATTAATTACATTATTATCATTACCTGTCCAACGACTCGAGCACCTTGTTTATCTGGCTTTCGATGTCGCTATGACCATCGTTCACTATAACATAGTCGCTCAGCGCAGCCATATCCTCCTGAGACATCTGATGGTTTATCCAGTCACACGCCTTCTGACGAGAAATGTTATCGCGCTCCATCACTCTCCTTATCCTAACCTCCAATGGAGCAGTGACGCATATTGTCTTGTCAACTAACTTATCGAAACCGCTCGAAAACAGAATAGCACATTCCATCCATGTATAGTCAGAATGAACAAAATCGTCTGCCACGGCAGGATGTACAATAGAGTTGATCTTTTCTGTATTTTCAGGACTCTTCAGCAGAAATGATGTCAGAGCCGGCTTGTTGAGCACTCCGTTGACATAAGCATTGTCGCCCACTAATGCCGTAAGTCCGGCATGTATCTTTTCGGATGTGGCCATAAGCCGCTTTGCAGCATCATCACAGCTGTAAATACGTATGCCACGCTTCTCAAGCATACTGCAAATATAACTTTTTCCGCTTCCTATACCGCCTGTAACTGCAACTTTCACCATTTTACTCTACTGCTCCTCTATTAAATAGTCAACCTGATTCACATCCATCTTTGCATTGCGTACTCCGTGAGGAATATAGCGCAGATATACATTACATTTTTCCGACGGACTGTCAATCAGTTCGTTATAATCAACAATAACCTTAAACTTATCAGGCTGAATGGTTCTGAACATGCTGGCACCAACCGTAAACGTAACAGTTACGCGAGACGGGAACGTGCGCAATATTTTTCCTTCCGGCATATTCACTGCAACGATAGGCACCTCGACCTTTTCTTCTGTCAGAATATCCGGGAACAATGATATCTTTACATTATCAGGCACACTCTTGACTCCACGTGTCTTAAGCAACGGCACCTGACGTATCACAGTATCTGTTAAATTTGTTATGTTAAGGCGTTCAGTATATACATATTTAATACTGTCGAGAACATCACGCCCTGCATATATGTCTATTGAATCCGGAGAGAACATGACCTTGGCAAGATAATAGCTTCTACCAAGACGTATCTTTCCGTTTAACTTAACGGGCACCCGCTTCTTTAATCCATAATTGAAAAAGAACTCATACTTGTCGGGCTTTATGCTCGTTATATGGGAAGAATTAAAAAGCTGCTGATATATCAGCTTCTGCAATTCAGCAGAAGCTACGGTTCCTGTACCTGTGTTTTTTGCGTAACTGTTGAACTTGACTTTTATTGGATGTATCTTATTGCTGTACAAATATGTAAGCAGATAATAGCCTTTATCACGAACCGTAACACGTATGTCAGTTGTTGTGTCGCTTGCTAAAACAACATTTTTAGGTATATCGACCAATGTGACCGGTACCTCTATTTCTTTTTCATAGGTTTCATTCAAGGTCATTAACAACCAGAATGTACCGCTTAATATTAAAAAAAACAAGAAAATCAGAAACTCCTTGTTTACAGAACTAAACAAGAAGCTTCTGATGACTTTAAATATATGAAACAATTTTGAATCGTTCATTATTTGTTTTGACCAGCTGTAAGCTCTGATGATGTCGCATCGGCAAATACATAACCTTTGTCAACACGAATTGTCACACCTTTTGCAATCTCTATTTCAACAATATTGGTTGCAAGGTCTATTCTTTTAACTTCACCATAAATTCCACCGCCGGTTACGACCTTTGTACCTTCCTGAAGAGCATTCTGGAACTTACGGATCTCTTTCTGCTTCTTCTGCTGAGGACGTATCATAAAGAACCACATGATAGCGAATATAGCCACCATAAAGATTAGAAAACTCATACTTCCTCCCTGCTGAGCCTGAGAAGCCAAAAACATAAATGTGTTCATTTCGTTAATTCAGTTAATTTTATTTATTAATTCATTTTTTATTGTCACTTATAGGTTTCAACAACACGCCAGTATTTATAAGATGCCTTGCAATTGTGTCAAGCATACCGTTGATATATCCGGCACTCTTAGGAGTGCTGTAAACCTTTGCCAGATCAACGTACTCATTAATAGTAACGTTAATAGGGATATTGGCAAATGTAAGCATCTCGGCTATTGCAATCTGCATAATCACGACATCCATATATGCCAGACGCGAGAAGTCCCAGTTACGTGAAGTCTCGCTCATATAATGCTGATACTTGTCTGCATTTAATATCGTTGAGCGGAAAAGTTTACGTGCGAAGTCCTTGTCTTCGTCGTCTTTATACTCCGGCAGCAGTTCCTGCTTATCATCATTTGCAGGATCAAAGCGCTTTATTGTCTTCAATACAAACGTATCAACAATCTCTTTGTCATCATTCCAATAAAGACTTTTTTCCTCGAGCAGAGCATCAAGTTCCTCATTTTCCATAATGAATGTCTTATAAAGCTTGCGCCACAATTCACGGTCTGCCTCATAAGAAGAGTCATCACTGCTCATATAGCCTGTGTAGATTCTGCTCTGAACGATCTGAGAATATAGTTTTCTTACGAACTCTATATCATCATCCCATGTCTGTTTCTGAGTTGAGATAAAGTCACAGAGCTGCTGGTTTGCCTCCAGCTGTATGGCAAACTTATTATCAACGAACTTACTTGACGGCATGGCAGTATTTTCTCGGTTGGCCCTTGCCACTTCGACATCATAATGCTTGCGTGCCTCTTTTGACACGGCAACAACCAATGCCAATAAATAATGGTAAAGATGATAAGCTTTTGAAAGACTGAACAACAATTCTTTCTCTGCCACATCTATATTCCGATTGCCGTTTTGATAGTATGCATAGGTTAACTGGACTATCTTTATTCTAATTAATTCCCTGTTAATCATTATTTTATAGATTATTTTCTATTTTAATACGTGCAAAAGTAGGTAAAAATAAGAACATTTGCAAGAAAACGGTATAGTTTTTATATGTTTTTATTGTTATTATTTGCTCATTAGAATAAAAAGTAATAACTTTGCATCGCTTTTTCAGAGCACATCGTGAAATTTATTCTCGTGTGATGGTGAATTAAGCAAGATTTTATTAACTTAATTTAGAGTAACACAATTATTATGAAAGAAATTGAAGTAACCGGTAAAAAAAGAAGTACCATCGGTAAGAAATCTTCTAAGAACCTGAGAAAAGAAGGATTTATCCCATGTAACCTTTATGGTGAGGCAAAGGACGAAAACGGCGCACCTAAAGCATTGGCATTCACATGCCCGATGAACGAGCTCCGCAAAATCGTTTACACTCCTCACATCTATGTAATAAACCTTATTATCGATGGTGAAAGCCATACTGCAATACTGAAGGAACTGCAGTTCCACCCGGTAACAGACGCACTTCTGCACGTAGACTTCTATGAGGTTAACGACCAGAAGCCTATCACAATCGGTATACCTGTTAAGCTCACAGGTCTTGCACAGGGTATCCGCGATGGTGGACGTATGAACCTTTCTATCCGCAAAATCAACGTTACAGCTAAATATCAGGATATTCCTGAGCACCTCGACATCGATGTTACTGACCTGAAGATCGGTAAGAGCATCAAGGTTGGCGACCTGCACTTCGAAGGTCTGGAGATGGCTACAAGCAAAGAGGTTGTTGTATGCTCAATCAAGGCTACACGTAAATCTAATGCAGCCAGCAAAGCTGAAGACGCTGAATAATAACTAAAGAATGGATAAATACTTGATTGTAGGACTGGGAAATCCTGGTGATGAATACCAGAATACCAGACACAATACCGGATTTATGATATTGGACGCTTTCGCGAAAGCGTCCAATATTATTTTTGAAGACCGCAGATACGGCTTTATAGGAGAAACATCCATAAAAGGCCGCAAACTCATACTGCTTAAACCAACTACATACATGAACCTCAGCGGCAATGCCGTTAGATACTGGATGAACAAAGAGAACATATCTCTTGAACATCTTCTTGTTGTAGTTGACGACTTGTCACTGCCTTTAGGCGCATTACGTCTGAAAGCAAGCGGAAGCAATGGCGGACACAACGGTCTGGGAAATATCCAAAGCGTCATCGGTACGCAACAGTATTCACGTCTGCGTGTAGGCATCGGCAACGATTTTCCTAAAGGAGCACAAGTAGACTGGGTATTGGGAAAATACGACGAAGAAGACATGAAGACGCTTACTCCGGCAATAGACACATCTATCGAAATAATCAAAAGTTTTGTACTGGCTGGAGTCAACATTACAATGAATCAATATAACAAAAAGCACCAATAATGGCAGACACTGCGAGAATAGACAAATGGCTGTGGGCATCAAGGATATTCAAGACACGCTCACTGGCCGCCAATGCCTGCAAGAACGGAAGAGTAACCATAAACGGCGTCAACGTAAAGCCATCGCACATGGTTAAAACAGGGGAAACTGTATCCGTGAAGAAGCCTCCTGTAACATACTCATTTAAAATATTACAATGCATAGAACAACGCGTAGGCGCCAAGCTCATTCCTGGCATTTATGAGAATGTTACAGATCCTAAACAATATGAAATCCTTGAGATGAACCGCATCAGCGGTTTCATTGACCGTGCACGAGGAACAGGTCGTCCGACAAAGAAAGAAAGAAGAAGTCTGGACGCATTTATAGAACCGGCAGAATTCGGATTCGACGACTGGGATGACTCTTTCGATGACGATGAGTTTTGAAAACAATAATATCATTAAATACAAACCAAATGACAAACATCGCAATATTTGCATCCGGAAACGGCACTAACTGTGAAAATATAATAAGATATTTCACTGACCACAAAGATATAAACATTAATCTTGTTATCAGCAACAAGCAAGATGCTTATGTCTTGACTCGTGCCAGCAAATATAATGTTCCCTGCAAAGTATTGACAAAAGCAGAAATAAACAATGCGGAGATAATGTTGTCTTTGTTAAAAGAGAATGATATTAATTTCATCGTATTAGCAGGATTTCTGCTCATGATACCTGATTTTCTCATTGAAAATTTTGAAAATAGAATTATAAACATACATCCGTCACTACTGCCCAAATTTGGTGGCAAAGGCATGTACGGACATCATGTTCATGATGCCGTTAAAGCTGCAAAAGAAACAGAAACAGGCATCACAATACACTTTGTGAGCAATGTATGCGATGGTGGCGCAATCATAAAGCAATATACAACCCCACTCACGGAAAACGACACGGTAGAAGTTATCGAGTCAAAGGTTCATGAACTTGAGCAGAAATATTTTCCGAAGACAATAGAAGATGTTGTGTTAAAAATGAATTCTTAATCTGGTCCTCTAGATTTCCGTACAATATATAACACAATAAGCTCCACACATTAATATGTGTGTTTCACACAGCTTTAATTACCAAGTTATATCTCCATTTAGATAAACGCATAAAAGCCAGTGATATATTTTGCTGACTGCATTAATTGTACAATTTATTCTGCATGCAATGCAATATAAAATCGGCATAGTATATAAATCAAAATGCCAACTCAAAACCAGTTTTACCACTAAACAATATTAGACTTACCATATTAACACTTTCCTTTTTATAATACTATCTGTTTTATAAAAACGACCAATATACCTGCAAAAACTATAGACGACCTATTTTATATAAATAAAAATACGTCAGGAGCTTATGACCTGTTGTGATAAATAGAAATAAACCAACAAAAACACATACAACTACAATACAAAAATCCACATAAATAAGGATTGCACATAAAATGTGTAATACTTAATTTTGCAGGCGAAAATAAAAACGGTGAATACAAATGGATACAAAAAAAATAACATACATGGCAGTTGCCTTGATGTGGTTAACAACAACCGAAAGTCAGGCTGCATCGTTTAAATATTGCTGTAACATAGCATTTTCTGGAAACAAAGTCTCTTTGACAGACGTTGCAAATAAAATTGGAGCAACAGACACTTCACGAGTATACAACCTTGACGAAGTGGTCATCGTATCACAGCCCAAAGAAGCTTTGCTTCTGAGGCAGCAGCCGCTTAGCTCTTCAATGTTCACCGGCAACGACATAAACAGCCTTGGAATAACAGACCTGAGCATGCTTGCCAGCTATGTACCTTCTTTCGCAATGCCTGCATACGGTTCACGTCTTACATCTTCAATGTATATCCGTGGTATAGGCTCGCGAGTAAACAATCCTGCAATAGGAATATATGTCGACGGCATCCCCATGGTAAACAAGAGCGCATTCAACATACATACATACCAGATTGACCGCGCCGACATTCTACGTGGTCCACAAGGCACACTGTATGGCATGAATACAGAAGGCGGACTGTTACGCTTATATACAAAAAATCCGATGAAATATCAGGGAACAGACATTCATCTTGGTCTGGGCACACATTTTCAAAGAGATTTTGAAGCAGCTCATTACGGAAAGCTTGGTGATAATGCAGCCTTCAGCATTGCAGGTTTTTATAGCGGAAGTAACGGATTCTTTAAAAATCAGACAACCGGCAACAGAGCAGACAATTATAATGAGGCTGGCGGCAAGGCACGCTTTGTTTCAAGACTAACAGACAGGTTCACCATAGACTTTACAGCCGATTATCAGTATGTAAACCAAAACGCCTTCCCATATGGTCTGCTTGACATAACGACCAACAATGTTGAATCACCATCGGCCAACAGACAAAACAGCTATAAACGAAATATGCTTAACACTGGCCTTAACCTTAAATATGCAACAGACAAATTTACACTGACATCAACCACAAGTTATCAGTTCATGGACGATTGCATGATGATGGACCAAGACTACCTTGCATCAGACTTCATGCACCTGGAGCAGCGGCAGCTCACTAACGCAATAACACAGGAACTGACCGTAAGAAATAACACAGAAGGTAAATGGAAACGTGCCACAGGCCTTTATGGATCGTACCAATGGCTAAGAACTGACGCCCCTGTATTTTTCGACGAAGACTTTACTGGCCGCATATCAGGCGGAATACAGTCTGCAATGTATAATTCAATACTTAAGGCAATGATCGACAAGATGGTTGCAGCAGGCATGCCGCAAGCAGCAGCCGAAAAAGCTGCAGCCGCTGCAATAGAGAAAGCTGGAGGAATTAATGTAAGCGCAGACATGAAAGTTCCGGCTACATTCAACACTCCACAGCTCAACATCGGCGTCTTCCATGAATCTAACATCAGTCTTACAGACCGGCTGACAGCAACACTTGGACTTAGATACGACTACAACAGGGTAAAAGTGCATTACGACACATACGCTGCAATGGCAATTACGGCAAATGTTATGGGACAAAGCATGACAAACACATTGACATCAATGCTCAACAACATGTCGCACGACAACTACAGCCAACTACTTCCGAAAGTAGGTCTTAGCTACACAATTGACTCTGACGGAAGTAACGTGTATGCCACTGTATGTAAGGGATACAGGGCCGGAGGCTACAACATACAGATGTTTTCAGACATACTTCAACATGAACTTAACGAAAACAGCAACAAAGCCATGACAGGAAGCTATGACATACCTCACACACAGGCAGACTATGATGAAATAAACAATACGATATCATACAAGCCGGAGGAAAGCTGGAACTATGAAATCGGTGCCCATCTTAACCTGTTTGACAATAAGATTCATGCCGATTTAGCCGTGTATTACATGCAGATACGCAACCAGCAATTATCAGTAATGGCCGGTGAATACGGATTCGGACGAATGATGGTCAATGCAGGAAAAAGCATAAGCTGGGGACTTGAAGCAGCACTGCGCGGCAGTGCGTTCGACAACAGTCTTACATGGTCGGCTGGATACGGCCTTACAAGAGCGACATTCAAAGAATACAACGAGACAAGCAATGATACCGAGATAAGCTACAACGGGAAACGTGTGCCATTTATACCTATGCACACTCTAAATGCCAGAGCTGACTACAGAATAAGGCTCAATGGGTCAGCCGTACAGTCTGTTGTCATCGGCGCAGACGTAACAGCTCAGGGACGCACATACTGGAATGAGGACAACACATACAGCCAGCCATTCTATGCTCTGTTAGGAGCACATGCCGACATTAACTTCACCGGCGTAAGCCTGAAACTGTGGTGCCGTAACATTACAGACACTCATTACAACACATTCGCATTCGACAGCAGTGCATCTGGACAAACCATTTATCTGGCTCAGCGCGGCACTCCAATACAAGCAGGATTTGACATCAACCTGCATTTCTGACACAATGGAGAACAGAAATTTACATAACAACAAGCAACAGATAATTTTATAAGAAATGATAAAACAGACGGAATTTACACTGAAACCGCGTACACGAGGCTTTCATCTTATAAGCAACGAGATAATAAGCCAACTGCCGCAACTGCCTAAAAACGGACTGCTTAATCTATTTGTTAAACATACAAGCTGCGGACTTTGCATAAACGAAAATGCTGACCCTGACGTACGCACAGACATGGAAGGCATATTCAACCACATAGTACCCGAAAATCAGCCATACTTTTGTCATACCCTTGAAGGAAGCGATGACATGCCGGCCCATGCAAAATCTGTCATATCAGGCGTGAGTCTCAGCATACCCATAACTGACGGCCGTCTGAATCTCGGCACATGGCAGGGTATTTATCTCTGTGAATACAGGATCCACGGCGGCCCGAGACGCATAGTTGCCACGATTATAGGCGAATAAACACACCCCTGCCAGCACTCTTTGGCATTTAAATTGACAAGAACCCGCACAAACGGAGCAGACAATAATAAAACTGGCCATATCATAACACTCTTTTCTGAGTGATGATATGGCCAGTTTTGCTTTAATAGACAATTATATTAAAAGTAAAGCCGGATAATTTTGTATGAATGGTTTATCACTGTTTATCCGGCCACCGCAAATACCGGTTGTCAGAATGGAAAAAGCAGAGGCAGAACAAACACCATAACCAGACCTATAATTATCTGCAGAGGAAGTCCAACTTTTACATAGTCCATAAATGTGTATCGCCCGGCCTGCATGACAAGTGCATTTGGCGGTGTTGAAAACGGTGAGGCAAAACACATGCTGGCACCAAGCGTAACAGCAAAAAGGAATGGATATGGACTTAACCCAGTTTCCGTCGCGGAAGCCAAGGCAATGGGAGCCATAAGCACAGCCGTAGCAGTGTTGCTTATAAACATAGTAAGAAGCGACGTCGTGAAGTAAATTCCTGCAAGCAACACAAACGGGCCGTATGCACCCAATCCGCTTACAAGCGAATGAGAAATCAATGCCGAAGCTCCGGTTTTCTCCAGTGCCACAGACATAGGCAACATGGCAGCAATAAGCACCACGCTCTCCCAGTTAATTGTCTTATATGCAGCCTCAACGTTACGGAAACATCCCGCAAGCACCATCAGCACGCCGGCTATCATAACAGCCGTAACTGGAGCTACTGGAATAAAGTCGAACACCATCATGGCTATCATTAGCAACATTATGCAAGCTGCCAGCGGTGCCTTATAGTCGAGAGTAACCTTTGCGGCCTCTTCGAGCGGCTGTCCCAGCACCACCCAGTCGTCCTCATCCCTGCCTAAACGGCTTATGTTGGCCCATGTTCCCTGAACAAGAAGCACGTCGCCTCCATGCAGGCGCACATCAGGCAGCCCCTCCATTATATATTCGCCCTTACGCCTTATGCCGATTATATTTATGCCATATTTAGAGCGGAACGACGATTCTTTTAGCAGACGGTTTACGAGGCGCGACGTAGGCAGCAATACAATCTCAGCAATGCCAATGTCATAAAAATCGAGTGACTCATGGCCTGCATGTCCGTCAGAAACAGCCTTTGAAGGGATGTCCAAAGAGTAGTCTGCAGCAAGCCGCAATGCTTGTTCTCTCTCCCCTATCACGTATATTATGTCGCCGTCCTGCATTATTGTATTCGGACCGGCAAGCTTCTGACTTACACTTTTTATTATACCCTTCTGCCTGGTTGTCTCACGCCTTATTTCCAGCACAGTAAGTCCATAACGGTTGTGTACGTCAAGCTCAGCCACAGTCTTTCCCTTAGCCTTCGATCTGGCCCCTACGACAAAGCGCGAAAGATTTTCATCAAGACGGTATTCACGCACAAGTTCGTCGAGAGATTTTGTCTTGTGCTCCTTATCCTTGTCGCCGTCATTTTTCTTGACAAGCAGCCACTTGCTGAGCGGCAGAAGCACGATGATGCCGATGACGATGCATATCAGTCCGACAGGAGTGAACGAGAAAAACGACAACGGAGCATAGCCATTCTCAGAAAGAACGCCCTGAATAACAAGGTTGGGCGGCGTACCGATAAGCGTCAGCATACCGCCAAGGCTGCTGGCAAAGGCTAACGGCATGAGCAGGCGACCCGCACTTATGCCGGCTTTGGCTGCAAGGCTCACAACGATAGGCAACATAAGGGCTACCGTACCCGTGTTGCTGACGAATGCCCCAATAACGGATGTAACTGTCATAACCAGAAGAAACAGGCGCAGTTCGCTGTCGCCTGCCAGCTTCATTATGCGTCCGCTTATCATCTTTGCAAGTCCTGTCTGAAATATAGCTCCGCCAACAACAAACAGGCCTACCATCATTATCACCACCGAATTTGAAAAGCCAGAAAGAGCCTCTTCAGGCGTCAGTATGCCCAACGACATAAGCAGTATAAGAGCACACAGGGCAACAATGTCTGAACGTATTTTTCCTATTGCAAAAAAGAAAGCGGAAACAGCAAGTATTATTAATGTCGTTATCATATAAACAAGAATAGTTTTCTGAATCAGTCTATCAAAAAACATAACATACACCTACGGCCGCAAACCTGCCAGCACGACAGACATACAGCTCAGGCAACTATGTTACATGGTTATATGCAAAGATAACCATTTTAAAAGAAAGACTGCTGACTGGCTTCTCTTTTTTACTATCCTTTAACGAAACAAATAAAACCTGTACTCCGTGCTACATAACATTTAACTTTTAAAAATAGGTGCACAGGATTGCATTTTAACCGAAAAGCAGTATTTTTGTAACAAAGTTAATCAATACAGTAAAGATGAATCTATTTGCCAAACGAATATCCGACCTTCTGAACATCAACATAAAATATGTTGACAACACCCTGGAGCTGCTCGACTCGGGATGCACCATCCCCTTCATAAGCCGTTACAGGAAAGAACGTACAGGAGGGCTTGACGAAGTTCAGATAACACAGATTTGTGAACTGAACGAGCGCATGAAGGAAACCGCCAAACGTAAGGAAACCATAATAAAGACAATAAGCGAACAGGGTAAACTTACCCCCGAACTGGAAAAGCGTATTAACGAATGTTGGGAGCCGGAAGTGCTTGAGGACATCTACATGCCCTACAAACCGAAACGGCGCACAAGAGCTCAGGTGGCAAGGGAGAACGGCCTCGAACCGCTGGCAACAATAATAATGCTGCAACGCGACAGCGCCCCCGAGACAACAGCACGGAGATTTATAAACGAGAACGTCAAAAGCGAGGAAGACGCCATAAAGGGAGCTTTGGACATTATAGCCGAGAATGTCAGTGAGGACGAACGCTCACGTAGCCAGTTGCGCAATGCCTTCAGACGCGGGGCAATAATAACCTCGAAAGTAATAAAGAGCAAGGCCGACACTGACGAGGCCGCAAAATACTCCGACTACTTTGATTTCTCCGAACCGCTGAAAAGATGTTCGTCACACAGATTGCTGGCAATGAGGCGGGGCGAGAAGGACGGCATACTGCGCGTAAGCATTTCTGCCGACGACGAAGAATGCGTTGAAAAGTTAAAACGTCTTTTCGTAAGAGGCTACGGCAGGTGCTCAACACTAGTAGGCGAAGCTGTGGCCGATTCGTTCAAGCGTCTGCTTAAGCCTTCAATAGAAACGGAGTTTGCCACCATGAGCAAGGAGAATGCCGACGGCGATGCCATAGCCGTATTTGCAGAGAATCTGCGCCAGCTTCTGCTTGCCGCGCCTTTGGGACAGAAGCGCGTGATGGGCATCGACCCAGGCTTCCGTACAGGATGCAAGGTGGTATGCCTCGACGAGCAGGGCAACCTGCTTCATCACGAAGCCATATTCCCCCACCCTCCGCGCAATGAACAGATAGAAGCATCAACACAGATAAAGGAGATGGTGAAAAAGTATGGCGTAGAGGCCATAGCAATAGGCAACGGCACGGCAAGCCGTGAGACCAACAGATTTGTAAAGACTCTCGGACTTGCAGACAGCATACAGGTCTTCACTGTAAGCGAAGACGGAGCTTCAGTTTATTCTGCCTCAAAGACTGCGCGCGAGGAGTTTCCCGACAAGGATGTAACCGTGCGCGGTGCCGTAAGCATAGGCAGGCGACTTATGGATCCTCTGGCTGAACTTGTAAAGATTGACCCTAAAAGCATCGGCGTAGGACAATATCAGCACGACGTTGACCAGGCCAAGCTGAAAAAGAGCCTTGACCTTACCGTTGAAAGCTGTGTCAACTCGGTTGGTGTAAACCTTAACACCGCCAGCAAACACCTGCTCACCTATGTGAGCGGCCTTGGACCGACGCTTGCACAGAATATAATAGACTACCGCACGGCCAACGGAGCATTCCGTAGCCGTTCTCAACTGCTGAAGGTGCCACGGCTCGGCCCGTCGGCATTTGAGCAGAGTGCAGGTTTCCTGAGAATACCGGACGCAAAAAATCCGCTTGACAATACAGCCGTACACCCTGAAAGCTATAAGATTGTAGAGAAAATGGCAAAAGACTGCGGATGCAGCGTGGCAGAACTGATTAAAGACAAAGACAAGCGAAAGAGTATCAGGCTTGACAGATATGTAAGCGAAAAAGTAGGCATGCCAACGTTAACAGATATTATGGCCGAACTTGAAAAGCCGGGACGCGATCCGCGCGAACAGCTCGAAGAGTTTGAATTTGATCCTAACGTGAGCACTCCCGACGATCTTGTTGAAGGCATGGTTCTGCCGGGCATTGTAACCAACATTACCAACTTCGGAGCTTTTGTCGACATTGGAGTTCATCAGGACGGACTGGTGCACATATCACAGCTTGCCGACAGATATGTAAGCGACCCCACACAGGTTGTCAAATTACATCAGCACGTAATGGTGAAGGTTATAGAGGTGGACCGCAGACGCAACAGAATATCGCTTTCGATGAAAGCATGCAAATAATGTATTAATGTCGGTTGAAATATATGTCACTTTATTTCAACCGACAAAATATTTATAATCGTTCTGTTTTATACCTTTTATCAAAATAGCTCAAAGCAGCACCAATAGCAGTACAATATTCAGAATATTCAGGGATAATGAGTTTTACACGATATAGTTTCTCAATAGGAGGAAACACCCTACGGCATTGAGGCAGCAAAGTTAGATTGCCAATCATAACATACTCGCGAATATCACTGCCTATCGAAGCCAACACCGCAGACTGCCCAACAGACTGCAAGACAGCCCAAATCAGCCCGATGGCAATATCTTCACGAGAAGCATCACTTTTTGCATTACCAAACAATGAAGCTACTGCAGACATCGGTAATCCAGGCAACGGTTTGGCACTTATGTCACCAATAGTTAAATTTATCTTTGACACGTCACCATTCATCGCAATCTCTGACACAGTACGTATGTCATCTGTCTTCAGCATAAGACGCGCCAAGCCCTGCAAAGTTCCGCCTCCAATCCCTATTCCGCCAATGTGCTCTATCTTATCGCCGTCACATTTTACAAGAGATGTTCCGGTGCCCATGCTCACAACAATTATCTTGTCCCTTCCTGACTCATGTCGGGCGCCAAGTCCGTCAGCTATAAACTCGTTAGCTTTATCGGTAGGCAAGCCATAAACAGGTTCGTTTATATATGCGCTGCCAACACCTGTAAGCATAACATGCTCTACATCAGAAAGTTGTATCTTATTGTCATACAGATACTTTCCGAATGCACCATATAAAGAAGTAACAGGGTCTGTTGCCTTGACACGTATAGGCGAAACAACATGCCCGTCACGTATTCCAACTATTTTTGTCGTACTGATTCCGACATCAATACCGATAACTATTCCCATAATATTTAAACTTTTTACAAAGACAATGATTAGCAAGAAAAAAGCCTAAGCAGAGCTCACTCTATAATATAAAGAAAAACCGCAACCTCTCATCAAAGAGATTGCGGTTAATATATAAGATTCGGTTACATCTTATTTTACTTTCTCAACGATAGCCTTGAAAGCCTCAGGATTGTTTACAGCGAGGTCAGCAAGAACCTTACGGTTAATCTCGATACCAGCCTTGTGCAAAGCACCCATAAGTGTTGAGTAGCTCATATTCTCAAGACGAGCTGCAGCATTGATACGCTGTATCCACAAAGAACGGAAGTTACGTTTCTTGTTACGGCGATCACGGTAAGCATAGGTCAAACCTTTCTCCCATGTATTCTTGGCAACTGTCCAGACATTTTTTCTAGCTCCGTAGTATCCACGAGTGAGCTTTAAAATTCTTTTTCTTTTTGCTCTTGAAGCAACGTGATTTACTGATCTTGGCATAATTTTTTTCCTCTAATTTTTGTTCGACATTGATTAACGGAGACACAGCAAGTCGCGTACCTGCTTCATGTTGCTCTGGTCTACGATTGTCTGGTGTACCAGATTACGTTTCTGCTTCTTTGTTTTCTTAGTCAGGATGTGACTGTGGTAAGCATGATGTCTCTTAATCTTACCTGTACCGGTGAAACGGAATCTCTTCTTTGCACCGGAATTTGTCTTCATTTTTGGCATTTTTTCTTAAATTTAAATTAGTTGTTATTTATTAGCTGTGGCAACGTATATACCAGGACGTTACGCACATATTTATTACTTCTCGTTAATTAGTCGTTTCCTTCACTGAGCTTTTTCAGTGCATCAGCTCCGTTCTTGGCGTTATCAAACAGGCCACCGGCTGCAGAAACATTCTTCTCGGCAACGCTGTCAGCAGCTTTTGCTTCAGCCTCACGACGCTCACGGTCCATCTTCTGCTGGCTCTTCTTGGCAACGCCAGCCTTTTTCGGACTTAGATAAAGGAACATCTTCTTGCCCTCAAGTGCCGGCATCTGCTCAACTTTACCATATTCTTCCAAATCGTTAGCGAAACGCAACAGCAACACCTCACCTTGCTCTTTAAACAAAATTGAGCGGCCGCGGAAGAATACAAAAGCACGAACCTTATTGCCTTCTTCAAGGAACTCTTTCGCATGCTTCAACTTAAAGTTGTAGTCATGCTCATCGGTCTGAGGTCCGAATCTTATTTCTTTAACCTCTTGCTTAACCTGCTTTGCCTTAAGTTCCTTAGCACGTTTTTTCTGCTGATAGAGGAATTTACTATAGTCGATGAGACGACATACAGGTGGCTGTGCATTAGGGGATATTTCCACAAGGTCAACACCTTCCTCACGCGCCATCTCCAACGCCTGACGTGTTGGTACTACTGTTGATCCGTTATCACCTACGATACGGACTTCCTTTACGCGAATTTGTTCATTCACGCGATAATGATTGTTCTTGTCGTTCTTCATTCAACTATTTCATTCAACTATTTTATGAAAATCGGGTGCAAATTTACTATTTTTCAATCAATCAACAAAAATATTTCTTACCTTTTTTATCTTTATCGTCAAAATCATTATGAAGGACATGTCTTGCACACCTAAATTATTGACTTACATATACATTTTTGATTTCCAGAATGTAAGCATCATGATATCCGCCATGCGAACCGCCGTACCATTTGCTTATTTCAGGATTGAGAAAACACTCAGGCTTGATGTTGTCTTTATAAAGCTTTTCACACTCAAGCGTAAGACGTGCCTGCTTAAACGTAACGCTGCCGCATTCTGTGTCAACCGGCATAAGTCCTGTTGCCTTGACTTTATCACATTCACGGCCGGACTTTGAACCGCAAAGATTGTATATGCTGCGCATATCTGGATCTTTTCCTAGAAAGGACAACGTCACAACGGCATTGTCTTCAATAAAATCATGAGTAAAACGTTCGGGCCTAACAAATATCACGGCTACAGGTTTATTCCATAACCATCCTACACAGCCCCATGAAGCTGTCATGACATTAAAATGGTCTCTGTTGCCTGATGCTATAAGCATCCATTCTTTGCCTATTGCCTCTATAAAATTGTCGTTCAGAGTTTTTATATCTACCTTCTTCATCTTCTGTCATTTATAAATAATAGTTGCAAAGATAATGCAAGATTACAGCAAAGCAAAACTAAGAGCCGAGTTTTTGTCTTGCCGGCAAAGATATTGTCATATTTGAAAAAGATTTCTTTTTGAACTATGCATAAAAAATTTGAAACCGCCCTGCTTACTGAGGACAGTTTCAAATAAAAACTTAAACATTCAAACTGTTATGGTATTAACACTTTTGACGCAACATCGTTTATGCAAACCACATACATACCAGACTGAAGAGCAACCGACATACTGCCGGAGTCTGATGCAGCCGAATATACTTTCTGCCCGGCCAATGTATAAACAGAAACTGCCGGACCATCATTCAGATTATCTATGTTCAACATTCCCGGCGAAACTCTAATCAGCGGCATTTGTCCCTCTGAAACAGAAGCAATTGATGTTGTTGTGGTCATGAAGTCTTTCCATTGTTCTGCCTCTTTATACTTATCGATACTTTCTTCAGGAACAAGCAACTTACACTTGTCTACCGGTGTGAGATTAAAGACATAAGAACCGAGACTTGGTGGCTCAACGGCATAAACGCTGAACTGCTGCAAACCAGATAACCCGGAGAAACACTCTGTACCTATATGTGAAACGCGACTGCCTAAAGACACACTGAGCAATCCACTGCAATCCTGAAACACGTAATCGTCTATATATTCAACACTTTCAGGCAACGTGATATTCTCTAAAGATTTACATGAATAAAAAGCACTCCAGTCTATACGGGTAAGCTTGTCATTCCAAGCTATATCCTTAAGTGCCGTACACTCAAAGAATGCTCCATTTCCAATAGTCTCAAGGTTTGCGCCCAAAGTCAGCTTCTCTAAAGCCGTACAGCCTTGGAACATCTTTACGCCTATCTCTTTATAAGAATCAGGAATAGTAACTTCTGTCAGTGAAGTACATCCCTGAAATGCACCCGAAGCAAAAGAAACAACATGGTCAGGAAGCACAAGAACAGACAGTTTTGCACAATCTAAAAACGCCTGGATTTTTACTGTCTGCAAAGCACTCAGGTCAGACATATCCAAGCTGGTTAATCCACACCCGCTAAATGCCCCTTTACCGATGGTCTCTAAAGAAGTATTGAAACGGATGTCACTAAGTTGAGAACATTCTACAAAAGCATTCGTGCCAATCTCCTTCAATGATACAGGAAACGATATTTCCGTAAGTGACGAACACAACTTAAAAGCCTCCTCGCCTATTGTCTCTACCTTGTCACCAAAGGTAACAGACGACAGACTATAGCAGCTGTTAAACGCTCCGTCAGGCACAGATGTAACCTCTGCCGGAATAATAATTTTATCTATTGCAGCACAGTTATAAAAGACAGAATTGCCCATACTCTTCAGCGAGGTTGGCAAAACCACATTCTTCAGTTCTGTGCAGCTTGAAAAGCCGGCACGTCCTATAGTTTCAAGACCATCAGGCAACACAACTTTTTCAAGAGAGGTACAATCCAGGAATGCGCCGGCGCCTATAGTCTTTACATTCTCTCCAATCACGATGCTCTTAACGTTCGTATTACCGTCAAAAGCATAGTCTGCAATCTCATTAACACCTTTCAGATTTGCATCAGAATTCATGTCGATGTCTGTCTCATCACCCTTCCAGCTCTCAAGCACAGTCTTGTCATCAGACAGTTTGTAAGATGTTTCGGGGTATCCTTGTGCAAAAACTGAAGATGCAGCACAAAGAAATATTGCCGCAAATGCACATCTACGCAATTTAAATCTCCTGATTCTTTTCTGCTCTAAAAAATAAGTAAATTTTTCCATACACTTTTTTATCTTTAGTTAAACAATTGACTGCAGAGCTTTATCGTAACCATTTTCGAATTAACCCATATACTAATACCAGACTTGTTTTAAGAGGCATCAACAAAATTCCATTTTATAACAGCCATAAAAATACGGCTACATGACACACATCCGACAAATGTATCAAAAAAGGAAATAAGTTTCCAAATATATGACATTTTCTATATGAAACAAGATAATGTCACCATAAAAGACAATAAATTAACAATTATTTTGTAATTAAGTGGAGAAACGACGCTTCCTGTCAGCAATAAATGTCTTATGGAGACATCTATCTACAACGTTCGCAACCTTTATATAATATAAGGTATGATAAGCTATCTCCTGCCCCATCATTTTACAGACCAACCAACGATAAAGATCAAAATCCATACATTAAAATAACATGTTATCGCTATCGTTTATATAGGATGCAGCCCAACATTGTAAATTCAAAAAATGTTTTTTTGTTTTGCATTGCTCTCTCCTTTCATTATCTTTGCATAGTCAAAAAACAAGATAAACAAAGAAATTATGAAAGTAACTGGATTTTTAGACCACTGCAACATCAACGTAACGGACATCGAACGCAGCATTAAATTCTACGAAGAGGCAGTAGGACTGCACGTCAATTCACGTATGGAAGCGAAAGACGGCTCGTTTATTATAGTAAAACTTACAGACGACAAAGGCCTGTACGAACTTGAACTCACTTGGCTTAAAGACCATCCGCAGCCATACGAGCTGGGAGACAACGAGAGCCACATCTGTTTCAGAGTTGCAGAAGACTATAATGAGGTGTTTGAGTTCCACAAGTCAAAAGGATGGGTTTGTTATGAAAACCATGACATGCATCTCTACTTCATCAACGACCCTGACGGATATTGGATCGAAATTCTACCGGTAAAGAATAAAAGCGACAAATAACATTTGCGACAGAATAACACAAAAATCTGCCAATTATATTTGCATAGTCTGCCTATACAAAAAAGTATTTTGCACATACTTTCACTAAAAACGCAGCCTTACGCAATGGCGCATGATATTATTATGTCATACAAAATAAAAAGAGGTAAAAGACGCATATTGTCTTTTACCTCTTTTATATTATAGCATTCGCCAGAAATTACATTTCAGTTGCCTTCAGCTGTTCTGCAACCTCATCATTAATTTTCTTTGCGAAATCTTCCTTAGTCATTGTACCCTGGTCGCCCTGTCCCTGCTTTCTTACAGCAACAGTGCCGTCAGCCTGCTCTTTCTCGCCTACAACAAGCATATAAGGAATACGCTTCATCTCGTTGTCACGTATCTTACGTCCGATTTTCTCGTTGCGGTCATCAACAATTGTGCGCACTCCAACTGAATCGAAATACTTAGAAAGCTGAGCAGCATAGTCGTTGAACTTCTCGCTGATAGGCAGAATTGCCACCTGATCAGGTGTCAGCCACAACGGGAAATGACCTGATGTATGCTCAATAAGCACGGCAGTGAAACGCTCGAGTGAACCAAACGGAGCACGGTGAATCATCACAGGTGTCTTCTTCGTGTTGTCATCGTCTGTATATTCAAGCTTGAAGCGCTCCGGCAGGTTATAGTCAACCTGGATTGTTCCGAGCTGCCAGCGACGGCCGATGGCGTCCTTAACCATAAAATCGAGCTTAGGACCATAGAATGCAGCCTCGCCATACTCTATCTTGGCGTTCAGGCCTTTCTCCTTACATGCATCGATAATAGCCTGCTCTGATTCAGCCCAAACCTCGTCCGAGCCTATGTATTTCTCGTGGTCGTTAGGATCGCGCAGAGAAATCTGAGCCTCAAAGTCAGTAAAGTTGAATATTGAGAACACCGTATTAATAATATCCATTACTCGCAAGAACTCGTTCTTTACCTGGTCAGGACGGCAGAAGATGTGGGCATCATCCTGAGTGAACGAGCGTACACGTGTAAGTCCGTGGAGCTCACCGCTCTTTTCATAGCGGTAAACAGTGCCGAACTCAGCAATACGCAAAGGCAGGTCACGGTATGAACGCGGCTTCCATGCAAACACCTCACAGTGGTGAGGACAGTTCATCGGCTTCAGCATGTATTCCTCATCGTCCTCAGGAGTATGTATCGGCTGGAATGAGTCCTTGCCGTAATGAGCATAGTGACCTGAAGTTACATAAAGATTTTTGCTTCCGATATGCGGAGTGATAACCTCCTGATAGCCGTAGCGCTTCTGTATACGGCGCAGCATATCCTGAAGGCGCAGGCGCAGCTCTGTTCCTGCAGGCAGCCAGATAGGCATACCCTTGCCCACACGCTCAGAGAACATAAACAGCTCCATCTCCTTACCTATCTTGCGGTGGTCACGTTTCTTGGCCTCCTCAAGCATAACGAGATACTCGTCGAGCATCTTTTTCTTCGGGAAAGAGATACCGTATATACGCGTCATCTGCTCGCGCTTTGCGTCACCGCGCCAGAATGCTCCTGCAACGCTTGTTATCTTTATCGCCTTAATAGCGCCAGTGCTTACGATGTGCGGACCTTTACAAAGGTCAGTGAACTTACCCTGAGTGTAAGTTGTAATCTCACCGTCGGCAAGATCCTGCTCTATATGCTCGCACTTATAGTCCTGACCGTCGGCCTTAAATTCCTTCAAGGCGTCTGCCTTAGATATTTCTTTTCTTACAACCGGCTCGTCTTTTGAGGCCAGTTCCTTCATTTTCTTTTCTATCTTCTCGAAGTCGCCTTCCTTTATGACATCGCCTTCCTTCGGCATAACGTCATAGAAGAAACCGTTTTCTATAGCAGGACCGAAGCCAAACTGTATGCCCGGATACAACTCCTGAAGAGCCTCTGCCAGCAAATGGGCTGATGTATGCCAAAATGCATGCTTGCCTTCCTCGTCCTCCCATTTGTAAAGCTCTATCTTTGCATCCTCGTTAATAGGGCGATTAAGTTCCACTGTCTCACCGTTTACGCCGCAAGCCAACACGTTGCGCGCCAAAGCCGGCGATATGCTTTCTGCAATCTGAAGCCCCGTTACACCCTGTTCATACTCACGAACAGAACCGTCGGGAAATGTGATTTTTATCATAACAGCTTTTGTTTAAATCTATTTTGGGCACAAATTTAACCATTTATTTCTTGACATGATACATTTTATAGTAAAATTTTGCAAACCAGTGTATTTTTATCACGCATTTATAAATAAAATGTAGATGCATTAATGGTCATGCAATTTTCTTACAGACAAAAGCGTAGACATTAATAATATATATATTCACGCAGAAATGCATATACGGGCACTCTCCGTTATGCCTTGAAATAAAGCGGACGATATAATAATTTTCATAAAAAAGTATTCTTCGATTAAACCAAAAGCAGTTTTATCAGTCTTATAATTGTAAACGGATTAAGACTGCTGCTCTAAACGGCGTAAGGTACCAACCGCACAGAGTCAGTTGTATTCCAATAAATCAGAATAATAAACTTAAAAGTAGAAACTTATGAAAAAAATTATTATGTCTCTGGCCATAGCATTCATGGCAATAATGCCTACAATGGCACAGAACAACAAAGTTGAGAAGAAACAGCTTACACCGGAAGAGAGATTTGAGCGCAAGGCTAATGCTCTGTCTGACAAGATGATGCTTGACGACGCCACAAAGGCAAAGTTCGTACCGATGTATACAGAATACCTAAAGGAGCTTAAAGATGTATGCCCCAATAAAGAGGTTGCCAAGAAGCCTTGCTCAGAACTTACGGAAAAAGAAATTAGCGAACGTATAGAAAAGCGCTTTGATGCAAAGCAGAAACGCCTTGACGTTGAAAAGAAATATTATAAGAAATTTAAGACTGTGCTGAACGCACGCCAGTTGCAGCAGGTGTTCTGTAAAAACGGAAAAGGCAAACGTGCCTGTGCAAAATTCTCACCCCGTATGAACTGTAAAAACAACAAAGCATTCAAGCGCGGCCCACAAAATATGCGTCAGTGCAAAGGCGTATGCCCGGGCAATCAGGCAAACTGCGCCGGCAAGGAATGTAATAACAAAGAATGTCCCAATAATAAATAACATTGTTGTATAATTCCCCTCATATTTTTATGTCTTAATAATTTATAAGGCTTAAAATATGAGGGATTTCTGTTTCCATAAGTCACATCTGCCTATGCCATAAGATTATGCTGCATCTAAGATGTCTTGCATCAAATGCTTCTGTATTATTCCGGCGTATCTAAGCCACAGGCACTCTTACAAATTTGCGTTTAAGCCTTATTGCCTGCACTGTCTTTTGATTTATATTCATTATTACAGAAAAAAAAGACAAAAAAGAAGGAAAACCAGACTACCGACTGATAATTTTTTATACCTTTGCAGTATAACATGATCGCAGACAACACCTTATGGACTATTCTATATACAGTTTTTCATTATGCATAGCCCTGCCGTTGATGATATTCTTCGGCTTTTATTTTTTATTGGCGCACACGCCCGACAAGGCTATCTTCAGCAATTATATACGTTCACGGCGCATCATGGGTATAGCCATGCTGCTGCTCTCCGCCAACTATTCTGTACATTTCTTTTACGGCATAAGGTTTAAGAATGTCAATGCCGCCATACTGATGAACCTCTCAACCTATTTTCTGTGCTACTGGCTCTTCAGTTCGGCACTCACAACTCTGCTCGACCGCTTCTACATCACACGCCGCCGACTGCTCACCCACATCTGTCTCTGGCTGCTGTTCTCCGTGCTTTCGGCCATTGTTCTGCTTATGCTGTCCGAGGGCATAGCCCAAAAGACCGGACTGCTTATCATGGCCACATGGCTCGTGATCTACGGTTTGACTCTTGCCCGAAGGCTCGTCCTGGCATACCGCAGGGCGGTAAAGATTTTCGACGACACTCATTCCGACAACATCGGGGCCTACATACGCTGGCTCTCCGTATTCACCTATTGGGCCGTCGTGTTTGGCGTTGGCTGCGGCCTGCTCACGTTCCTGCCCGACAAATACATCTATGTGTGGATACTTTCGTCGATACCTTTCTACATTTACCTGTTCCACTGTTACCATAACTACATGCTCTTCTATGAGAAGGTTGAGAATGTCATGGAGAGCGAGATTGCTTCTGAAGACGACATTCTGTGCGATGCCGACACCGGCGAAGCCTGCAGTGACGACTTGCCTACGTGCCATACCGATATTGCAGATAATATAAAGAAATGGATTGAGAATGAAGGCTATCTCATACAGGGACTTACGATAAAGGAACTTGCCGAAACCCTGCACACCAACCGCACCTATCTCTCTGTCTATATCAACACATCGCTCAACACAACCTTCCGCGACTGGATAACGCAACTGCGCATAGACTATGCAAAGCAAAGAATGGCCAACCATCCCGACCAAAAGATCACCGAGATAGCCGAAGCCTCAGGCTTCCTCTCGCAGAGCCACTTTATGAAGACTTTTAAAGACAAGGAAGGATGCTCACCAGCAAAATGGAGAAAGACAAAGAATAATTCATAATTCACAATTATTTCCAATCACCACAAGTAGCATATCCGCCAGAGCATTAGCCTTATTGCTTCTCTGAAACAATTCTCCCTACAAGCGGCATATACCAACAAGACTAATGTGCCGGCTGATTTGTAATTGTCGTGCAAGCGAAAGCAGAAGCAAATCTCATTTAGTTATGCCGAGCTCAGCCGACAATCAATAAAATTAATCTGCCGGAATAAAGTATAAGAACCAACGGTCAGCGAAGCTAATTTTATAATCCGCTTGCTTCCTATTGCTGATTTATAGGTATGTTTTTCGGATAGCAGATCCTGATACTTTATGCTGTCGGATAGCATATCCGACAGAACATTTGTCTTGTTGTTTCTCTGCAGTAGCGAAAAATCTGCCGGAATTGAATTATGTAGCAACAAGAAGCCACGCCCGGCTTGTCTTACAAGGCGAAGCATGCACCCGAAGAGGTGCTACTTTAAAACATGTTTTCTGAAAGAGTCCCTTTTTTATAACAAGTATCACCACTTCGGGTGATTTTTCTCGTGCCTTTGCATCCGTGGGTGTGCCACCAACGGTTATGGAAGTGTAGCCCTTCGGCATCTCTTACCAAATGTGCCGGTTGATTTGTAAACCGACAGAACATTTGTCTTACTGTTTTTTAAAACCGACGATTATCGGATTGCAAAAAAAACTCTATAGTTTCCGGTCAGAAAACAGGCCATTTATCACACAAAAGTGGCCGAGTTACGATGCAAAAACATATCACTAACAGTCTGAAACAAAAGCTATGCCGGAGGGTTAACAATCATCAGTATTTCAATGCAAATATATCAAACCAATAACATAAACAGCCGTAAAAGTTACGATTTTTACGGCTGTAAAACTACTTCTTCTCCAGAAGGAACATAAATGGTATAAAAAGGCGCTTTGCCCAGTCGGTCTCAGTATGAGCCATGCCTGCATAATAATTTGTTGTCCAATAAGGCACATGCCACCCTTTTCTGCGCAAGACATCGTCTATTTTCTGCTGATAAGGGGCATAATATGAGTCAAGAGTCTTGTCTCCATAATCTATGTATATCTTCGACCTGTTGGCCTCGGGCAGCTTTTCTTCAAGATATCTGCAAAATGCCGGAGCCGCAATCTCCGTATTACGGATGTTCATCAGTTTTGAGGTTACCATGAGCGTGTGCATCGAAAGACAAGCTGCACCGCCAAACACATCGGGATATTCGCACAAGCCGTAGAGAGAAATCAGTCCGCCCATGCTTGACCCCATAAGAAAGGTGTGTTCACGGCCTTTATTTGTAGAGAAATTCTTGTCTATATATGGTTTCAGCTCATTTACGATGAACTTCAGATAGCTGTCTGCATTCATCCTCGAGGCGTCAAGTTCCTTGTCGAACTCACAAAATTCTGCTTCAGACATATAGTTAAGCGTCTTCTGCGGAAAATAATCATGAAATCTGCTTTCAGCAATATTCCACACTCCTACAACTATGCAATCTCGTATTTTGCCTTCAGCCATCAATGCCGAGACGTTCTCGTCAACCTTCCATTCCTGATGATTCCACGTTGTCTCCGCATCAAAAAGCATCTGCCCGTCGTGCATATACACAACATCGTATTTTTTCTGTGAAGAATAATTCTCAGGAACCCACACATAAACGTTTCTTGCCTGAATAAGTGAAGTGGGAAAATTCTTATACTCGTATAACTTTCCTCCGGAAACGCCGGCATCGGCCACAACCATGCCATCGCCTGCCGCATTGGCGCACAGCATCTTTGTCAACAACAAAGCAATAAAAAGTTTTTTCATAATTATATTTCATTCACTAAAAAACAATAGTTCCATGCAGACAATCGGATAAGGCAATAAAGCCTACGGACATGAGTCCGCCGCAACGAATTACAAAATATACGATAACGAATCATCATGTTTTTCATCTGCGGCATCAAAGCGGCAGTATTATCATATAAGACATTTTAAGGGCAAGCCTCGCGGCAAGGCCGCATCACTTCTTATTGCTGTATTTCTTTATGATACTGTATGCATTATACAGGCCTAATTCGCCCGCCTTGCTAAGGTCGCGTATGCCCTCTTCGGTTTTCTTCAGGTTAATGTTTGCAATGCCCCGGTTATAATATGCCTCAGCAAAATTGGGATCAAGCTCAATGGCCTTTGTATAGTCAGCAACAGCCTTAACATAGTCTTTACTTACAGCATGCAGATTGCCGCGGTCGTAATAAACATAGGGATTATGCGGGCTCAGGCTTATCGCCTTGTCGAGGTCGGCCATGGCATTCAGCGTCAGCAGTCCGACATCCTTACCTTGCGATGCCTCAAACTCGTTCATGCGGGCCTGACACACCGCACGCTGCCAATAAGCCATGGCAGATGTGCTGTCAGTACTGATATAAACAGTCAGGTCGCTTATAGCGTCGGCATAATTCTGCACCACGGTATTTGCCACGGCACGCTGAATAAGAAGTCCCTTCTCCTTAGCAATGTTACGTGACGCGCCGATAGCCGCCGACAACGAGTCGATTACAGCAAACACGGCCTTGTTCTCGTCTTCGGTAAGAGTCTTTACATCACAGCGCACATACAACTTGCGCAAAGGCTTCTGCCTGAGGTTGAACTGCTCCACATCGCGGTCGTATGCCTGATAAGACTTTACGCCGTTGTCATACTGGCTGAACGACAGCTGGAACATTGGCAGGAACACGGCGTCAATCTTACGGTTCTGCACACGTCCGCGGTATGACGAAGAGTATTCATGAGTGACGGCATTGTCGTCTGCCACTACAAGCTGGTTATACTTGTCGAAATCAATCTCACTCTTCTTGCGCACCTCGTGCTTTTTCTTCTTGCTCCAGCGCGGCTGAACACCATAATGCTTGTTCATCTGCGCCTTGAATATGCGGAACTCGTCAAGTTCGGCCTTGGCCGTCATGCCAAGTTTACGGTAGCATCTTGCACGGCTGTTAAGACCAACCCAGAAATTAGGATACTGGTTGATGATAGTGGTATAGTCGCGTATGGCTCCCCGTATGTTTCCTGTGCGTTCGAGCAATATGGCGCGGTTGTAAATGGCCATCACATTGTTGGGCTCCATGCTTATAACATAGTCGAAGTCTTCAATGGCCCTGTTGTCATCACCTACCATCACACGCAGCTGGCCACGGTTGTAATGGGCAAGAAAGTTGTTAGGATCAATCTCTATGGCCTTGTCGTAGTCGGCCATGGCACCTCGCAGATTATTATAGTTATAACGGGCCAAGGCACGATTAACATAATTGTTGGCCGTATTGGGCTTAAGATGTATGGCCTTGGACAGCTGTGCGTCGGCGTCTTTCCACTTCTGCTGCGAAAGACTTATCATGGCACGCATTGTCCATGCATCGCCGTCGTAAGGGTCAAGTTCAAGACTCTTGTCAAGATATTTGGCACAGCCAACGGTGTCTTTCTGCTGGAGGCAGACCTCGGCCTTAAGTGAATACGTCTTCGAATAATTCTTCCACATATTCATCATCGAGTCGAGATCGGCGTTGGCCTTGTCGTAGTCCTTCTCCTCTATCCTGCACAACACACGATTGTACCACAGATTCTTGCTGTAAGGATTAAATTCGAGCGTCTTGTCATAGTCGGATATTGCCTCGCTAAACCTGTTTTGCTTGATAAAGCACAAGCCTCTGAGTTCATAGATGTCAGACACATAAGGATTTATCCTGATTGCCTCAGTACAGTCTTTTTCCGCACCGACATAGTCATCAAGATAAAACTTTGCCACAGCCCTGAAAAACCACGGCTCATAAAGATAAGGCTTAGAAAGGATGGCCTGATTAAAGTATTGTATGGAGAGAACGTAATCCTCGTAATAAAGCGCGCTCCTGCCGACATCAATGAGCCGGTCGGTACGAAACTGTGCCGACGCTCCTACAGATGCCAATAATAGCAGCAGCGATATTACGAACTTACGCATAACAACCTTTCAGAATAAACTACAAATACCTACAAGCCCAAAAATCAGACGAAAAGCCGGAAGGGCTTATCGTCTGGCAACCTTAGTGCGATAGCTGCAGCGAAAACGTCCCTGCAGAATAGCCTTCAGCTTGCTCTTTATCAGCTGACGGCGCAAAGGTGACACACGGTCGATAAACATCTTTGCGTCGAGATGATCAAACTCGTGCTGCATAACACGGGCCAGATAACCCTCAACCCACTCATCGTGCTCATTGAAATCGGCATCCATATACTTAACATGTATGCGTGTTGCACGCTTTACGCTCTCATGGATGCCAGGGATTGAGAGGCAGCCCTCTTCCATTGAAACGACCTCGCTGTCGTCAACCTCAACAATATGGGGGTTGATGTAAGCACGGCGGAAGTCCTTGTATTCAGGATATTCTTCCGACAACACGTCAAGATCGATAACAGCCAGACGTATATTAAGTCCCACCTGAGGAGCAGCCAGTCCGACACCGTCTGACTCGGTAAGCGTCTCGAACATATTGTCTATGAGCTCCTTCAAGCCCGGATAATCAGCATTAATATCCTGTGACTCCTTACGCAGCACAGGATGTCCGTAAATATATATAGGTAATATCATTATCTTCTTCTAACAGATTCTAAATAGCTTTGCAAAATTATCGTGGCACTTATCTCGTCGACAAGCGCCTTGTTCTGCCGTGCTTTTTTATGCAGACCGCCGTCAATCATCGCCCTGTGAGCCAGCACGGAAGTAAAACGTTCATCATAAAATTCAATCGGGATTTCAGGATAAGCCTTGCGCCAGCGGTTTACAAACTGTACCACTCTTGCCATATTCTCACTTGGCCTTCCATCCGGTTGCTTAGGCTCACCTATTACAATCCGCTCTACGGATTCTTTTTTAATATAATCCGTCAAAAAGCTGAACAGTTCAGACGTGGCAACTGTTACCAGTCCGCCTGCTATAATCTGAGCCGGATCGGTAACAGCCAGTCCTGTCCGTTTCTTGCCGTAATCAATCGACAGTATACGGGCCACAATTATTTCTGATTAAACAGTAACCATGCGTCAGGATACTCAGAACGCAATTCGTTACGGCTACGCACAGCGTCGGTCTTGATGTCGAACGTACCGGCAACGACACGATACATCTGATTTGAAGAATTGTATGCGATCTGTGCATCATAGCCACGGCTCTTCAGCGTGCTCTGCAATCCTTCAGCGTTAGCCTGTACAGAGAAAGAACCTACAACGACGCTGAAGTTTTTAAGTCCTGCACCGCTGACAACAGACAGGCTCTCCTGACGTACAGGCACATTGTCTACATTGTCAACAACAACCGTTTCTGTTGCAGGCTTCTCAACAACCGGAGTAACAACAGCTATCTCCTCGCTGCCTTGATTCTGAACTGCAGTCTGCTCTTCCTGAGCCTTAGCTTTCTCATAAGCTTTTCTGTAAGCGCTCTCTGATGATTTACAACCAGTGAATGCCAACGCCACACAAAGGCCGGCGCACAATACAGTGTACTTTTTCATAATTTCCCTTATCTTATTATTTAGAAATTAAACATATTTTCTACGTAATATTGTGCGAAATTACACAAAAACAGCCAAAAACTCTGACAAACCGCACATAAAGTTTGTTAAATAAAAGAAATACGCCCCTTCAGACAAAAAAAACCGGTAAAAACGTTGGTATTTAAGAAATAATCATTAAATTTGCTTACGAACAAAATCAAAGCACCAACGGCAGAAAAGCCTAAACAAAGACGACTGCCCACATGCCGAGAGAAATAAAATTATTATTCACATAATTAAAAATCAAAATTTATGAAAACACTAGGTTACATCGGCGCATTCTTAGGAGGCGCAATCGCCGGAGCTGCAGTAGGTCTGCTTCTGGCACCCGAAAGAGGAAAAGACACTCGCGAGAAAATAACTGACGCAATTGACGATTTCTGCCAAAAGCACAATATCAAGCTGAGCCGCAAAGAAATGAGCGACCTCGCATCAGATATTAAAGACGCAGCTGAGGCTGAAGAAGTTTAACAAACAGCTGACAAATGTTCTCAAGCGATAAAAACATTGAAACAATAGGCCAACTGGTAGAGTTGGTGAAACATCGCATCGGGCTTCAGGGTGAATACCTGAAGCTCGAAATTACAGAAAAGACAGTGAGGCTGATTACTGCCATACTGCTCTTTACGCTGTTTTCGCTGATACTCATCGCAATACTCATATATGTGTCGTTTGCCATCGTATTTGCAATGGCGCCGTCTATGGGCTTCCCTGCCGCATTCGGAATAATGGCATCGTTCTACATATTAATCTTTGTATTGCTGACAATTTTCAGAAAAAGCCTAATAGAGAAGCCGCTCGTAAGATTCATAACCAGTCTGTTAACAGAATAAGCACATGGACAACGCCACAAAACCACAGACATACAACAGCATAAGCGAAATAAGAGAACGCAAAGAGGCCATTCTTGCTGAAATGAGAAAAGACAATGCCGACATTGGCAAAAGATGGAAAAGCTTGTTTCAGAAATCACCAGAAAGAAAGAAGGGCATCACCGTGGCGTCTGTAATAAGCACAGGTACGGGTCTTATCGACGGTTTCTTGTTCGTATGGAAGATATACCGTAAATTCAAGAAACGGTAACATATCTGACAGTATCATTTTCACACAACGGTCATCCTGCATATCTGTTTCGTACAGAATATGCAGCAATGTGTGCAAACCGTTTTTATGCAAGCACCGGCACAAAAACCAAGGATTTAAGTATGTATTTACATACGACACCAGATATTAAGCCACAACCGGCCATTATGCCATATACGGCTTAATCACGCAAGCAAGCCGACATCTTCTGCGGTCTTTTTGTTTTCTATTGTGTCTTTTTCCGTTTTTTCCTGATGCCACCCACTATTCCTGCAAAAAATCTAATGAAAATCAGCTCAATATAAAACAAAATTAAGACCGAATCCTAAACCGATTTGGGTCCAAAAAGGAAAGACACAATACGCAAACAATAAATCCATGCAGAAATCATACTCATGACAACGCCATGACAACGTCCGGCTAACCATCAAAATATTTAAGTTTCGTCTGACTGCATACACAAAGAAAAGAACATTGAACATAAAAAATTTAAGCCAGCACCGGCCTGCTTATAACACGCAAAAAGCACGCCTCTACTGACTTAAACCCGTGTCCCTAAAACTTACGGACACAAAAAAAGGAGTACCGCTGTACTCCAACCTTGTTAACCTTAAATCTAATACTATGAAAAACACGATGCAAAGGTATGCATTAAATCCCATACTTCCAAATATCAGTGTAAAAAATACATCCTATTTATACACTTTTAACACTTTAAGCCCATTTTAGGGGCTAAATCTCAATAATCTGACCATCGTAAGCCAAATTTATATCTTCAGGCAATATGCCGTTAGTCTCACTATGCAGGCCGATATCATGCCCCATATGCGTAAAATATGTATGTTCAGCACCTACCCTTCTTGCAAAGGCAATTGCGTCTGCAACAGTCTGATGGGAATGATGTTCGGGGGCAAAGCGCAGCGCATTGACAACAAGCGTCTTTATCCCGCTGAAATAAGAAAATTCGCTCTCGCTGATTGTCTTCATGTCTGTTATGTAAAGCAGGCGGCCTATTCTGTATCCAAGAATTGGCATCTTGTCGTGCATCACCTTTACAGGCATAATATCAAAATCTCCAATGCGCAATGACTCATGGGGCTCTATTGTGTTGAGATTAATCTTCGGCACACCAGGATATTTGTTTTCATCAAAACAATAAGGCATTGTATGCATCAGTCCGTCGGCGGTATGCTTATCGGAATAGACATTAACCTCTCCGAACTGGCAGAACGGGCGGAGATCGTCTAATCCGCCAACATGGTCATAATGAATATGGGTCAGCAATACGGCATCAATCTTTCTGAACTCAAGTCCAAGCATCTGCTCCCTGAAGTCAGGGCCACAGTCGATAACAACTCTTGTATTGTCCGTTTCAATCATGGCAGACGCCCTCAGGCGCTTGTCATGCGGATCATTGCTCGTACAGACCTTGCACTTGCAGCCTATAGTCGGCACTCCAACCGAAGTACCCGTTCCAAGAAAAGTGAGTTTCATTGTCAGATTATATTCACTTCTGGAACAATATCAATGCCAAACTTGTCCTTCACGTCACGCTTTATGGCATCACAGAGTGCAACAATATCCTTACCCTCGGCACCGCCTCTGTTGACAAGCACCAGCGCCTGACGCGAATGAACGCCCGCCTTACCGAGAGACTTGCCCTTCCAGCCGCATTGGTCAATCATCCATCCGGCTGGAATTTTCTCATTATTATCATCAACGCTATAATGAGGCACATTGCCAAACCTGGCCACAAGTTCCTCATATTTTGCTTTCGGTACAACAGGATTCATAAAGAAACTTCCGGCATTGCCTTCAACCTTAGGATCAGGAAGTTTCTCGTTACGTATGTCTATTATCACGTTGCGGAGCTGCTCTGCCGTAGGAACCTTTATGTTGCGCTTCTCGAGTTCAGCCCTTATATTGCCATAATCAAGGCATGGGCAGAACACTTCTGAAAGTTGGTAGGTTACATATGTTATCACGAAGCGGTTGCGCCACTCGCCCTTAAACTTGCTCTTGCGGTAAGCATATTCACATTCTTCGTTTGTAAACTCACACATCTTTCCGGTCTGCAGGTCCACGGCCTCAACCTTCAAAATTATGTCCTTAGCCTCAGCTCCATAAGCGCCTATGTTCTGCACGGCAGACGCGCCTACATCACCGGGAATAAGCGAAAGATTCTCTGCTCCGTACATACGGTTAGACACGCAAAGGCTCACTATGTCGTCCCACACCTCTCCGCTGCCGCAACGCAACATTATGCCTTCGTCCGTCTGGACGGCGACATGGCCCTTTATAGCCGAATGCAGCACTGTGCCTTCATAATCGGCCGTAAATAACATATTGCTGCCGCCACCAAGCACCAGCAACGGCTTGTCAGCGTCTGTAAGCGAATTTACGATCTGCAACAATTCGTCTACACTCTCAAACTCTATAAAACGGCGACACTTTACATCTATACCGAATGTATTGTGCTCCTTGAGATTAAAATCGTAAAAATCTTTCACTTAAATCTTAATTTTAAAATCCTACAACAAAAATATCCGGCATGACAATACATGTCTTATTCTGACAGCTTTGTCAGTTTCCAGTTTCCTCCGATGCGCTTGAACGTCAGCTGCATTTCCATACCGTTGGCTATTCCGCGCATAACAAAAATCTTCTGGCGTCCCTCGGTATATTTCTGTCCATACATTATATTGTAAATGAAGTCGGCAGGGAGTTCCGGCGCAAAGGCCGGCCATGTGCCCGGATCAATCTCGCCTGTCATTGTGCTGAAATCATCGTCAGGGTCAGGTCCGGTAAAAACAACAGGATTGTTCAGGCTCTCAACCTGGAAAGCAGAGTCGGTGACAAAACGCTGATAAAATGCGAGGAATGAGGCATTTGTGTTCTGATACATGGCGTTGGTCTGAATAGACTCAAGCATCCATTGGCCGTTTTGTCTTTCAAACATGTACTTTTTCACTTTTTTCCTTTTCAAGTACACTTTTTCTACCACGACATTGTTTATCGACGTATCTTTAACAACGTTCATCTGCCGCGTATTGTCGAAGATAAGCGTATAATAACCCTGATTCATGAAGAAGTGCTCCATTTTCCATTTTGACTTCTGAATATAGGACACTTTCTTTCCGTCTACGACCTTCAATGGGAAAACAATACGCTTCATCTGCAACTTGCGGTTTGCCGCAAAGTTAAAAATAAAGTCGTCAAACAATTCGTCGGCGGCCTTAGGCATCTGCTGCTCAGAAATCAGCTGATCCATGGTGTCTACTGCCGTAGTGTCGGGAACAGAATCAACAACAAGTGTGTCTGCCGCAGGCTTCTTGTCCGTACATCCCGTTGTCCACATCATTGTAGAAACACAGAATGCACAAATTACAAAGACTGATACAACCCCTTTTTTCATAATTTTACTACTCCTTTCGTAAGTAACAATCTCTCAAAATTTGCGCAAAAGTACAACTTTATTTTGATTTATGACATTATTCAATGTAAAAATGTTACCTTTGCAGCAATATTTTAATACGCATATAAATTTATCGTTAACATGATACTCGACAAAATTGAGAAACTTCTTGAAGAAGTAAAAGGTCTTACGGCCTCTAATGCCGAAGAGATTGAGGCAATGAGACTGAAATACCTTAGCAAGAAAGGCGAAATTAATGCCCTTATGGCCGACTTCCGCAATGTGCCGGCAGAACAGAAAAAAGAGGTCGGAATAAAAATCAACGAACTTAAGCAAACTGCACTTGAGCGCATCAACTCGCTTAGAGAACAGTTTGAGACTGCCGAAGCTCAGGACGACGACCTCGACCTTACACGCACGGCTTATCCGATAGAGCTGGGCACACGCCACCCGCTCACCATCGTAAAGAATGAGATTATCAACATCTTCTCACGCATGGGCTTCACCCTTGCCGACGGTCCTGAGGTTGAAGACGACCTGCACGTGTTCACAAAGATGAACTTTGCCGCCGACCACCCGGCACGCGACATGCAGGACACATTCTTCGTAGAATCTAATCCGGATGACGTAACAAAGAACATTCTGCTCAGAAGCCATACCAGCTCTGTACAGGCACGCGTGATGGAGACAACACAGCCGCCTATCAGAATTATCTGTCCGGGACGCGTTTACCGCAATGAGGCAATCACTGCGCGCGCCCACTGCTTCTTCCATCAGATTGAAGGTCTCTACATAGACAAGAACGTGTCATTCACCGACCTTAAGCAGGTGCTGCTGACATTTGCACGCGAGCTGTTCGGTCCAGACACAAAAATACGCCTGCGCCCAAGCTACTTCCCGTTCACAGAGCCTAGTGCTGAGATGGACATATCATGCCACATCTGCGGCGGCAAGGGATGCGGATTCTGCAAACACACAGGATGGGTGGAAATCCTTGGATGCGGAATGGTAGACCCCAACGTGCTTGAGCTGTGCGGCATAGACAGCAAAGTGTACAGCGGTTATGCATTCGGACTCGGTGTGGAGCGCATAACCAACCTGAAATATCAGGTGTCAGACCTCCGCATGTTCTCTGAAAACGATGTAAGATTCTTAAGAGAATTTGAATCGGCCAACTGATAGAATATAACGACATTTCAAGGAGGTGAAAAGTAAAAACGACTTTCACCTCCTTCGTTTTTATCCCTTTATGCCTGTCGGGCAGATGCCATAAACCCTTAAATCAGTTATCAACATGAAAGAGCGCCTTTTCACACGCAGTTATATGTTCATCCTGGCAGCCAACTTCCTTCTGTTCTTCGGCTTCTGGCTGCTAATACCTATTCTTCCGTTTTATCTCAAAGAAACATACAGCTGCCCTGAAGCCATGCTTGGTGCCATACTGTGCTGCTACACGGTCAGCGGCCTGTGCGTCCGCCCGTTCTCGGGCTTTCTGATGGACAAGTTTCCGCGCAAGCCTATCTACATTCTCTGCTATTTTGTCTGCGCCTCAATATTCCTCGGCTACATGACGGCAGGAGTGCTTACATGGTTCATCGTGCTGCGCGCTCTCCACGGCATAGCCTTCAGCAGCGTAACCGTAGGAGGCAATACGCTCTGCGTTGACATAACGCCCAGCAGCAGGCGCGGCGAAGCCCTGGGGTATTATGGACTGACCAATAACACGGCAATGGCTCTTGGACCTATGACCGGTCTATTCATGCACGACCACGTTAGCTATGAGGGCATCTTCATCACAGGCATGCTGTTCAGCTTAGTCGGACTGCTATGCGCAATATGCGTAAAGGCACGCACTCCGGAATCGATAAAAAACAGGCAACAGGAAAAACAACAGACAGAAACAGCTACCACAAACAGCAAGCTCTCTCTCGACCGCTTTATCCTTATAAAAGGCATACCCGTAAGCATAGCCTTGCTGATGCTGTCGATACCTTATGGTGCCACAACCAACTTCGTTGCAATGTATGCCCGCGAAATTCATCTCGATGTGCCTTCGGGTTTCTTCTTTACACTCATGGCCGTAGGCATGGGAGCATCGCGCCTTGTTGCAGGCAAGAAAGTTGACCAAGGCTATATCACACAGTGCATACACGTCGGGCTCTACCCTGTCATCCTTGCCTTCTTCATGCTAAGCATGTGCCGCTTCATTGCTCCAGAGAGCATGAACGCAGCCGAATGGATTTTCTTTGCCGTGCCGCTGCTTCTCGGCATAGGGTTCGGCATTATCTTCCCGGCAATGAACACGCTCTACATCAACCTTGCACCCAACAACCAGCGCGCCACGGCCACAAGCACTTATCTTACGGCATGGGACGTAGGCATTGGTATCGGTATATTAAGCAGTGGAGTAATAGCCCAGCACTTCACATTTTATATGGTATATCTTATAGGTTCTGTCCTCTGCACTGTCTCACTGATATTCTTTGTATGCAAAGTTACTCCACATTACAACAAAAATAAGCTGAGATAACACTGATTTTACGCTTTCATCAGAAAGCTGTATAAATGAATGGAAAAAACGTAAAAAAGCGCATTTAAAGTAGATTCCATTTTATATTGCAAAGAGATAGTTTCTGCAATGTAAAAGACAATAATAATGCAGTATATAAAAAGACAAAGGGATTAAAGTCATCACAAAAGGAATGGCTTTAACCCCTACGATTATCGAAAAGTCTTTTTACAGCCAAAATGCCGAAAGTGCTATCTGTATACATAATAGCTGCAGTTTTTCCCCTGCGCATATTTCTCGAACAACCTTACAAGAAATTCGGCGTTGGCCTTTACATTGTCTTCATTACCGTCGTATCCGTTGATAAGCACCAGCACATTTTTAGTGGACATCTCCATCTTTGTGCGCTCGTTGTCGCTTGTAGGAGTGCCCACACCTCCTGCGGCATCACGATACACGGGCAGTCCGGCTATGTTGAGCATTCCACGGCCTATACCCTCATAAGGTTCGCCTTCACGCCCGACACCGAGCGTGAGCGTGTCGCCGACAAACTTGTCTGCGTCAAAGCCACCGATGCTGTAGCCATAGGCAATGCTTGCAAGATTTACAAGGTCTACCAACGTGTCAATCTGATATAGAGCCTTGCCCTGAAGCATTCGCCTTATCAGAGCCTCCGAAGCCGGACGATAGCGGCTGGGATCCTTGCCGCAGGCACGATAGACGCAGCGTGTGGCCTCAATTCCGGATATATGCTTTATTGTCTCCGTGGTGTATCCGGCACGATACTTTGCCCCCCACTCTTCTATTTCTTTCCAAAGGTCCTCGTTATATTTCGTGTTTACGACCTCTGCGCTAACTGCCGCACCTACAAAGCCCGGGCAGACGCTCTCTATCTCTTCTGAAACCAATACTTTCATCTTCAGTTATTTTTATACTTCAGTCAATTGTCAAACTTAATTATCGCTATGCTTTAATCCTGTCTGGAATGCTCCAGTCAAGATGTTATGACAACATTTTAACCGCGCACAACCTTTCATCATCGCTAAACGTGGCACATCCTTACAGACAAAGAACAAGTAACTAAGTCCATTATTCTATCATCTTAAGGAACGTCTCTTCGTCCACAATCTGTATGCCAAGCTTTTCGGCTTTCTGCAGTTTTGCCGGTCCCATGTTCTCGCCTGCCAATATAAACGATGTCTTGCCGCTTATGCTGCCTACATTCTTGCCACCATTCTGCTCTATCATCTGTTTATATTCGTCGCGGCTATGATGTGCAAACACGCCACTTATAACAATGCTTTTTCCGGCCAATTTGTCGGTAGCCGACGACATCTGCTCTTCGCTCAGCGCCATCTGCAGCCCGTATCCGCGCAAGCGCTCTACTATCTGCATCGTTACAGGGTTTCTGAAATATGTCATAACGCTCTTGGCTATAACCTCGCCTACACCCTCCACCTCCAAAAGGTCTTGAAGGCTTGCCGCGGCAAGGGCATCTATAGTCTTGAAATGGCGGGCAAGCAGACGTGCCGTTGTCTCGCCTACAAATCTTATTCCGAGCGCAAAGACCACACGTTCAAACGGCACTTGCTTAGATGCCTCAATGCCGTTTACAATCTTTTCGGCCGACTTCTGACGGCTGCCGTCGCCGTTTATCTGCTGCACTTCAATGTCATACAGGTCGGCAACATTACGAACAAGTCCATGTCTGTAGAAATCGTCAACGGTCTCAGGTCCAATACTGTCTATGTTCATTGCCTTACGCGAAATAAAATGCTCAATGCGCCCCTTTATCTGAGGAGGGCATCCCGCATCGTTAGGACAATAATATGCGGCTTCGCCCTCATACCTTACCAACTTGGCTCCACACTCAGGACAGTGGGTTATAAACGTCACTGGCTGGGCTATAATCGGGCGCTGCTCAATGTCAACGCCGACAATCTTAGGAATAATCTCGCCACCTTTTTCAACATACACATAATCACCTATATGCAGGTCAAGGCTGCGTATAAAGTCTTCGTTGTTGAGCGTAGCACGCCTTACGGTTGTTCCGGCCAGTTGAACCGGCTCCATATTGGCTACAGGAGTAACAGCTCCGGTACGCCCCACCTGAAATGTCACTTCATTAAGACGTGTACAGGCTCTTTCTGCCTTAAATTTATAGGCTATGGCCCAGCGCGGATTCTTAGCAGTATAGCCAAGAGCTCTCTGTTGTCTGAGTGAGTTCACCTTCAGCACAATGCCGTCTGTTGCCACAGGCAGGTTTTTACGCTCTGTATCCCAATAGTCAATAAAGTCATAAATCTCCTGCAGCGTCTTCACCTTACGCATTCCTTCACTTATCTTAAAGCCCCACTCACGTGCCTTTTCAAGATTCTCATAATGGCCGTCGCCGGGCAGTTTGTCGCCAAGCAGATAATAGAGATATGCATCGAGGTTGCGACTCGCCACCAAAGCAGAGTTCTGACTCTTAAGCGTTCCGCTTGCCGCATTACGCGGATTGGCAAACAGAGGTTCTTCGGCAGCCTCACGTTCCTGATTAAGTCTTTCAAACACATTCCACGGCATAAGAATTTCGCCCCTTATCTCAAACTCCTTAGGCCAGTCGCCATCTTTCAGCACCAGCGGTATCGACCTTATCGTCTTTACGTTGGCCGTCACATCGTCGCCATGAACGCCGTCGCCACGCGTCACTCCTCTAACCAGTTTGCCGTCTTCATAGGTAAGAGATATAGACAAACCGTCATATTTCAGTTCACAGCATATGTCAAAGTCTTCATCGTTAAGCCCTTTCTTAACGCTGTTATAGAAGTCGGCCACTTCCTCCTGGCTGTATGTGTTAGCCAGCGACAGCATTGGATATTTATGCGTAACCTGCGTAAACTCCTGATTAATGTCGCTGCCCACCCGTTGTGTAGGCGAATTGGGGTCGAACATATCCTCATGACGTACCTCCAGTTCCTGCAGTTCCTTCATCATGAAGTCAAACTCCTGGTCGCTTATTTCAGGTTGGTTAAGCACATAATACTTATAATTATGTTCGTGCAGTTCCTTTCTGAGCTGCAATATTCTCTGTCTTTCGTCTGTCATAAACTTAAATATATTCTAAAAACAATGCAACGCAAACCGACAACAGCCATTATCGTGCTTGCTTATATATAGCCGCATATATCTTATGCAAAGATTATGCAAGTGAGAGCAAAGGCACCATGCTCGCTTGGATGACTATGCCGAGCGCAGTTATATCTTATGCAAAGATAATGCAAATTTTCGCAAAACAGCAATGTGACGATAATCTTAAATTTAAAGTAAATAAAATATTCTAAAAACAAATCTTTTCATATAACAAGGAATATATTAAAGAAAACACATTAATATATCATTATATTTATAGCTAAATTATGTAAAAATTGAATTCATGTTTTGGTTATTATGAAAAAAATTACGACTTTTGCGAGAAAGTTTAATTTAAAAAAGAATATATATGAATTGAAAAGATTAAAAGACATATAAAATTGAAGCGTTAGCTTGTATTCTTGTTTTCTCTCAAAATCGCCAATTTAGAAGGAAACGTTCAAGAGTAAAAGTTGATGCTCACGCCATAAGGCGTGGGCTTTTACTCGTTATTAGAACGTTTGACGTGTTTGGCGATACGTGAGAGAAACTAAAGACGAAGTTATTAGTCCACGTTTCTTTTTTGTCTATTTTCTCATAACATTGGACTACAAAATATTATATTAATTCAACAAATGAGAAATAAACATAATGGCACAACTAAACACGTATTATCGTCCTGTATGGACTTGCGGTAGATACAATGAAAAAGCACAAGTAACAATATGTTATAATCTAATTGCAGGAATTAGCTACTATTTTGAAAGCTATTCCGCAAAAGTAATCGGTGAAATATTATCAGTACCAAGGAATCATATCGTGAATACTGAAAATATTTCAAAGAAATTAAACATCTCAACAGAAAGTTTAAATCCTTTCTTTGAACAACTTGAGCAACTAGGACTGGTATCTTCTATAGTTCCTTCAAAAGATATTATATCTGAATATCGTAAACGTGTAAGTATCTACAATTGCCAACAGACACAAATAAATAAACCTTCAATACAAGAAAAGATTCCATATCTCATTTCCAATGCTGAAAAACTTTATACAGATAAAGTTGGAGGTATTACAAGCGTAATGTTTGAACTTACATATAATTGTAGCGAAAAATGTATTCATTGTTATAATGAAGGAGCAACAAGAAATGACCATGAAAAAAGCCAGCGTGGAAATCGCGAAGAATTAACATTTGACGATTATAAAAAATTAATTGACGAATTATATGATTTAGGCTTAATAAAAGTCTGCCTTTCTGGAGGTGATCCTTTTTCTAATCCTAACGCATGGCAAATCATTGACTATTTATATAAAAAAGAAATAGCTTTTGATGTTTTTACAAATGGACAACACATTATAAAAGACGTGAAAAGACTTGCAGATTACTATCCACGTTTGGTCGGCATATCATTATATAGCGGGATTGCAGAAGTCCATGACTACATAACACGTATACGTGGTTCGTGGGAACGTACAATGTCTGTTATTCGACAACTGTCAGAGCTGGCTGTCCCATTAAATTTAAAATGTTGTATAATGCGTCCTAATTTCAAATCATATTACATGATTTCAGACATTTCAAAAAAATATGGTGCCGTTCCTCAATTTGAAATAAGCCTTACAGATTCTATAGAAGGCGACAGATGCGTAAGTAAATATTTAAGAATGACACCTGAACAACTTAAAATAGTACTTCGAGATGAAAACATACCTTTATATGTAGGAAAAGAAGTACCAAATTATGGCGGACAGTCCAAAATAATGGATGACAATCCTTGTGGTGCAGGATATAATTCTCTTTGTATAACACCTGAAGGAAATGTAATACCATGCTGTGCTTTTCATACACTATTTGGAAGCATAAAAAAACAGTCCATTTCTAACATATTAAAAAATAGCGTAGAATTAAAATATTGGAAAAGCCTTACATTAACAGACTATGAGGAATGTGGTAGACATGATTATTGTGCATATTGCAATCTGTGTCCCGGAAACAATTATATTGAGAATGGGACGCCTTTAAAATCATCTGAAGTAAATTGCTATATAGCTAAAATAAGGCATGAATTAGCTCAAAAAATGATGAAAGGTTTTGATCCTTTAGAAGGCAAGACTCTAATTGAATGCATAAAACAATTTCCTGATTATAAACCAACAGAATTAAAAAGAGAAATGTCGCAGCATAACTACAGCGACACGAGATTGAAGGTAGGTGGGTAAATGTGATTCCCGAAGAAATATCACTATAATCAATTAAATTTACAATTATGAAAGTAGATTTAAAAGTAACAGCTGCTTCTAGAATCGTTACAATGAGCCATTGTCCAAAAGGATTAGAATGTGACTGTGGCGTCATGTACCGTTCTGTTTAATGAAGCATGAACATGGGAGTGCACTTCATTATAGTGCACTCTCTTTTAAAAGATTATAATAAATAGTACAAATAATATGAAAAAAATAAGAGCAATCAATGTATCATATAAAATAATTAGAGCAAACGATATTCATCGTACTGTTTATCCCTATTTACGCGATTCTGAAGGAAACAAGATAATGTACTCGTTAAGTCCCAATCATGGTCGTAGTTTCCTTATTGGAAGGAATAATGACGGAAAGTTTATTATCAGCAAAGGTAATGGTCTTAGCTATACTCAATATAAGATGCTTAACACAGGTGAGTTCGGAAATGATACGTGGGGGTTGTTACTCAGAAATGATGCAATACGTGATTTCACTTTAGGTATGGAAATTAATTCCCTAGGTATTAAAACTAATCAAATGGAATATGTTTTAGAACTTGAAAAAGATATTGTACTTACGAATGGCAATATTATTAAACCTATTTTATTGCAATATAACGTAGAATGTCCATATAGAATTTCCGATGCAGCTTTTATGTCTCAGAAACAAATTAAAGAAGAGATAGAAAAATGGAAATATATTAATGACAAAAATTTTACAGACTATTATCTTATTGCAGCAGACATACTCATACGTAATCTTCGTATATTGCATGACAACAAAATCTTACATAATGCCATACACGAACAAAATTATACCTGGGCTCTAGAACTACTTGATTTTGAATTAGCCTGTTCGCCTCAAAATCCATATACTTCTGAAGAGTACAGAAGACATGTAAAATCTCTATTTCCACGTGAAATAATACAAACATACATCATAATAAACTACATTGCCAATGTATTAAATGAAAGCATAAATCATAATATTGTTGACGAACTCTTTAAGGAATATGGATTTAATCTGAATAACTATAATTGTAAAAATAAGAATTAATCAAGATGAATGTTTTTAAGAATTTTTATGAATCAGTCAAGCGGGGATACAATCAAGAACCAAATCTTGGACCAAAAGAAAGTTTAATAATACTTATTATTATCTGTATCGTTGGAGTTTTATATTTAATACAAAAATATACAAATTTTCCTGCACTTAATAAAACAATAGATTTCATATCTGCTATCCTTGAAAAATTATGTACATTTATATCAAACTTATAATAAAATGTCTCTTATACATTTTATCCCAAATCGGTCACTATAAATTTCAAGAACAAATCGTAAATATACAATTGTTATTATGAGTAATTTTATAATATATCGCTTATTTTTTGCTATAAAAATAGCAAAATCTAACAAGAAGAAAGCATTTTTTAATGACGATTAGGGTTTACAATATAAGCCCTAATCAATATAATACTAATTTAAAATATTAAAATGAAAGAACCTGTACATAAAAAGGGAATAATACCTACAGAAATAGATATTTTTAATAGATTTTATGAGTATAATTCATTATTCTTTCAAAATAAATTACCAATACCTTTCTTTATTGTAATACATACGAGAAAAACCATTGGACGCTTCAGTTGTGAATATAACGAAAATGGGGATGTCAAAAATCCAATAATTGAAATCAGTGATAGATATGAATACACAGAAGCTCAATTAAAAGACATTATAGTTCATGAAATGCTTCACTATTATTTAGATTACACTCATCAAAATGAACCACAAGAACACGGAAAGAGATGGAAACAAATGGCATTATTTTTTAACGAAAAGTTTGGTACAAATATTCAAATAAGAACTGATACGAGTTGCATCAAAGAAGTAAAAAAACAAAAAAAATGGTTGTTGTCAGATATTTTCTCAAAATAAGACATTATAATAAATTTGTATAAATGGATACAGTGTCCTTTTATAAGTAACCAGCATCTTCATTTATACAAAATATTTTATTGTGCCAATATTAAACATAAATGTATATCCGTATCTTATTTTCTGATAATAATACGTCCTCCGTTTTCGCCAAATAAAGAGCATCCAATAACTTTTATTGAAGCAGGAAGGCTTAATGTCAAGAATTTTTTACAAGCATTAAACGCAAATGAACATATTGTTATGACACCATCAGGAACATAATAATAATTTCTGTCAAACAACTGATTTGCACATAATAACCTTTTCATATTATTTGAATAATTGACCCCATACTCATCACAAAAATATCCATCTCTAATACACAAGCAATTATCAACTTCGTCTTCAAGAGAATAGGGCTTGTCCCAATTTATTACACATCCTTGCACAATCTCACTACCGAAAATAGGGCTAGAATCATAAGATAAATTTAACATATTACATGTATAAGGAATATTCAATTCTTCAAAGACACATCCAATAAATGCATATGGCTCTATCTGTTCTACACCTTCAGGAATCCAATATTTTCCAACATTAGACGAAGGTGCTTTCAGAAGGATTTTCTTATCACGACTATAAACAAAACCATGTTTGTCCGTCCATCCATCCTCTATATTTTTTTGTAATTCTTCTGAACGTTCCAACTCATAAGGCCAATTCCATATTTTAGAATCAACTTCATGATGGCAATAGCTCAACGCATCATCCACATTATAATAATTAGATACCGTATATGGAATATCCAATTTTAAAAGAGCAGGACAGTTTTTAAAAGCATGTAATGAAATGTCACATACCGACTCATTTATTCTATAATAACTTACATTCGGTGCTTTAATAAGCTTGTTACCACATGTTGTAACTATATACTCAGAACCATCTTCACAAACAATCGGATCATAATAGGTTTTATCTATATAAATACGACTCTCCACCCATTTTCCATTTTTTAATTTTTCTATGAATATTGTTGTTTTATCACGAAAGCCAATTACTTCTGTTATATCATCAGACATTTCACGCTTTATTAAATCTAAAATTTCATCACATTCCATTCTACCAAGCTTTATATTAATATAATAAATTCAACCAGATTAAATAAACAGATAATATATTTTCTTTCAACTTAATGAATTCGTAAGCTGAAAACATCAAAACCTTTCATCCCATAACCATTGTACATTTTCAATTAATTTTATACCTTCATCTACAATTAAAGCACCTTTTACATATACATCTAAATCACCAAACTGACGCAAAGGCATTTTGATTGGCATACGGACATAACCATTTTCTGCATAAAAATGTTTATACTTAGAATAATCATCTGAATCTGTAATCACTTTAGAAACAGACATTATCGGACAATCACTATTTTGTCCTATATAACGGAGCAATCGCGTTCCTATACCCTTATTCTGCCACTCATGCTTAATTACCAACATATTAATAAATGAAACATTTTTATAACGAAGGACTTGAGCAAAACCTACAAATTGAGTTTTCACAAAAACAGCTACAAGGATTACGTTACAATCCTTATCACCATAAGCAAAGTCGTAAATATCATCTATAGTCAACTTAACGGAAAAGAAATTGTTCCATAATTTTAATATTTCAGTTGCAAGTTCTTTATCCCAATATGACACAATACGATAATTAACGTCACATACATCTTCTCGCAGATTGAAAAAATCCGTTATCAATCTATAAGACCTGCCTTTCAAATCAATCCCTTTTTCACTAAGAGTATGTTCTATGATATTATATAAATCCGTATATCTTTCTTTAATTATATCACACGAATGATCTATAAACTCCTTACGTTTAAGACCATTATTACAATCGTTATTCACAGATTGATAAATATTTATAGGAATATCAACTCTAATATTTCTATTTTCAACAGATACAATTATTTGAATCTTATTCATATTTTTATTTACGCTATATTTTATATATTGTTTCTAATACATTGAGGAATGGAATTTAAAATATTTCATAGTTTTAATTATCTATATTTGCATTTTCCATAATATGACTAGTTTATGTGGCAAAGATACTAAAAACATGATTACAATCAAAATTATTTTTATATATTACGATTATGAATAGAAATTTAAAAAGAAATATTATAACATCACGCTTAATAAAACTCACTGAAACACGACCACAAATTCATTGATTTTTTATTTGAAAACCAATGAGTTTTCAGCTATATTTCAGTGGATTTTAAAATTTAATTTATCAGACCGATATAAAAATATAAAACCCATTGAAAATAAAATAATTTCAATAATTTTGAATTCATCATGAATTGGTGTATCTTTGCATAAAATATTGCTGCCCTCGGTATAACATCCAAGCAAGCTTGATGATTCTGCACTCACTTGCTGCATCTTTACATAAGATATTGCTGCGCTCGGCATAACATCCAAGCAAGCTTGACGTTTCTGCACTCACTTGCTACATCTTTGCATAAGATATTGCTGCGCAGGCTAAATAACAACATAAAGTTATTATTAGTTATGCTTTGGACTTGAAGCATGTCGTGACTTTATATGACGAGAGAGAAATATATGTCTATGCAGAACTTTAAATAAAGACAAACACTACGCGAAAAAAACGCGAAACGAAATAATAAAAACAATCTAAAACAAAAGCAAAAACATGAAAAGTGATCCTAAAGAGTGCCTTTATTGCCAAAACAATGAGACACAGCACGAACTGATGATTGAAGTATCCAAACTTAGTGTGTCGCGCCTCTTTATCTTTAAGGAGCAGACATATCACGGACGTTGTCTCGTGGCTTACAAAGACCATGTGGACGACCTCAACCTCCTGAGTGATGAGGACAGAAACGCTTTTATGGCAGACGTGGCAAAAGTGACAAGAGCCATGCAGAAGGTGTTCAATCCTGACAAAATAAACTATGGTGCATATTCAGACACGCTGTCGCACTTACATTTTCACCTGATTCCTAAATATGTAGGCGGACCTGACTTTGGCGGAGTGTTTCAGATGAATCCCAAAAAGGTTTATCTGACAGACGAGGAATATGCCGACATGGCTGAAAAACTGAAAAAAGAGTTGTAATAAACATAACACAAATGCCGCCTGTAAGACAATAGAAAATAAAACCTACAGGCGGCATTTACAATATACAATTATACTGCAAGGCACGTATTTGCACTACAGTATCAATTAAGCATCAAATGCTTTTGGCTCCAACGATAAAGTACCGACATTTAAAATTTCATTCATCTAAACATATCAGCGTTTATCGGCAACACCAAAATCGATCCATCTTTCCTGCGAATAGTTCTGCTTGATTATTTTCTTATAGTTAAAGAATGAATCTTTCACTACATTTAGAATACTATTCATATTCTTAACCTTAACAGAAAGTTCTTCCCGCAGCTTGTCGCACTCTGCATTTATTTCAACAAGCTTACGAAGTTCTACGTCCATTGCATTCAGTTCTGCTTCCGTTACGCCTCTATCAGACAATACATTGATGTTTCTACGAAAGCCGGTTATGAGCATTCGGCTCTTTTCTATTTGCTGCTCTATCGTTTTTGACATAATGATAAACAATTAGTTACATGATTAATAAATAATTAGATTCCTTGCAAATTTTCATCACAAAATTAATAAAAAAAGGCTTTCAGACGACATAATAGACATATGTCTTTTTAGAAATTTTAATCTTAAAGCCATTATAAGTTTACGGTTTTTCACTATACACAATATTATTTTTAACACAAAAAAATAACGTTACGAACTAAACCGACATCATTTTTCGCTTGCAGTTTTATATAAAAAATATAAAAATAAAGGCTAAAAATTGTGATATTGGCAGAAAATTAGATAATTTTGCAAATATGCGAATTGATATAATTACAGTTTTACCTGAGATGCTCGAGGGATTTGTAAGAGAATCCATATTGGCACGCGCGCAGAAGAAAGGACTGGCAGAGATACATCTGCACAACCTGCGCGACTACTCTACAGACAAATGGAAACGCGTGGACGACTATCCATACGGCGGATTTGCCGGAATGGTGATGCAGTGTGAGCCAATAGACCGGGCCATATCGGCCCTAAAGGCCGAAAGAGAATATGACGAGGTAATATTTACTTCGCCTGACGGTGAGCAGTTTGACCAGCATGTGGCCAACAACCTGTCGCTGAAGAAAAACCTGATAATTCTGTGCGGACACTATAAAGGCATTGACCAGAGAATACGCGACCACCTCATCACGCGCGAAATAAGCATAGGCGACTATGTGCTTACGGGCGGAGAGCTGGCGGCAGCGGTGATGGCTGATGCAATAGTAAGGCTTGTACCGGGAGTTATAAGCGACGACCAGAGCGCTCTGTCTGACTGCTTTCAGGACGACCTGCTGTCGGCACCTATATATACAAGACCGGCCGACTATAAAGGTTGGAAAGTGCCTGACATTCTGTTAAGCGGAAACGAGGCCAAGATAAAAGACTGGGAAATAGAGCAGAGCTACGAGCGAACCAGACGGCTGCGCCCTGACCTGCTGAAAGAATAAGACAGAGAGTATATTGGATACATTCGAGACATTGAATTAATGTCAAACACTCTGACGTGCAGAAGACAGGGCCTGAATAAACGAAAATACGGCCCGTGTCTGAAGCCGTAGACATAACAAATATAATTAACAAACAATTTTATTGAAACTATGGAAGACATCGTAAGATTACCACAGATGAGCTTCGGCGAATCTGTAAAAACAGTGTTAAGCAAACTGACCGACTTTAAGGGCCGTGCACGCCGTTCTGAATTATGGTGGTTTTGGCTCCTTTATGCCGTTGTAAGCGTTGTACTCAATCTGTCACTTGCAGGAATGCAAGTCGTAAGTTCTGTTGTGTCAATGCTCCTTCTGCTCTCTATCTGCTCCGTTACGGTGCGCCGCCTGCACGACCGCGGACACGGAGGCTGGTGGGTTGCAGCAAGCATCATAATAAATATATTGTACAATATATATATGTCGTCAACAGGATATCTCGAGGCCATGACTACGGTAAATCCTGACCCAAGCATTGCCGTAAAGATCATGAGCGACCCTATCGTCATGACTTCAATGCTGCTGCTCTTCTTCCTGAACATCAGCATCCTGGTGTTCTGCGTCATGGACGGCAAGCCTGAAGAGAATAAATATGGCCCGTCGCCTAAATATATTGTAAACAACGGCGACTTTCAGGAAATCAAATAAAAAGCAAACAGACAAAGAGTTGCAATAAAAGGATTTACAGCACGATGGCAGCTAAAAAACATTAGCGGACAAGCTTGCCTAATTATTGCATCACTCTTAACAGACAAGCATGATGACATTTTACGAAGAAATATTGTAAAAACTCATGCTGGAGTTTACAGACATACAATCATCCGTTTTTCAATATGCCTCCTTTCGCAACGCAAAAGGAGGCATATTAGGTTATAAAAGGCCATGTTTCGCGATGCAAAACATGGCCTTTTACAATACATTGACAATCAACGAGTTAGAGCAAATACATTTTCCCTGCCCTCGCCGATATTGACGCCGGCATAAATTCAAGGAATAAAACAGTATGCGGAAACAGACTACGCATTAATAAGTCCACGACATTTAGCCCCCGCCCCTATCAACATGCTGCCACATGACACCGGCTGGCTCAGCAATATCCCTGCTCACGGCAGAACTTCTCACCTAAGGCATAGCCTTCCTCATAAAGCCGTTCGAGTTTATCTACATCCTTCTCTATACGTCCAACCTCCATAGGGCGCTCTGGACGTATGCATAATATCTGTCCGGCACGCTCCATTTCCTCTATCATTTCAAGTTGGCGGTTGTAAGCCTCACAACGATGGCTCAGCACCACGCGCAGCCGTGGATAGTTCTTATATACAAAACGCGGTATCTTATGGTCTTTCTCCTTGCTGCGAAAACCATAGTTGCGCGTAAGGACAACAACATTCTTGTGATGCCCCTGCTCCATGGCCCTCATTACAGGTATGCTGTCTACTATTCCTCCGTCGAGCATAGGTATGCCGTCAACATTTACAATCTTGCTGACATAAGGCAGACTGCTGCTTGCACGAACAATGTCAAGCAGGCGCTGGCGGTCGTGCTTCTCTGTAAGGTAGCATGCACGTCCGGTCAGGCAGTTGGTGGTAACCATCTCGAAGACGTCAGGATTATTGAAGAATGCTTCAAAATCATAAGGCAGCAACGTATTTGGGAAATCGTCGTAAAGCAGTTTACGGTCGAAGATGCAACCCTGCGTAACCAGATGTCGCAGACCTATGTACTTATATTTTGAAAGATAGTCGATGTTGGAAATACGGGCGCGGCGTATCTGGCGGCTCATATACGACATGCCGTTACATGCTCCGGCCGAAACTGCAACAACGTAATGAAAATACATGTCATGCTTCATAAAGCCGTCCAGCACGCCGCTGGTGAACACACCGCGCATGCCGCCGCCCTCAAGAACCAATCCTGTATTTCTGTCAATACGCATAACTCACTAAAAAACTTTGCAAAGTTAATGATTTTAGTTTTAATGGCATATATTTTAAAGTAATTTACAATATAAAAAATCAAAAAAACAAACATCTGTAACTTTTTTGCATGCATATTCAGCCCTGAGGATATCATTATAACATGTTTTACAGACCAACAAATTAAAATAAGTGACATTTTGTTATAAAAATAAATTGATTTTATTTTGTTCTGCACATGATTTGCATTATCTTTGCAATATTGAAGTTATATATCTGTGAAAAACGAGTTGAAAAAGCCTGACACACCATAAAAGTTACTGGAAAAACAACCACGCCACAGAGTGACGAAATTTAGTTTAACAAGCATTTATATACGAATATGTTCAGCAAGGAAACCTACGTAAGCCGCCGCGCCGAGTTGAGAAAGCTCGTAAAGAGTGGCATCGTGATTTTGTTCGGTAATAACGACTCACCTGTCAATTACCCTTCAAACAGCTACTATCCGTTCCGTCAGGACTCTTCGTTCCTGTATTACTTCGGACTTAACCGCGACGGGCTTGTAGGCGTGATTGACATCGACGAAGGCACCGAAACGCTCGTGGGCAACGACATCGACATTGAAGACATCGTATGGTTCGGCTCTGTAAACAGCGTGAAGGACATGGCTGAAAGCGTTGGCGTAGCCAATACTGCCCCGATGAAGTCGCTGCAGATTATATGCAACAATGCACTGAAACAGAAAAGGCCAATACATTTCCTGCCGCCATACAGATATGACACAAAGCTGCAGATATTCGACCTGCTAGGCATTCATCCAAACCAGCAGAAAGAGGCAGCATCGCTCGAACTGATAAAAGCTGTGGTGAAGATGCGCTCTACGAAAGAGCCGCAGGAGATAGCCGAGATTGAAGACGCATGCTCTATTGGCTACAAGATGCATACAACAGCCATGAGGCTGACTAAACCCGGACTCACCGAGAAGTTTATCGGCGGACAGGTTGACGGAACAGCACACTCTTATGGAGCAATGGTAAGCTTCGCAACAATATTCACACAGCATGGAGAGATAATGCACGGCACACCGTCATGGGACGTTCTTGAGAGCGGCAGGCTGGCTTTGTGCGACTCTGGTGCAGAAAACCGCAACAACTACTGCTCAGACAACACCCGCACATATCCCGTAAACGGCAAGTTCACTCAGCGCCAGCGTGAAATATACAGCATCGTAGAGGCCTGCCACGACTATGTGCTCGATGTAGCCAAACCAGGTGTAAAATGGTATGACGTACATATGGCTGTATGCCGTCTGATGACCGACAAACTGAAAGAAATCGGCCTGATGAAGGGCGACACAGAAGAGGCTGTAAGAGCCGGAGCACATGCAATGTTCCTGCCTCACGGACTTGGCCACATGATGGGTATGGACGTACACGACATGGAAGGACTCGGACAGAACTATGTAGGCTTCGACGACGAGATACAGCCTTCAACACAATTTGGCACAAACTGCCTGCGCATGGGACGCCGCCTCGAAAAAGGCTTTGTTGTCACAGACGAACCGGGCATTTATTTCATACCGGCACTCATAGACGACTGGAAGTCGCAAGGACTGCACAAAGACTTCATCAACTATGAGATGCTTGAAACCTACAAGGATTTCGGCGGCATACGTATTGAAGATGACCTGCTGATAACTGACGACGGATGCAGATTCCTAGGCAAGGAGCGCATACCTTATCATCCGGACGACGTTGAAGAATTCATGAGAAACAACTAAAACCCAAAACAATACTTATAGAAAAATGAAAAAGTTAATTGCAATGGCTCTGTTGGCTTGTATAGCAACAGGCATGAACGCGCAGGACAAGAAAGGAACTGCGGAAAAGAACAAACCTGTGTTCACAACCATTAAGGAGAACAAGATCACAAGTATCAAAGACCAGAACCGCAGCGGTACCTGCTGGGCTTACTCTACACTGAGTTTCTTTGAGAACGAAATTCTGAAAAAGACAGGCAAGACTTACGACCTCTGCGAAATGTTCGTAGCCAACAAGGACTACATGGAGCGTGCCATCCTTACAGTAAGAATGCACGGCGACAGTCAGTTCTCACAGGGTGGAAGCTCTGAGGACGTGCTCTATATCCTTAAGAACCACGGTATCTGCCCTGAAACAGCCATGCCGGCACCCGGCACTCTGACAGGCGACTCTCTGGCTAACTTCGAAGAGTTCTTCGGTGTTATGGAGCCGTATGTTGCAGCTGTATCAAAGAGCAAGGCAAAGAAGATTTCTAAGCAGTGGCAGAAAGGTCTGCAGGGTATCATCGACTCATACTTAGGAGAATGCCCGAAGGAGTTTGTTTATGAAGGCAAGAAGTATACTCCGCAGACATTCGCAGCAAGCCTCGGCCTCAACTTTGACGACTATGTTTCAATAACAAGCTACACACATCACCCGTTCTACACACAGTTCCCTGTAGAAGTTCAGGACAACTGGCGCTGGGCAACATCATACAATGTTCCTATGGACGAGATGATGAAGATTATTGACAATGCCATCAATGAAGGCTACACCGTAGCATGGGGCGGCGACGTTACAGAAGACGGATTCACACGCATGGGTCTCGGTATCGCATACGACGTAAAGAAAGTACGCAGCATGGCCGGAACAGACGCAGACAGATGGTTCAAGCTTTCTTCTACAGAAAAGAAGAGCAAGCTCGATTCTCTCGGAGTTGACGCTCCTGAAATCGTTCCTACACAGGAAATGCGCCAGGAAGCTTTCGACAACTGGGAGACAACTGACGACCACGGAATGGTAATCTTCGGTATCGCTAAAGACAAGAACGGACGCGAATACTATATGGTTAAGAACTCTTGGGGCGAGTATGGCGACTACAAAGGAATTTGGTACATGTCAAAGAACTATGTTGCATACAAGACTATGAGCTTCATGGTTAACAAGAACGCCATTCCTAAGGATATCCGTAAAAAGCTCGGCTTAAACTAACATACGGCCAACTGCTGGACTGACCGGAAACATAACATTGCAGACAGACAACCCAAGGTTGCTGCATAAAAGACATAAAGGCCTTCGAACGTCAGCAAAAAGCTGCATGAGACGGGCACCAAAAACCGGCAGGACAAACAAAAGCAGTTACAATGTAGCTTAAGAACAAAAGCGGTGATTTCTGAACTTTTCTGTCAGAAATCACCGTTTTCTTGTTTTTTATTTGTAACTTTACACGCCATTTTATACAAATTGACAATGGCAACCGGGAAAGAGAAATAAAAAACAATATAAATGCACTTCAAATGGAACTACGAATCACCAACATCAGAACAGAAAAAGGCAGCTGAAGAGCTGGGAGCAAAACTGGGCATAAGCCCCGTTATGGCCGGAATACTAATACGGCGAAACATTACCACCGAATCTGCTGCTAAACGTTTCTTCCGTCCTCAGCTCAACGACCTGATAAATCCGTTCCTTATGAAGGATATGGACGTGGCCGTTGACAGACTGAACGATGCCATGGGACGAAAAGAGCGCATTATGGTGTATGGTGACTACGATGTTGACGGATGCACTGCCGTCGCACTCGTGTATAAATTCTTACAGCAATTCTACTCTAACATAGATTACTACATACCCGACCGCTACGACGAAGGATATGGAGTGAGCTATAAGGGTATTGACTATGCCCATGAAACTGGCGTAAAACTGATAATAATCCTCGATTGCGGCATAAAGGCCATAAGCGAAATAGAATATGCCAAGAGCCTTGGCATCGACTTCATTATATGTGACCATCACGTGCCCGACGAGATTATGCCTCCGGCTGTAGCAATACTTAACCCCAAACGCCCTGACGACTCTTACCCGTTCAAGCACTTGTGCGGATGCGGTGTAGGCTTCAAGTTTATGCAGGCTTTCGCCAAGAACAACGGCATACCATTCTCACGTTTAGTGCCCCTGCTCGACTTCTGCGCAGTAAGTATAGCTGCAGACATTGTGCCTGTAGTGGAAGAAAACAGAATATTGGCATACCACGGTCTTAAACAGCTCAACCAGAATCCGAACATCGGACTAAAAGCCATCATTGATATCTGCGGACTAAACGGACGCACGATAACAATGAGCGACATAGTGTTCAAAATCGGACCACGCATCAACGCATCAGGACGCATGGAGAACGGACGCGAGAGCGTAGACCTGCTTGTTGAAAAAGACCTTGGCAGCGCACTTAAAGAGGCAAAGCACATAAACGAATACAACGAACAGCGCAAGGACATTGACAAGCAAATGACAGAAGAGGCCAACCAGATTGTGGCAAAAATAGAGAGTCAGAACAGGCGCTCAAGCATTGTGCTGTATGACGAAAACTGGAAGAAAGGCATAATTGGCATAGTGGCATCAAGGCTGACAGAAATCTATTTTCGTCCAACAATAGTAATGACACGTGAAGACGACCTGGCCACAGGTTCGGCAAGGAGCGTTACGGGCTTCGACGTTTATTCTGCCATAAAAAGCTGCCGCGACCTGCTGATAAACTTTGGCGGGCACACTTACGCTGCCGGTCTGACATTGAAATGGAAAGATGTGCCAGAATTCATGAAACGTTTTCAGAAATATGTTGACGAGCACATACAACCCGAACAGACAGAAGCCATACTCAACATTGACGCCGTAATCGACTTCAAAGATATAACGCGCAAGCTGCATTCTGAAATCAAGAAGCTAAGTCCGTTTGGTCCACAAAATCCCAAACCCCTGTTCTGCACTACAGACGTTTACGACTTTGGCACAAGCAAGGTGGTAGGAAGAGAACAGGAACACATAAAACTCGAACTTGTAGACTCAAAATCAAACAACGTGATGAACGGCATTGCTTTCGGGCAAAGCGGATCGGCACGATATATAAAATCAAAACGCAGCTTTGACATTGCATACACCATTGAAGACAATGTTTTTAAACACAATGGTATCCAGCTGCAAATAGAGGACATACGTCCTGCAGAAGACGAAGAAGAAACAAACTAACAATACTTTTGTCTGTCCACGGAAACGCTTGCATATTTCGTGGACAGACAAAATATATCATATACACAAACAATGGTGACGACTGACGACAAATACAGAAAGATACTTCGCGACAACTGGGGGTATGACGACTTTAGGGGCATTCAGCGAGAGATTATCGACAGTATCTGCGCCGGACGTGACACACTTGGTCTGATGCCGACAGGCGGAGGCAAATCAATTACTTTTCAGGTGCCGGCTCTCTCAATGAAAGGGGTATGCATCGTCATCACGCCCTTGATTGCGCTGATGAAAGACCAGGTAGTAAACCTTAGGCACAAAGGCATCAAGGCGGCAGCTGTTTATTCGGGCATGATGCATGCCGATATTATAACTACACTTGAAAATGCCATATTCGGCGGAGTAAAAATCCTGTATGTATCACCTGAACGCCTGTCTTCTGAACTATTCCAGAAGAAGATGAGCCATATGAACGTAAGCTTCATAACAGTTGACGAAGCCCACTGCATAAGTCAGTGGGGCTATGACTTCAGGCCGTCTTACCTCAAGATATCAGACATAAGAAAACTAAAGCCAGACGCACCAATACTGGCCCTGACAGCAACAGCAACACCAAAAGTTGTAGACGACATTCAAGACAAACTCGGCTTCAAAGAAAAAAATGTGTTCAAGATGAGTTTTGAACGCAAAAACCTTGCATATATCGTAAGAAAGGCCGATGACAAGTTTGAAGAGATGCTCCACATTCTCAATAGTGTAAGCGGCTCAGCCATTGTTTACGTAAGAAGCCGTAAGCGATCAAAAGAAATTGCAGCCGAGCTATGCAAACGCAAGATAAGCGCAACCTACTATAATGCCGGACTGGAAAGTGCCGCAAGAGACGAACGCCAGAAGGAATGGCATGAGGGCAAGGCACGCGTTATGGTTGCCACAAATGCCTTCGGAATGGGCATAGACAAACCTGACGTAAGACTCGTTATACATCACGACTGCCCTGATTCTCCAGAAGCATATTTTCAGGAAGCGGGAAGAGCCGGACGCGACGGAAAGAAAGCCTATGCCGTACTGCTTTATAACGGCAGCGACAAAGGCAAACTGAGAAGAAGAATAGAAGAGACTTTCCCAGACAAAGACTATATACGCCTTGTGTATGAACATCTTGCCTACTTTTATCAAATAGGCATGGGGAGCGGACAAGGATGCAGATTCGAATTCAACATCGACCGCTTCTGTGTTGCCTTTAAGCATTTTCCCATACAAGCAGGATCGGCACTAAAGATTCTTTCCAGAGCCGGATATATCGACTATGACGAAGAATCAGACAATAAGGCTCAGATAAGAATGCTTCTAGGCCGCAACGAACTGAATATGCTCGACAGCCTCAACGAAAGGGAGAATGCTGTGATAACGGCACTGCTAAGGTGCTACGGAGGATTATTTTCCGACTTCTGCTACATTGATGAAAGTCTTGTGGCACAGCAAGCCGGACTAACCGTGCCTGAAACATACATGATTCTGAAAGACATGACTGCACGCCGTATTCTTCATTTCATACCAAGGAAAAAAATTCCACACATAACATACACTCAGCGACGCGAAGAAATGGAGCATCTGGTGCTGAGCAAGGAAATATACGACAACCGTAAGAAAGAATACATGGAGCGCATCGAGGCCATGATAAATTATGCTACAAATGACGACATATGCCGCAGCCGGCAGCTGCTAAGGTATTTCGGCGAAGAGCGCTCTACTGACTGTAACCAATGCGATGTCTGTATTGCACATAAAAAGCACCGCGAAATCAAAAACGAACAGAAAAGAGCCGAGGAACTTATTACAGAACTCCTCAGCGACAAAAAACCACACTGCATCACAGAGATAAAAAACATTAACTTCAACAGAGATGCAATAGAATATGCTGTTGAATACATGCTAAACGAAGAAAAAATATATCTCTCAGACGGAATGGTAGTGCTCAGAAAAGGATAACAGACCGTATGCTACAAGCTGAATATCAGACACATCCGAGCATCTATCCAGATACAACAATACAAACTCTTACATAATAAGAACAGACGCGGAACATCACTGCCCCACGCCTGTATAATTATCAGCATGTCAAATATATAATCAATTATTTTCAGGACGCAGCTTGCGGACAGTCATACCAGCCTGCCACATCTCGCTCTCACGCATCTGCCGCAGTTCTTCATTAAGCTTTTCACGATAATCAGGCTTAGAGTTGCTGTCGATGGAAATCTGTGCCTCGTTACCCGACTTTACAGAAAGATAAAGCCACTCCATCACCGGCTTAATAGCATCACGGAAACGTGGAGCCCAGTCAAGAGCACCGCGCTGGGCCGTTGTAGAACAGTTGGCATACATCCAGTCCATGCCTTTCTCGCCGAAAAGCGGAGCAAGACTCTGGGTAAGCTCCTCAATAGTCTCATTAAACGCCTCTGAGGGAGAATGTCCATGCTCACGTAGCACCTGATACTGAGCCTCAAAAAGTCCTTCAATAGCCCCCATCAGCGAGCCACGCTCACCGGTGAGGTCGCTTGTAGCCTCACGCTCAAACGTAGTTTTAAAGAGATATCCAGCCCCGATACCTATACCGAATGCTATTGTACGCTCTTCAGCCTTACCGGTAGCATCCTGATAAACGGCATAAGAACAGTTTAGCCCACGCCCTTCACGAAACATTGTACGGAGCGATGTGCCCGAACCCTTTGGGGCAACCATAATAACGTCAACATCACCTGGAGGAACTACACCAGTGCGGTCGCTCCAGTTTATGGCAAATCCATGAGAATAGTAAAGTGCCTTTCCTTTTGTCAGATAAGGTTTAACCTTAGGCCACACCGATATCTGACCGGCGTCAGACAGCAGCATACATATTATCGTACCCTTTGCAGCAGCCTCTTCAATTGAAAACAATGTCTTTCCGGGCACCCATCCGTCGGCAACAGCCTTATCATAAGTTTTGCCTTCACGCTGACCTACAATAACATTAAAGCCATTGTCACGCAAATTGCATGCTTGCCCAGGTCCCTGAATTCCATAACCTAATACAGCTATCGTTTCGTTCTGTAGAACTTCACGTGCCTTCTCTAAAGAAAATTCTTTACTGGTGACCACTGTTTCTATCACGCCACCAAAATTCATTTCTGCCATAATAAAAATGTTTGTTTAAGCAGCCCCGTATCCGAGGCTGCAGATTAGACGTTACATATTTCTTACTTTCACATAAAGACAGCAGTAAGCACCTGCCGTTAAAGCAAAATAGTGCTTGAACTGTTAATCTTTAACAAATTCGATCTTACATCTACAGACTTCAGTTTCTTCTGAAGACTCAGGCGGCACTCTTGTTATGCGTACGCAGAACACATCATCAGAAACATCTTCCCTGTAATAGTTCAACGTATCCCCATAATAGCTTTCGGCCACATAAGCAATGTCGAAACGCTTTATCCTATATTCACGATACGTATCAAGCGCAAATAAATCGAGCACATGCTCAATATACTTTACGCTGTTAATATGACCGTTTACGTCAACGTCGCTGTAATGAGTTGGCACAGAGGCAACAAGCCCGGCGTCTTTACTCATCCTGACACGCGACAATGCACCAATAGGACAAGCCTTGTCTGTTTCTATATAGTTGAGTATCTCACCGTCACGTATATCCATGATGTTCTGCGGCTGACGAGAGTCGGTGTCTATCAGGGCCCAAATACTGCGGCCATAGCCATAAACCAGATTTTCGTCTTCTGCATCAACTACACGAAAATTACGATTGGTAAAAAATTTCATCACTCCTTCAACCCATGTTTCAACATAAAACTTGGCATATTGCAGCGGCATCTTTTCCATCTCGATAGCCAGACGCGACAACACCCATGTCTTATGCAAAGGGTTAAGGTATGTCATGCCAAAACCACGATGGGCTGCATGAAAATCTGCGGCATTAAGCATGTGATTGCCAAGATGTCCCATAAAGAGACGTTTTGAGAAATCACAATGAAACGGTTCTGCCAAAAACTCGTATTTTCCTACTTTGTCTAACATTTTTTATTCCTATTTTTTTCCTGTAATTCTAAAAATTCACTGACCTGCTCCACTTTACTGCGGGTTATGGCAATACGCCCGCTGCGGGTATACTGCAACAAGCATTTAAACTTGTCGAGAGCGTAATAGAGTCCTGTAATATCTTCCGTCATTCCGCTCAGCATTACGCAGCAGAACGTAGGGTTTACATCAATAATGCGGGCGTCAGCCTTTCTGATTACACGCGATATTTCGGGATTAGCAAGCACTTCGCCCGTTGAAAGTTTATAAAGCCCCACCTCACGTATAAAAAGGTCATCGTCCGTGTAATAATCAGCCTTTATCACATCTATTTTCTTCTCGATATGCTTTGTTATTGTTTTTATCAGGTCTTCGTCGCTCCATGCCGTTATGGTGTACTTGTGAACACCCTCGATGCTTGAGGCTGACACATTCAGACTTTCGATATTAACCTGACGCCGCGTAAACACGGCTGTTATCTGGTTAAGTATACCGGCAATGTTTTCTGAATAGACCAACATTGTATATAATTTTCTGTCTTTTGTTTCCATACCCGCCATTATCTGTTTACTTCAAGCAACATCTCGTTGACCGAACATCCCGGAGGAACCATCGGCATTACATTATCTTCCTCCTTAACAGCACACTCCAACACAAACGGTCCTTCTGTTGACAACATTTTATGAACTGCATTCTTCAACAATTCTCTTTCAGACACAAAAATATATGGTATGTGATACCCGTCACATATTCCGCCGTAACATGGATTTGTCATCCTTGTAAACGCCTGACGGCTGTCGAAAAACAAATCCTGCCACTGACGCACATTGCCCAAATAGTTATTGTTCATCAGAATCACCTTAACCGGAATACGATGTTCCATTATCGTACCGAGTTCGTGTATGCTCATCTGAAAACTTCCGTCGCCGGTAAACATACAAATCTGACGATCAGGCACGGCATAGGCAGCTCCTATAGCAGCCGGAAGTCCGTAGCCCATGGTTCCCAAGCCGCCGCTGCTCACTACGGAGCGTTTCTTGTTATATCTGAAGTAACGGCACGAAAACATCTGATTCTGTCCTACATCATTAACGAGAACAGCATCGCCTCCTGTTGCATCAGCCACAGCCTTAACCACTTCACCCATAAGAAGCGGACCTGACGACGGGCAAGTTGCAGGCCTGATAACCTTCTCGTATTCCTCTTCATACAACGGTCTGAAACTCTCACACCATTCTTTGTGTGAATTAGGCCTTAACAGCTTTGTTATTGCCGGCAACGACTCCTTACAGTCTGCTACAACGGCAACGTCGGTCTTAACGTTTTTGTCTATCTCAGCCCCGTCAATATCGAGCTGTATTATTTTTGCCTGTTTGGCATAAGTGGCAGGATTACAGATAACACGATCGCTGAAACGCATGCCTATGGCTATCAGCACATCACACTCCTGCTCTTTCATGTTTGGTGCATAGTTGCCGTGCATGCCTAGCATCCCCATATTAAGCGGATGGCCGGTTGGAAGAGCCGAAAGTCCAAGCATGGTGCGGGCGGCCGGTATGCCGGCCTTCTCGATAAAGTCGACAAGCTCTTGCTGTGCATTGCCAAGCTCCACACCGTGCCCTACAAGTGCCAACGGCTTTTTTGCGTTATTAATAAGCTCTGCAGCACGGCTTACGGCCCCTGCGTCTACAGTGGGATAAGGCACATAGCCACGTACAAAGTCTACACGACACGGCTCATACTCTGTGAGAGACACCTGGGCATTCTTTGGAAAATCTAACACTACAGGACCAGGACGGCCTGAGCGTGCAATATAAAAGGCACGGCTTACGGCCCATGCCACATCCTCTGCACGGCGTATCTGATAACTCCACTTGCTTATAGGCTGCGACACGCCAACAAGGTCGACTTCCTGAAAAGAGTCAGTGCCAAGCACATCTACGCCCACCTGTCCGGCAATAACGACTATCGGTGTTGAGTCCATCATTGCATCTGCAATGCCTGTAAGCGTATTTGTTGCTCCCGGACCACTTGTTACGATACATACTCCTACGTCGCCGCTGGCACGTGAGTATCCTTCTGCCGCATGGGCAGCCGATTGTTCATGCCTGACGAGTATATGCTCAAAAGCCTTTTTGTCACCGCGTGTATAATCATAAAGGGCATCGAAAACCGGCAGAATAGATCCGCCAGGATAACCGAAAATGGTTTTCACGTTTTCTTCTTTCAGAGCCCTCATCAGAGCCTCTGCTCCTGTTATCATTTCCTTTGCCATACTCTCTCAATATTTTTTGTTGTGTCAAGTAACAAGTAACATAACCGACGCCATACGCACAAAGCCGTGCGCACAAAGCAATATACGTCAACAGTGCCATGCAGGGCATTACACCAACGCACGACAGGCGCAGGCACCGATTATGAAACACACTTCACAAAAACTTATACTAACCTATAATCCTCACTCCGCCTTTATCTGCCGAACTTACGCTCTGAGCATAAGCTCTCAGGGCCTTGCTTACTACACGCTTTCGGGTCAGCTTGCGCTGTGGCCTCAAGTCAAGCTCTTCAGCCGTCAGCCTGACATTTATTGAGCGGTTGGGGATGTCTATGTCTATGATGTCACCATCAATTATCTTTCCGATGTTGCCTCCGGCAGCGGCTTCCGGCGAGATATGCCCTATGCTTAGTCCTGAAGTTCCGCCGCTGAAGCGTCCGTCTGTAATCAAGGCACACTCCGTTCCGAGATGCATACTCTTAATATAAGACGTTGGATAAAGCATCTCCTGCATGCCGGGACCTCCCTTAGGGCCTTCGTGCGTGATAACCACACAGTCGCCACTCTTGACCTTACCGCCGAGAATAGCCTCACAGGCATCTTCCTGCGAATCAAAAACCTTTGCCGGTCCGCTAAACTTCCATATTGAAGGGTCTACGCCTGCCGTCTTGACAACACAGCCGTCGTGCGCGATGTTGCCAAACAAGACTGCCAATCCTCCGTCTTTTGTATAGGCATGCTCTATGTCGCGTATGCAACCTGCCGAGCGGTCGGTGTCGAGCGTATCCCACTGCTCTTCCTGCGAGCCCATGACGGTAGAAAACTTTCTGCCAGGCGCACTGCGGTATATGCGTTCTGCATCACCGTCAATGCCATTGCCCGTTATGTCATATTTTCTAAGTTGTTCACCCAGCGTTTTTCCGTCAACACGCATCACGCCTTCGTTGATCAGTCCGCCCTTGGCCAGTTCATTTATTATTCCGAATATTCCGCCAGCCCGGTTACATTCTTGCAGGCTATACTTCTGCGTATTTGGAGCCAGCTTACACAGACAAGGCACCCTGCGGCTAAGCTCATCTATGTCAGACATGGTAAAATCAGCCTCGGCCTCTTGAGCAACAGCCAAAAGATGCAGCACCGTATTGGTGCTTCCTCCCATGGCTATGTCGAGTGTCATGGCATTCAGAAAGGCTTCACGCGTAGCAATATTGCGCGGCAGGACACTCTCGTCTCCTTCTTCATAATACCTCATGGCATTTTCCACAATCTGGCGCGCGGCATCCTTAAACAGCTGTATGCGGTTCTTGTGCGTGGCCAGAATTGTACCATTGCCAGGAAGCGAAAGGCCTATGGCCTCTGTGAGCGAATTCATAGAGTTTGCCGTGAACATACCCGAGCAGCATCCACAGCCAGGACAGGCACAACTCTCTATCTGGCGCATTTCGTCATCGCTGACACTCGGGTCGGCTCCTTTAACCATGGCCGTTATCAGATCGGCATTCTCGCCGTTCCATCGTCCAGCCTCCATAGGTCCGCCGCTGCAGAATACGGCCGGTATGTTTAATCGCATGGCTGCCATAAGCATGCCAGGCGTAACTTTATCACAATTTGAGATACATATCATTGCGTCTGCCTTATGGGCATTAACCATATATTCAACAGAGTCGGCAATGATATCGCGCGACGGCAGCGAATATAGCATTCCGTCGTGTCCCATTGCTATACCGTCATCAATCGCTATCGTGTTGAATTCTGCGGCATAACATCCCATACTTTCAATCTCAGCCTTTACGATCTGGCCGATTTCATGTAAATGTGTATGTCCCGGGACAAACTGCGTAAATGAGTTGACGATGGCAATGATGGGCTTTCCAAACTGCTCATGCTTCATGCCTGCAGCAACCCACAGGGCTCGCGCCCCTGCCATACGCCGTCCTTCTGTACAAACCGCACTTCTCAACTTGTGTTTCATATTCTCTCAAATTTTTCACTTGTACGTATGTGCAAAGTTATACTTTTTTCTCACAAACAGCAACAAATATACTAAATAATTAAGCCATCAAATAAATTTTATCGGAAAACAAGTGTAAAATGTGATAAATTGAAAGACTTTGTTGCACATATGTATCTTAAATGTGCAATTTCAAGATGTTACAATTATTCCATTTATACAAAACACTTGTCATGATTATCGACAATATAATAAAATAATGTCACACGACAAAGTATAAAAATATTCGACATAAAAGCAAAAAAATCGAAGAGGAATACATCAACGGCATCAATTATTTATTGCCACACAAATATACATGTGGGCAATCATAACGGACTATAATATTTCTCTCTCTGATCCGGAATAACAAAACCGGATAAGGCTAAATAACATCAATATTGCCACAAAACACGACAAGCGGCAAAGACATGGAAAACTGGACTAACTTTATGGCAGATATTGAACAGATATGGCATGACAACTAAAAGATAAAAATCTGCATCAACAACAAGACACAAAATCGCGAACAGATTCAACGCCAAAAATCTGTAATATTTCCTCGTAATTAAATTACAAATTAGCATATTATATAAAAAATACAATCAATACAGAAAGAACCTGCACTATGCTTTGTTTCGAAATGAAAGTGGATTGTTTTTGATGTGAAAACCACCCACTTTTGCATCAAAAGTGACAGAGTTACAATTGCAAAACCATTCATTAATTTCAGGGAAACAAGCTTTAGCCATGCAATATAATTATACAAAAAAATCTCCGCCCTATTTGGGACGGAGATTTTTTTATGATTTACTATGTAAAATTACTTAGTATTGTCGTTGAATGTAGCTACGCGGTTGAATTCTACCTGCTCGAACAATTTGTCTGTAGCGCCACAACCTACTGTTGTAAGACGGTCAGCAGAAATCTTGTACTTGTTAACCAAAATCTTCTTAACGGCTGCCGCACGCTCTTCTGACAACTGCTGGTTACGCTCTGCAGAGCCTTCAGGAGAAGCATATCCCTTAATCTCAACCTTTGCATCAGGATGATTCTTCATGTACTGTGCAATAAGCTCAATCGGAGCATACTGAGCAGGATCTACTACAGACTTGCCCTGACGGAACAATACTGTAGGCTGCAGGTTGGTTGCTGTTGCAGGCTTCTCATACTTAGGTCTTCTGTTGCACTCATCAAGAGCCTTCTGCAGATCTGCAATCTGACGGTCTTTAGCAGCAAGCTGTGCATCCTTACCGTTCAAATCGCTGCGCAGGTCGTTGATTTTAGCATTCAGGCCGTCAATCTCAGACTGGTCACGCAGTTCGGCAATTGTGAAGTTGTGTGTGCCGTTAGAATTCTTGAACTTGTAGTTGAAACCAACATTAAGCTGGAAGCCTGAGTTGTTTACATTATACTTAATAGCGTGTGTTCCGCCATTATAGCCTCCAAGTGTCCAGATCATAGCAGGCTCGATGTAGAACTGCCATGCCTTAGCCTTGCCAAGATTAAATGTAAAGTCAATGGCTGCCTTAGATGTAAGAGCGTCGTCGTTATACACTTCAGACGGATGACCAAACACGTGTCCCCATCCTAAACCGCCGAGAACAGAAACTTCAAACAAACGCGGCTCACCAGGATATCCGCCAAACCAGTTGCTCAGGTTAACAGTTCCGAGCAAAGATGTATTCATCGAACGCACAAATGTTCCGATTGACTCGCCCGGCTTGTTAGACAAATAAACATTGCTTTCTGCAGCAAGACCAAATACCGGAGTGAAATTACGGCCGATACGCAATCCGAGATTAGGATTCAGATCCTTAAGCCATGCATGACCGGTAGTTTTGGTTGCAAAACCGCCATTGACTCCAATATAAAAATTATCGAAAGTCTTGCTTTCAGTTACTGTCTGAGCTGAAACAGATGCAGTTGCCAATGCAGCAACAAACATAAATAATAACTTCTTCATTTTCTTAAAATTTAAATTATAAACAATTTATTAATAATTGCAGTACACAAAGATACAAATTAATATTTACAAAACAAATTATTAGAGACAAATAATTAGATTAAGAAAAATAATTGTATGTATTAACGTAGAAAAGGACAAAATATTGGTACTTTATAATAAGCAGCAGCAAATTAAAAGTGATTTAACTGTGAGATTTACAATATGACGTTTTTTAGTTTTATAAAATAAAAATATAAAATATATACAAAAAGTCAGGAAAACGGCAATAAAATATGCCACAACGTCCTATTTGTAAATATATTTGAATACCTGATTAAGCTAAACGTCACGTTTATTATTCACATTGCTTATTGTCCTTCACGTTGTCAGGCATTATGCAGCATATTAGTTTTATATGTTTTCATTAAAGTTTAGCCAACCATGGCATAGCCTGCATAAAGGTAAAAACACGGCTGACGGCCAAAACTACACGAAAGGCAAAGACCAATCATAAATAAAAGAATACTACGAAAATAAAAAACGAATAAACTTTTTATCATATTAATGTAAATTGCATTACCTTTGCATTATATGAAAAAGATTATTCTTATTACCGGCGGACAGCGCTCGGGTAAAAGCGTATATGCAGAGAAACTTGCTTTGAGCCTCTCGGACAATCCTGTATATCTTGCCACGGCTCACGTATGGGACGACGAATTCAAGGAAAGAGTAAGAAAACATCAGGAACGAAGAGGTGAACAATGGACAAACATTGAAGAGGAAAAATATCTCAGCAGGCACGACATATATAATAAGGTAATAGTGATTGACTGCGTCACCCTTTGGTGTACAAATTTCTTCTTTGACCGTGAAGCTGACGCCGACACCCAACCTACTGTGAGCGAGGCTCTCGAAGAAATAAAGAAAGAGTTTGACAAGTTTACGGATAAAGACAACACTTTCATATTCGTCACCAACGAAATTGGCAGCGGAGAAGTGAGCGGCAACGCCGTTCAACGCAGATTTACCGACATGCAGGGATGGATGAACCAGTATGTGGCATCAAAGGCTGATGAGGTGATAATGATGGTCTGCGGCATTCCGGTAAAAATAAAGTAAGCCACAAGACTCTATCCGGCAGTAAAGATCCTTAAACTATATGATTATGAAAAATTTTGAAATAAAAGCACCAGACAACAGTATAAAAGAGGATATAATAAAAAAAATCGACAATCTGAACAAGCCCAAGGGCTCGCTTGGAAGACTCGAAAGTCTGGCAGTTCAGATTTGCCTTATACAGCAGACATTGTCGCCAAAGCTCACGGGCCAGTGCCATATTCTTTTTGGCAGTGATCATGGCGTTGAACGCGAGAATGTAAGCGTGTCGCCACGCGATGTTACATGGCAGCAGATGATAAACTTTACCCGTGGCGGCGGCGGTGTCAACATGTTTTGCCGCCAGCATGGCTTCAGACTTTATCTTGTTGACACGGGCGTAGACCATGACCTGACGGAATATAAGGAGATAATCAACCGCAAGATTGCAAACGGAACAGCTAATTTCAGATACGAGGACGCCATGAATGAAGAACAGTTTGAGCAGGCCATAAACATAGGCTGCGAAATGGTTGACAAGTGCGTGGCAGACAACGGCTGCAATATTATATGCCTTGGCGAAATGGGCATAGCAAACACATCACCTTCAAGCGTATGGATGAGTCTGTTTGGCAACATTGAGCTTGAAGAGTGCGTAGGTGCCGGCGCAGGACTCGACTCGCCGGGAATAAGACATAAATATGAGGTTTTGGCAGACGCAGTGAGAAACTTCAGAAACCGGCACGGCAACACACCCGACCCGACTACTATAATACGCTGCTTTGGCGGTTTCGAGATGGTGAGCACAATAGGTGCCATGCTGCGTGCGGCAGAACGTCACATTATCATAATGGTTGACGGATTTATCATGACAGCATGCGCTCTGGCAGCCAGCATGCTTTACCCTGAGGTAAAGAATTATATGATTTTCGGACATAAGGGTGACGAAACAGGACACCGAAAGATGCTTGAACTTCTTGACGCAAAACCGCTGTTGAGCCTGGGACTAAGGCTTGGCGAAGGTACAGGCGCGCTGTGTGCCTTCCCTATTATAGACAGCTCTGTCAGAATGATTAACGAAATGAACAACTTTGACAATGCGAATATCACTAAATACTTCTAAATGGTACGACAACATATGGGCGTCGTTTATCTTCTTTACAAGACTGCCTTTTTGGCGACTGCACGAACCTCCTAAGGAAAGCTACCGCACTGTGGTTGAGCACTGGCCGCTGACTGGATGGCTTACAGGCGGAATCATGGCTGCCGTCATTTATTTTGGCGGAATGATTCTGCCGCATACGATAGCCGTACTTATGGCTATCGTGGCAAGACTTCTGATAACGGGAGCCTTACATGAAGATGGTCTTACCGACTTTTTCGACGGTTTTGGCGGTGGCGGAAACAACAGACAACGCATTCTAGACATAATGAAAGACTCGCGCACGGGTACCTTCGGCGTAGTTGGAATTGTGATGTATCTGCTGATTCTCTTCTTCGCACTTACGGCCATGCCGGCGAAACTGGCTGCACTGACAGTATTAGCAGCCGACCCTTACAGCAAGATGCTTGCAGGGCAGATTATAATGATGATGCCGTATGCCCGGACGGAAGAAGAGTCGAAGGCACACGTTGTTTACCGCAAAATGAACATTAAGGCTGGCATAAGTCTGTTTATTCAAGGCATGGCGCCGCTAGCTCCACTCGTGCTTACATGCTGGGGACTTGTTCGCTGGGACTTGATAATATTCATTCCCGGCCTTGTTATGTATTTTCTTTATCTCTTAATTTGGCGTAGGCTGAGAGGATATACGGGCGACTGCTGCGGAGCGATGTTTCTGCTTATTGAGCTGTCGTTCTACCTTACAGTTTCATCCCAATTTTTCAACAACAGACAATTATGGACGTTATTCTCATAAGACACACAAGTGTAAATGTGCCTAAAGGCACATGTTATGGATGGAGCGACGTGCCCGTGGCCGATACGTTTGAGCAGGAAGCAGCCATAACAAAGAAAAACATTGAGCATCTCAAGTTCGACATGGTGTTCTCATCACCGCTTACAAGAGCGAGAAAGCTTGCCGAGTATTGCGGATGGGCAAATCCTGTTGTTGACGACAGACTGAAGGAAATGAACATGGGCAGCTGGGAGATGAAACTCTTTGACGAGATAAAAGATGAGAACCTGCAAAGATGGTATGACGACTATATGCACCAACCAACAACCAACGGCGAAAGTTTTCCGATGATGTATGCGCGCGTAGCCGGATTTTTAGACGAGCTAAAGCAAAAACCTTACAGACGCGTTGCCATTTTTGCCCACGGCGGAGTGCTTATGTGCGCAGGAATTTATGGCAAGCTATTCAGTGAAAAAGACTGTTTTAAACATCTTGCGCCATACGGAGGAATTGAAAAAATTACCATCTGAGATATTCAGCATCAATAATCGTCTGCGCCACTTATAGTAATTTTGGCAAATATTTCTTTTGCTGTGATGAGTTATAGTACAGACTCATCACAGCAAAAGATTCTCACATTCAATACGTTATGCAAGAATGTGATAAGTGATAAGTTTTACAAGAAAATATATACATGCCACACAAGCAACGCAAAAACATACCTTTTGCATAACAAAATAACGCATTTTCATCATGCAAAATAGTACTGTTCAATAGTCTGTTTACATCATTCTTAATATTTTGATAAAAAATCAGACCGTTTTCAACGCTAGTACAAACAAATATACTAACCTTTGAAAACGGTCTGCCGGTTATCTTGCATCCTGCCAGCCATGAAGGCCAGGCAAGAGCAGTGATAACTTATGTTTAGCCGATGATTTCCTTACCAGCTGTTATAGCCTCCATGTTCAGAGGAATAAGTCCGTGGTGACGCTCAGGCAGAGTCTTATACAGAGCCTTCTCGACACCCTTGTCGCTTACAACAGGACAAACCTTGAGCAGTCCGCCCAAAACAATCATATTGAAAACCTTTGAGTTCTTCATCTCAACGGCCTTGTCCATTGCTGCGATAGGACATACTGTAATATCTGTACGCTTAGGAGGATTGATTATACCTGATGTGTCATAGATAAGGAAGCCGCCCTTCTTTACTTTCGGCTCGAATTTATCCAGTGAAGGCTGGTTGAGCACGATAGCGACATCATATTCACTCACGATCGGAGAAGACACGCGCTCGTCACTGACGATAACAGTAACATTACACGTTCCACCACGCTGTTCAGGACCATATGCCGGCATCCATGTGACTTCCTTGTCCTCCATAAGTCCAGAATAAGCAAGAATCTTGCCCATAGACAGCACACCCTGTCCGCCGAATCCTGATATAATAATTTCCTTTTTCATAGGTCTGCTTTTTTATTTGTCCTCTGTTGTATCCTTGAGGTCGCCCTTAGGATAGAACTTGAATAAGTTTTCTTTCATCCACTCGTTAGCCTTTACAGGTGAAAGTTTCCATCCGCTGTTACATGTACTTACCACCTCAACAAGGCTTGAGCCCTTGCCAGCCATTGATGCCTCAAAAGCCTTACGTATAGCCTTCTTTGTTGAGCGGATAGCAGCCACAGTTTCAACGCTCTGGCGTGTAACATAGCATGTACCTTCCATTAAGGCTGCCATTTCAGTTATCTTCAGCGGATATCCGTGCAGCTCAGGTGTACGTCCGTAAGGACATGTAGATGTCTTCTGGCCGATAAGTGTGGTAGGAGCCATCTGACCACCTGTCATACCGTAAATGGCGTTGTTGATGAATATTATAGTTATGTTCTCACCGCGGTTAAGAGCATGTATTGACTCTGCTGTACCAATACAAGCAAGGTCACCGTCGCCCTGATAAGTGAACACCAGACGATCAGGCCATACACGCTTAATAGCAGTAGCAACAGCAGGAGCACGTCCGTGAGCAGCCTCACTCCAGTCGATATCAATATAACGGTATGCGAAAACAGAACATCCTACAGGACATACACCCACAGTTTTGTTCTCCATGCCCATTTCCTCAATAACTTCTGCAACCAACTTGTGAACAACTCCATGAGAGCAGCCCGGGCAATAATGCATCGGGGTTTCGTTCAACAATGCAGGTTTTTTATATGCTAAGTTCTCCGGAGAGATTATTTCATTCTTATCCATGGCTTATTTCATTAATTTGTTTTTTAAGGCTTCTACAATCTCGTCCGGTCCTGGCACGATTCCGCCAAGACGTCCGAAATGCTCAACAGGAACTTTACCATTAACAGCAAGGCGAATGTCTTCAATCATCTGTCCTGCGTTAATCTCAGCAGAAAGAATACCCTTCTTTCCTTCAGCAAGGGCTGCAATCTCTTTCTCCGGGAAAGGCCACAAAGTAATAGGACGGAACAAGCCGACCTTGATGCCTTCTTCGCGTGCCAGCTCGACAGCTTTCTCTGCAATACGTGCTGCACTACCGAAAGATACAATTATATATTCTGCATCGTCGCAGAGAGTCTTCTCATATCTAACCTCATTGTCCTTAATCTGCTGATATTTACGCAGCAATGCGAGGTTTCTCTGTTCCATCACTTCCGGCTGCATCTCAAGAGATGTCATGATATTGGGCTTACGGCCGTTTGTACGTCCCATTGTAGCCCAAGGACATTCTTTTGCAATCTGCTCTTCTGTACGGCGTGGCTTATATGGAGGCAGAACCACCTTTTCCATCATCTGACCGATAACACCATCAGAAAGAATCATTGCCGGGTTACGATATTTAAATGCAAGTTCAAAGGCCAGGTCAACGAAGTCTGCCATTTCCTGCACACTGTTAGGAGCAAGTGTTATAACATAGTAGTCACCATTACCGCCACCACGTGTTGCCTGGAAATAATCTGCCTGAGACGGCTGGATAGTACCAAGGCCAGGGCCTCCGCGCTGTACGTTTACAAACACACCGGGAATTTCAGCACCTGCCATATAAGCGATGCCTTCCTGCATGAGGGCAACACCAGGGCTTGAAGAAGATGTAAGCACACGCTTACCAGCACCGGCAGCACCATACACCATATTAATAGATGCAACCTCACTCTCTGCCTGAAGCACAACCATACCAGTTTCTTCCCATGGTTTCAGTGCAGCAAGAGTTTCGATAACTTCACTCTGCGGAGTAATTGGGTATCCGAAATAAGCGTCAGCACCACAGCGTATAGCTGCATGGGCAATGGCCTCGTTACCCTTCATCAAAATAGTTTCTTTCTCTGCCATTTGCTAATCCTCCATCTTTTTCTTATAAACAGTGATACACCCGTCTGGGCATACAATTCCGCACGAGGCACAACCTATACAATCGTCTGGCCTTACAGCCTCGGCATAGGCATACCCTTGTACGTTTACACAAGTGGTTGTGAGCGCTATGACATCTTTAGGGCATGCCACAACACATAGCGAACACCCCTTGCAGCGGTCGGTATTGACCACAATAGCTCCTCTGATTTTACTCATAAATACTATTTTAAGGTTATTATTATGAGCGGCGGAATAAACCACCGCCCGTGTTAATTAAATTTTTTGTTCTATTAAACTAAGATACTCAAACAAGCAAATCACGCGTATAAGCATGAAGGATGAACTGAGCATTGGCATCAGACAGTCGAAATGAAGCATCTTATGACACTTAGCAGTCACATTCAGCCTCACAACTGACCGACTTATGGATTAAACATATCCTTGCAGTAATAATTAAGGATGCTGTCAATCATTCGTTTGGCTTCAACCGCAGGACTCTCCGGATCAAGCTTTATTGCCTCAAGATAATTATTGAGCGCAGCCTGCCAGTTGCCTTCCTTGCGGTACTTATTGCCTTCTAAATAATACTCTTCTGCTGTCATTACTTATAATATTCCTTTTTTCCAGCTGCCAAAGTGTTTTTCATAAGAGAGCATATAGTCATTGGCCCCACCCCACCAGGCACAGGAGTGATAAACGAACATTTCGGTGCAACCTCATCGAACTTCACGTCTCCGTTAAGACGGAATCCGCTCTTTCTTGTAGCATCAGGAACACGTGTCGTGCCGACATCAATAACAACAGCCCCTTCCTTAACCATATCAGCTGTAACGAAGTCAGGGCGACCTATTGCCGCAATGATTATGTCGGCCTCGCGACACTCCTCCTTCAATGTCTTCGAATGGCTGTGGCATACAGTAACGGTTGAATCGCCATACTGCTTCTGCATCATCAGCTGAGCCATGGGCTTACCGACAATGTTGCTTCTGCCAAGAATGACACACTTGCGTCCTGAAGTTTCTATGCCATAACGGCGAAGAAGAGTCAGTATGCCTAACGGAGTGGCAGAGATGAAACACGGCAGACCAATTGCCATACGTCCTACATTAACCGGATGGAATCCGTCAACGTCCTTACGGTAATCTATTGCCATGATGATTTTCTGCTCATCGATATGCTTCGGTAAAGGAAGCTGAACGATATATCCGTCAACATCGTCGTCATCATTAAGTTCCTTAACCTTTGCCAGCAGCTCATCCTCAGTTACATCTTCCTCAAAGCGTATAAGAGAACTCTTGAAGCCACACGCCTCGCAGGCAATAACCTTATTCTTTACATAAGTCTCACTGCCGCCGTCGTGTCCAACGAGTATTGCTGCCAGATGAGGACGTTTGCCGCCTCCGGCCACTATCTGTCTTACTTCTTCAGCTATTTCGGCCTTTATCTGTGCCGCCGTAGCCTTGCCGTCAATTAATTGCATATATTTTGGTTTTCTTATAATCAAATTTCACACTCCACCTGCCTTCCATGTGCACTTCACGCATAAGCTAAAAGCTGCACAGAAAGCGGTGCACTAACAAACAACATCAAAACTTCGGCATACCGCTCTTCATACCTTTCATAGCCCCCATCATCTGGCTCATCTTTGAGCCTGTAACCATCTTCATCATCTTGCGGGTCTGGTCAAACTGCTTTATCAGGCGGTTAACGTCCTGAATGTTTGTACCCGATCCTTTGGCTATGCGCTGGCGGCGGCTTGTGTTAAGTATTTCAGGATTAGTACGCTCCTTTGGTGTCATGCTGAGGATTATCGCCTCAATGCCTTTAAAGGCGTTATCGTCGATATCAATATCCTTGATGGCCTTGCCCACACCGGGAATCATAGAAGCCAGGTCCTTAATGTTACCCATCTTCTTTATCTGCTGTATCTGGCCAAGGAAGTCGTTGAAGTCGAACTTGTTTTTCTGTATCTTCTTCTGCAGGCGCTTAGCCTCTTCCTCATCAAACTGCTCCTGAGCACGTTCAACAAGGCTGACGATATCGCCCATTCCCAAGATACGGTCGGCCATACGTGAAGGATGGAACACGTCTATGGCTTCCATCTTTTCGCCTGTTCCTACGAACTTGATTGGCTTTGTGACAACAGTACGGATACTTATCGCAGCACCGCCGCGTGTGTCACCGTCAAGTTTTGTAAGCACCACGCCGTCGAAATCGAGACGGTCGTTAAACTCTTTGGCTGTATTTACAGCATCCTGACCGGTCATTGAGTCTACGACAAACAGAGTCTCATCGGGATTAACTGAGTTCTTCAGAGTCTCTATCTCGTTCATCATCTCCTCATCAACAGCCAGACGGCCGGCGGTATCTATGATGACAACATCGTTACCTTTGGTCTTAGCCTCCTTTATAGCGTTGTTGGCAATCTCTACAACATTCTTATTATTGTCTTCCGAATATACGGGAACTCCAATCTGTGCTGCCACGACCTTGAGCTGCTCTATAGCGGCAGGACGATAAACGTCGCAAGCCACCAGCAAAGGATTCTTGTGCTGCTTTGTCTTAAGCATATTGGCAAGTTTTCCACTGAATGTGGTCTTACCAGAACCCTGCAGACCGGACATCAATATTATTGCGGGACGTCCTTCAAGTTTCAGGCCGACGCTCTCGCCGCCCATAAGATCTGCAAGCTCATCGTGAACAATCTTCACCATCATCTGCCCCGGCTTCACAGCCGTAAGCACGTTCATACCTAACGCCTTTTTCTTTACAGTATCCGTGAATGTCTTTGCCACTTTATAGTTAACGTCGGCATCGAGCAATGCACGTCTTACATCCTTAAGGGTTTCGGCCACGTTAATCTCGGTTATTTTGCCTTCACCTTTAAGTATTTTAAAAGAGCGTTCCAGTCTGTCGCTTAAATTCTCAAACATAATTATGTATATATATTATCTTATTCGTTTTATTCACTAAGTAAAATCCGCTTCAAATCATTTCTGCTGCCTGCCTCATCCTAATTTCACCACACCGGAAACCCATCGTAAATCGGGTATGGGAAACGACATCGGCCGGCATAAAATATAATCGGCTTTCTCTTATGCAAAAATAATCATTTAATAATGAAATACACAATAACTGGCATTGTATTTAAAATATTTTAAAACACTGACGCAAAAAAAATGCTCATACGCTTTTTAATTGTGCAATATTTTCCACTTTATGTCATATCTGGCATGGCCTTAACTGCAAATACGAGCCACAAAAAGCCACCAAACAAGCATTTTAGGTCAAAAATTATAGCAAAATGTCATTTCGAAACATTATAACCGCATGCATTCACAATATGAAAGAATATGCATCAAATTTGATTATATTTTATGTTTCTGTTTGAAAATTATGCATTATCTTTGCCGGCAGATGAAAGATACAGTGCTTTATATCAAGAACATGGTTTGCGACAGATGCAAGATGGCCGTAGAACATGAGTTGCGCAATTTTGGACTTACCCCCACAAAGGTTGAGCTGGGAGTTGTATGCGTAAAAGAAGAGGTCGATTCTGAATGCCGCACCAAGATACGTGCCGGACTAGAGGCACTCGGTTTTGAACTGCTTGAAGACCGACAGCAGCAGACTGTTGACCGCATAAAGAGCCTCATCATTGAACTTGTGCATTACAGAAACAACAAATCGGGAACAAATCTCTCGGCATATCTTTCAGAGCAGCTTGGCTCAGACTACAGCGCACTCAGCAAGCTGTTTTCAGAAAACACAGGCATGACCATTGAAAAATTTTTCATCTTACAAAAGACTGAACGCATAAAGGAACTGCTGTTTTACGGAGAAATGTCGCTGAGCGAAATAGCGGACATGATGAACTATTCGAGCGTGGCCTATCTCAGCACACAGTTCAAGAATATTACAGGAATGACTCCATCGCAGTTTAAGGCCCTGAAAGAAAAGAACCTGACACAACTCGACAAGCTATAGCGGCAGTTGCGACATCAAAGTATAGCCTGACCAACACAATATAGCGACAAAATGTTATAAATGTTTTCCATTATTTCGTAACGCCTCCACCACACATTATAACTACCTTTGCACAGAAAAGGCAGAAGCAATGGCGCGACCTGGGATTACACAACGGCAAAGCACTCAGACCGGACTTGCAGCCATGCTATGCCATTACTTAAAAAACATACTAAACAATGGAAAAAAAGACGATAGCCGTCATAGGCATGGCATGCGCCGGATGCGCAGCCAACGTGGAAAGAAGGCTGAACGAACTGAACGGAATAAGTTCTGCTGCAGTGAACTTTGCGGCACGCACAGCCCTTGTAGAATACGACCCGAAAGTGATAACGCCGCAGATGATGAAAGATGAGATTATCAAGGCCGGATATGATCTGGTGATTGATGAGGACGAATCGGTTGCAGCCATTGAACGGCATGCATATAGTCAGCTGATCAGACGCATGGCAGCGTCGTGGGTGTTTGCCGCCCTGACCATGGGCATATCCATGAGATGGCTGAATGTCGGCAGCACATCAGCCGCAAACCAGACAATGCTGATAATCGCACTGGTAAACATTGCTTACTGCGGACGAATGTTTTACGTCAACGCCTGGAAGCAACTTATGCACAAGACAGCAAACATGGACACGCTCGTAGCCATGAGCACACTCATATCTTTTCTGTTCAGCGTGTTCAACACATTCTGGGGCGACTCTTTTTGGGGCTCGCGCGGCATAGAAAATCATACATATTATGACGCATCGGTAATGATTATCACTTTCGTGCTTACAGGACGCGTGCTTGAAGAACGTGCAAAAAGCAGCACGGCATCTGCCATCAGGGCCCTTATGGGCATGGCTCCTAAGACAGCGCACCTTATTAACGGGGACAGCATAGACGAAGTGCCGATTGCTGCTCTTGGCTCAGGCGACATTATTGAGGTTAGAGCCGGAGAAAAGGTTCCCGTAGACGGTTCGATAACAACAGGCGAGACTTATATAGACGAAAGTATGATTACGGGCGAACCTACTCCTGCACGGCGAAGCGAAGGCGACAAGGTGTTTGCAGGAACAATACTGAAACAGGGCACCATCCGTTTCCGTGCTGAGGCGACAGGCGACAAGACTATGCTGGCACAGATAATAAGAATGGTGCAGGAGGCCCAGGGCAGCAAGGCACCGGTGCAGCGCGTGGCAGACAAGATTGCCCGTGTCTTCGTACCGGCTGTGCTGTGCCTGTCGCTAATAACGTTTATTTTATGGTATGCAGTCGGCGGCGACAGTCAGCTCCCGCGCGCAGTTCTTTCCGCCGTATCAGTATTGGTTATAGCATGTCCATGTGCTCTCGGACTGGCCACGCCCACAGCTCTGATGGTTGGCATAGGCAGGGCGGCACGCAACAACATCCTGATAAAGGACGCAACAGCCCTTGAAAACATGCGAAACATTGATGCCATTGTGATTGACAAGACCGGTACACTGACCATTCCTAATAAAGATGTTGACTTCACCAAAGCCGACTCGCTGACGCTTGACCAGCGAGAAACGCTAAAGCCCGGAGCTCGCGAGGCCATGCAGATGCTTCATGACGAGGGCGTAGAGGTGTATATGATGAGCGGCGACAAGGAGGAAGCAGCCAAATATTGGGCCGACAAAGCCGGAATAACCCACTGGAAGAGCCGCGTTATACCGCAGGATAAAGAAGACATGGTAAGAAAGTTGCAATCAGAAGGACATCACGTGGCAATGGTAGGCGACGGTATTAACGACACTCAGGCACTGGCTGCCGCCGACGTAAGCATCGCCATGGGCAAAGGAACCGACATAGCAATAGACGTAGCCCAAGTAACACTGATGGGAACCGACCTGCGCAGAATTGCCTACGCGATAAAACTGTCTAGACAGACCGTAGGCATGATACATCAAAATCTGTTTGGGGCATTTATATATAATGTGGTATGCATACCTCTTGCAGCCGGACTGCCATACTTATTCGGCGCCCATTGGCAGATAACTCCGATGTGGGCAAGCGCGCTCATGGCATTTTCAAGTATCAGCGTGGTGATGAACAGTCTGCGACTGAAATTTATGAAGCAATAAATAGCAATAAAAAAGACCACGATATAATGCAAAAAGTTACGATAAAAAGACAGCGTATCTAACAATGCCTCAAAAATCGTAACTTTTTGCATTTATTTTAATTACAAGTAATATAATTTACTGGCTTTTTAAAGAAATCATTTAAGCAAAAACAGCATTTATACTTTCAGATCATTAACCATAGGTTTACACATCGTAACTCGGCCACTTTTTAACCGAAAACGGCCGAGTTTTTATGCAAAACTCAGCCATTTATTTTTAGTATTTCAGTACGTTTTTATTTAAAATAAAATCGCCAATCATTATTCCGTAATATTCAATTTTGATTTTATCTTATCAATTACCTTTTCTATCTCTATATTAGCTTCGTCTTTGTTTATCATATCAAAAGTTTCTCGGCATTTAAAATTGCAGAAGTTGATTCCGCTTAAATAATCAATCTCTTTTGATTTTTCATCATCAACACTCAGCTCTATACCCTTACTACTAAAGCATATATTGTAAGATTCACCTTTATAATTAAACGGAACATCTGCTTTACCTGTCTTATTGTGAGCCATTCGAGTGATTTTTTGATGCAAATCTGTCTTATTGATTTGAAATTCTCCATTAGATACGGGAATATTAAAGGTAATGCCTTCTATGCATTTCATTTTATTAATCAAATCAGTAATAAAATCATCTATTGTATGCCACATCACATGTTTCATTGCATCTTTAAAAGATGCATCTTTATTTTCGTTAGAAGTATACATACGAAATAATTCGTCAAGATTTCCTGCAACCAATCTTTTTAAATAAAGAATGTCTTTTATATCAGGTAGAGCAAAATCAATCATATCAAGATATTGTTGCATCAAACTCTTCTTAAAGCCATCTGTTTCTAACCCACTACATTTTTTAATCCAGTTTCTTATGTTGACATCATAGCTTATTGTTATCAAATTCTTATCCTTAAACTCTTCTTTTTCAGAAGGGAACACACCTCTAAGACTCAGATACACGTAATAAATGTCTTTCTCATCCCTAATATTTTCGAATTCTGCTGATTCTATAATCTTCTTCCCATAACCTAAAAGCTGTGGGTTACCATCTACTATTCTGTCTTTTGCAAATGTTTTGTTCTCGATGATAATTACCTTATTTGTTGTCTTTGAAGTAATCAAAATATCTATATTTAGTTTTTCTGCGTGATCATTTATATTGGGGAAGACATCGCATTTACAAAAATCCTCAACACAAAAATTACCTTTATCATCATTCTTTTTTATTTCCTCAATGAACAGCTTGAGATATCTTTCATCAAGTGATAACATCATACTTATAAAACTTGAATGCAAATATTTCTCGTTATACCAATTGAACATTGACAGAAAGAGATTAAAACCATTCTTCTTTCTTTCTATCTTTCCAACAGTAGTATTCACTTCAAACATCAAATCCTTATATTCCATATCGATTTTACTATTGATTATTTAAATTATAATTTACAGGATTTCCTTAAATAGACGTACACTACAACTAAAATAATGACAACTCAAACATAGAATTGCCATTCATAACAAAAAAGTCTGTATCATTTACTTCATCGTCCGTCCTTCGACGGCCACTTGAATGCTGAAGCTCGGACTGAAGTTATATTTTACGGCTGCGCCTATACGGTCGCCAATATTGCCAATATCATAAAGAGGATAAGGCATGCGCTTGTTAGAAAGCGACTTTTGTCCGTAGATATAACCTTCCCAATGCTCGTCAAACTTATAGCCTATCACGGCGTTGAGCCCTGCATCCATGTATGAGTCGCTTGTCCAATAAAGATGATTGAGATATCCGCCAACGGCTATCGACAGCTTGTTATTTACGGGTATGGCATACATTGCGGCGATGTTCTGCCCAAACCCCGAACCATGCCATGCACCTTTGCCGAACGAGGCAAAAACAGATGCGCCAAGATTAACATTAAGTCCTTTGTGCAAATCCCAGTTATATGCGCCGCACCAGTCGAGCGGATACATGTTGACATACATACGCCCAAGCGAATCGAAAGCAGGAAGGTGGAGCGAGTCGGTCTGCGGCATGCCTACGCCGAAGTCGCCGTCATGCAGATAAACATGAGTAGGACCGTCGGCAGAACCTATTATTTCGTTCTGCGGCATCATATCAGAGCCGCCAATCGTGTCGGTAACAGCTATGTGCCGTCTGTCTTCCTGAGCATAAACAGAAACTGCCGACACACATAAAAACAATATAATCAACAACTTTTTCATCACAGGCAAAATTAATCCGTAAGCATGAAAACTCAAAATAATACTGCCTTTTTTCATCATAATTAACTCTAATTCATTCTTAGTCAGACATATTGCAGCTATATGAAGTAAAAGCCTATACGCATACGGGGCAATGCATGGACAGAAAAACACGACTCTAGACAAGGCGCCGTCGGCAAGGACAAACATTGACGTTTTATTTGCAGATATCATCACAAATTAGTATATTTGCACAATTAACGCCGCATGATGCCGCGCCTGACATGCAACGACTAAAAAAACGGGCGCATGGCATCCGGCACACTAAATTAATATTATAAAAAACAACAAACACCATACTAAAATATGAAATTCTTCAAAGCTCTGTTCGGCAGTAAAGAAGAAAAGCCGGAAGAAAAGAAAAAGGCCGAAGAGGCTAAAAACTTCGACGTGTTGAAATATGACGGCGTGCGTGCACTGCGCGCCGGTCAGGCCGAATTTGCAATAAGATGCTTCACTCATGCCCTGCAGATGCAGGACGATCTCGAAATACACGACTATCTGTCGCAAGCATACATACGCACCGGCGAACTTACGCTGGCCTACGAACAGCTGCAGAAACTGGCCGAGGCACAACCTGACAATCAGCAGATATTTATCCGCATGGCCAACGTGGCATATATGATGGAAGACTACGGAGCCATGGCCGGGGCATGCGAAAAGGCAATGCTCATTGACGACAAGACAGCCGAAGTGATGTATCTTTATGCAAGGGCGTGCATCGGACAGGAGGACGTAACCAACGCCGTGGCAATGCTGACCAAGGCAATATCTCTTAAAGAGGATTATGGCGACGCCTACCTGCTGCGCGGAGAGACATTACTGAAAAACGGCGACACAGACGAGGCTGACGAAGACGCCACATGGCTTATTGAACACACCGAGGACAACGAAGACGTTATGATGCTGAAAGCCAGAATTGAACGGGCTAAAGGCAACACCGACGCTGCAATAGATTACTATACAAAAGTGACCGACGCCAATCCGTTCAACATCGATGCATACCGCGAACGCGGAGAACTGCGGCTTGCAACAGGCGACGAGAAAGGCGGAAACGAAGACATTGAACACGCCAAAGAACTGACGGCACAGCTGCCCGAGAACAACGACGAAGAAGGAATAGAAAACAAAGTGAAGGAGAAATACAAGTCTATGGATCCATACGGAGTGTTCTGATATACAATAAGACATTATTATAATAATAAAAGAGCAAAAATGAAACCTTATAACAAAATTTTAATATAAAATGTTTGTAGGTGTCATTTAAATATTATACTTTTGCAAGCAAATAAGAAAATATATCAAAAATGAGAAATAATTTATACGCATCTTTCTTTTACTTTTATTTTTACTTTGCAAGGAATTGTGAAGCGGGAAGTTGCGTGTAGATTTCAACTTATGACAAGACAATCTTTTAAGAAAGATACAAACAAGTCCCGCTTCATAACAATGAGGCGGGATTTTTCATTATAAAGAAAATAATAAATAAACATGAAGAGAATAGCAATACAGGGTTCAATCGGGTCGTTTCACGACATTGCAGCACATCAGTATTTCAAGGACGAACAAATACAGCTGATATGCTGCTCAACGTTTGAACAAGTGTTTGATAACATAAAGCACGACCCTACGGTGATAGGCATGCTTGCAATAGAGAACACCATAGCAGGTTCGCTGCTCCACAACTATGAACTGCTGCGCGACTCAGGAACAACCATCGTCGGCGAGCACAAACTTCACATTGAGCACAGCATATGCTGTCTGCCGGAAGACTCATGGGAAACGATAACCGAGGTACACTCCCACCCCGTCGCACTTATGCAGTGCCGCGGATTTCTTGCCGGACATCCGGAAATGAAAGCTGTAGAAGCTCAAGATACGGCCGGAGCAGCAAAGTTTATCTCTGAGAACAAATGCAAGGGATGGGCTGCAATATGCAACGCTAACGCCGCACGCCTTTATGGAATGAAAATCCTGCAGGAATCTATTGAGGACAATAAGCACAACTTCACAAGATTCCTGGTTGTGAGCAATCCTAACAAAGCCGACTTTCTGCGTCCGCTCGAACAGACAAACAAGGCAAGTATTGTTTTCTCTCTGCCTCACGAGGAAGGCAGCCTTTCACAGGTGCTCAGCATCTTCTCGTTCTACAAAATCAACCTGACAAAAATACAGTCACTGCCTATCATTGGCCACGAATGGGAATATATGTTCTATGTTGACCTCGCATTTAACCAGCTGACCCGCTATCGCCAAAGCATAGACGCAATAATGCCGCTGACAAAGGAACTTAAAATTTTAGGAGAATACCAAGATGACGGAAAACAACCCAAACCATAACATAAAGCCGGCAGAAAGAGTTTCGGCTGTAAGCGAATATTACTTCAGCCGCAAGCTGAAAGAGGTGGCAAGGCTTAACGCCAAAGGCAAGGACATAATAAGCCTGGCAATAGGCAGTCCGGACATGCCGCCGTCTGAAGCCGCGATAAACAAACTGTGCGAAGTGGCACGACAAGACGGTTCACACGGCTACCAGCCCACAATGGGAACGCCGGAACTGCGTGAAGCCATGGCCGGATTTTACAAACGCTGGTACAATGTTGACCTTGACCCTCAGAAAGAAATACAGCCGCTCATAGGCTCAAAGGAAGGCATACTGCACGTAACGCTTGCCTTTGTCAATCCCGGAGACGAGGTGCTGGTGCCTAATCCCGGATACCCTACCTACACTTCGCTCAGCAAAATACTTGGCGCAAAGGTGGTCAACTATAATCTGCGTGAAGACAACGGATGGCAGCCTGACTTTGATGAGCTTGAGAAAACGGACCTGAGCAAGGTGAAACTGATGTGGACCAACTATCCAAACATGCCTACAGGAGCAAATGCGCAGGAGGATACATACCGCAAACTTGTAGACTTTGCAAAAAGACATTCAATAGTTGTGGTGAATGACAACCCATACTCGTTCATTCTCAACGAGAAACCGTTGTCGCTGCTGCAAATTCCTGAGGCAAAAGACTGCTGCATAGAGTTCAACTCCATGAGCAAGAGTCATAACATGCCGGGATGGCGCGTCGGCATGTGTGCATCAAACAGCCGTTTTATCGAATGGATTCTCAAAATAAAGAGCAACATTGACTCGGGAACATTCCGCGGAATACAGTTTGCCGCCGCCGAGGCATATAATAACAGCGATGAATGGCACCACCAGGCAAACATAACGACATACAGAAGAAGGCGCGACACAGCCGAACAAATAATGAAAGAACTCGGCTGCACATTCGCCCCCAAACAGGTCGGAATGTTCCTGTGGGGCAAAATTCCTGAGAAATATAACGATGCAGAGGAACTCACAGAACGTGTATTGCATGAGGCAAGAGTGTTCATCACCCCGGGATTTATATTCGGGAGCAACGGCGAAAGATATATACGCATATCGCTGTGTGCAAAAGACGACAAGATTGAGGAGGCTCTCAGCCGCATAAAGGGCATGAAGCAGAAATGATACTTACTAACATTCGAAACAACAAATAAAAGAAAATACAATTATGGAACTTGATTTACTACCGCTGAACCTTCCCAGCGACAACGAAAAACTTACCGTAATAGCAGGCCCATGTTCAGCAGAAACAGAAGAACAGGTTATAGAGACAGCACGCCAGCTGGCTTACAAAGGCTGCCATATATTCCGTGCCGGTGTGTGGAAGCCACGCACAAAGCCCGGAGGCTTCGAGGGCAACGGTGAGGCCGCTCTGCCGTGGCTGAAAAGGGTTAAGGAAGAAACAGGCATGCTAACTTCTACAGAAGTGGCAACACCCGAACATGTTGAACTGGCCCTTAAATATGACATTGACATCCTGTGGGTAGGTGCGCGCACATCAGCCAATCCTTTTGCCATGCAGGCCATTGCAGACAGTCTGCAAGGTGTTGACATACCCGTACTTGTAAAAAATCCTGTAAATCCTGACCTTGAGCTATGGATTGGAGCCATGGAACGCATCAATCAGGCCGGCGTAAAGCGCATCGCAGCCATACACCGCGGATTCTCAAGCTATGACAAAAAGATTTACCGCAATCTGCCCATGTGGCAGATTCCTATCGAACTGCGCCGACGCATACCCGAACTGCCTATATTCTGCGACCCGAGCCATATCGGCGGACGTCGTGAACTTATAGCCCCCCTCTGCCAGCAGGCCATGGATCTGGGTTTTGACGGTCTGATTATCGAATGCCACTGTGACCCTGACAAGGCGTGGAGCGATGCAAAGCAGCAGATAACTCCCGACATTCTTGACTATATACTGGGACTTCTCGTCATTCGTGACCAAAGCGTAACAACTGAAGGAATCAGCGCGCTGCGCAAACAGATTGACGACCTCGACAATCAGCTTATGGAACTTCTGTCAAAAAGAATGAGAGTGTGCCGTGAAATAGGACATTACAAGAAGGAACATAACATGACCGTTCTGCAGACGTCTCGCTACAACGAAATTCTGAATAAACGAGGTGCACAAGGCTCACTATGCGGAATGGACCCAAATTTCATCAAGACGATTTTTGAAGCTGTTCACGAAGAGTCCGTAAGACAACAAATAGAGATTATAAACCAATAATATAAGTATACGGAACGCACGCGCCATTCATAAAACTGATGATGGCGCGTGCAGACCGCCTGCTTATACCAAAATACGAAAAACATGAGAATACTTGTATTAGGCGCAGGCAAAATGGGAAGCTTCTTTCTCGATTTGCTCAGTTTTGAGCACGAAACCGCAGTATATGAAAAGAATCCCGAACGGTTGAGATTTACTTACAACACATTGCGCTTTACTACACTTGATGAGATTGACGAATTTCGTCCGGAACTTGTGATCAACGCCGTTACAGTAAAATACACCATATCGGCATTCAAAGAAGTTATGCCACATCTGCCGGCCGACTGCATAATAAGCGACATCTCGTCTGTAAAGACCGGCCTGAAAAACTTCTATGAACACTGCGGACATCGCTACGTGTCCACTCATCCTATGTTCGGACCAACATTTGCCAATCTGAACCAGTTGAGCCATGAAAACGCCATAATAATAAGCGAAGGCGACTACATGGGACGAATCTTCTTTAAAGATCTGTACAGCCGGCTCGGCCTCAACATATATGAGTATTCTTTTGAAGAACACGACAAAACAGTCGCCTACTCACTGAGCATTCCTTTCGTCAGCACATTTGTTTTTGCGGCAGTCATGAAGCATCAAGACGCTCCCGGAACAACGTTCAAACGCCATATGAACATTGCCAAAGGTGTACTCAACGAAGACGATTTTCTGCTACAGGAAATACTGTTCAATCCGTACACATCAGAACAGGTGGAACAGATAAGGACAGAACTGAAACGGCTGCTCGAGATAATTGACAACAAAGACGCCGAAGGCATGAAAGAATATCTAACAAAGATACGCGACAACGTAAAACGTGACATTGCCATAGACAGATAATAAGACATAGGGCAACAACTCACGGCAGATATGCCTTCCTGCAAAAACGACCAAAGCTAATAACCTGACAACGACTAATATCATGAACACATTTCTTTTTCTAACGGCTTTTCTCACATTTGTGGAATTTAACTGTGAGAATCTTTTTGACTTCAGACACGATAGTCTGAAAAACGACATCGAATTCACTCCTGAAGGAGACCGCAAGTGGACAGAACGAAAATATTGGAATAAGCTGAACAATATCTCAAAGGCAATCATATCATGTGGAATGGACGGCAAAGACTGGCATCTGCCCGACCTCGTTGCATTATGTGAGGTTGAGAACGACAGCGTTATGCGAGATCTTACCAAACGCTCACTGCTACGCAACGCAAATTACGAATATTTAGTGACCAACTCGCCTGACGAAAGAGGAATAGACGTAGCCTTAATATACGACCCCATGCATTTTCAGCCAATACGGCACTATCCGCTACGCATAAAACCGATGGAGGGAATGAGGCCGACACGCGACATACTGTATGTGGCAGGAAGAATTATAACCGATGACACGCTGCATATATTCGTAGTTCATGCGCCAAGCCGCTATGGAGGCGAAAAGCCGACACGCCCACACAGGATGCTTATCGCCAAGACATTATGCGGAGCTATCGACTCAATACGTCTTGCCGGCAGTGACCCAAACATTATAATTGCCGGCGACTTTAATGACTATGCTGACAGCAAGGCACTTATGCAACTGCAGCTTCATGGAATGAAAAACGCCTCACATGACGCTAAAGGCAGCAACGGAGCCAAAGCTACATACAAATATAAAGGCGAGTGGAACAGCATTGACCATATTATGGTGAGCCAAAGGCTTTATGGCATGAAGGTCTTCGGAAGAATAAACGACCAGACTTTCATGCTTGAGCCTGATGAAAAATACGGCGGAGTGCAGCCATACCGCACATACAGAGCATGGAGATACCGCAACGGCTACAGTGACCATCTGCCTTTGGTGGTAAGATTTGCATTGAAACAGCCAGACTGATAACAACCTTTTTCATTCTGTCAGTATAAATATTTATTACCAAAGGAACAATAACAGCCAACCTGCCAATATGATAAAATTATATGAAAATCCTTGGCAGGCATATTCTGTTTGAGTCAAAATAAGTATATTTGCGGAATATTTCTTATTTTATGAACAGATTAATTTTATCAATCATGACGTTAGTTTCAGGCAGCTTGTTCAGCTGCGGACAACAAAACTTCAAGACTGTTGACGCCAATGAATTTGAAACTGTCATTTCTTCAGACAGCGTACAATTGCTTGACGTAAGGACAGCAGAAGAGTTTAACGAGGCACACATCGATGCCGACAGTGTTATTAACATCGACAAACTGCAACCAGACTTTATGACAAAGGCACGCAAGATACTGAAAAAGGACAAACCTGTTGCAGTTTACTGCCGAAGCGGAAGAAGAAGCGCTGACGCAGCCCAACTTCTGGCTGAAGAAGGATACAAGGTGATAGACCTTGACGGAGGTATTATAGAATGGGAAAAGAGAGGCAAGAAAACCAGAAAATAACCTCTTTTGGCTTTTATAAAATAAACATAAAACTTAAAATATGATCAACCTTAAAAGAACGGTCGTGCTGAACAGCCTGATCTTGATGCTGACTCAACTGTTTGCGCAAGGACCCAACAACAGCGGAACTTACTACAAGAACGCTGACGGAAAGAAAGGAAGCGAACTGAAAACAGCGCTTTCTGAAATTATCAGGAATCACAAGGAATTGTCATACGACGCTCTGTGGGACTGTTTCAGAACAACAGACGTACGCAACGACGGAAAAGTATGGGATATGTATTCAGGTATCACAAACTTTACTTTCGGCTCCGACCAGGCTGGAAACTATAAAAACGAAGGTGATGTATATAACCGCGAGCACTCTATGCCAAAAAGTTGGTTTAATGATGCCAGGCCGATGTATACCGACCTCGTTCATCTCGTACCAACCGACGGATACGTCAACGGAAGACGAAGCAACTATCCTTTTGGCGAAACAGACAGCCCCTCATACACATCAGCAGGAGGCTTCAGCAAACTAGGCCCTTCGTCTGTCAGCGGATACAGCGGCATTGTATTTGAACCAAACGACGAATACAAAGGCGACTTCGCACGCATATACTTCTATATGGTTACTTGCTATGAAGAGAATGTATCAACCTGGAACAGCGACATGCTGGCCCACAACAAGTATCCGGCACTGACCGAATGGGCATTGAAGATGCTGCTGAAATGGGCTGCTGAAGATCCTGTGAGCCAAAAGGAGATAGACAGAAACAATGCCGTGTACGGATTCCAACAGAACAGAAATCCTTATGTCGACTATCCGGGACTTGAACAATATGTATGGGGCAACAACACCGCAGACAGTTTCAGTTACGACAACTACGTTGAACCTGAAACAGGAACAACTCCCGACCCGGATCCCGACCCTGACCCTGATCCTGATCCAGACCCGATAGAAGGCGAGCAAACTTACAAAAAGGTTATGTCTGCCGATGACCTCACTGTGGGATACGGTTATATCATCGTGTGTGAAGAGGCAGGAACTGCATTGGCTGAAAGCGGAAACAACAATGTAAGAAACAGCGCAACAGTGAGCATATCAGACAATCAGATAACTACAGAAGTCAACAAGGACGGCAAGCCTTACCAGCTTATCCTCGGAACATCCAACGGATACTATACGTTCTATGATGCTACCGAAAACGTCTATCTGTCTCTGAACAGCAGTGATAATAAACTGGGAAACAAGACCGACGCTGACACGGACAACGCATTGTGGGAAATAAGCATAAGCAACGGCAACACGGAAATAGGCAACAAAGCCTACCCTGACAGATTTATCAATTACAACAAAATGCAGCCGCGCTTTGCCTGCTACAAGGCCAGCAGCCAACAGACAGCTGTATGTCTATACAAAAACACAGTGTCAACCGGTATCGAAAGCATAACCAACGGCGCAAACGATAATGTTGATGTATATAATATTGCAGGACAAAAAATCCGCTCTAACGTAAAGGCAGACAATGCACTTGACGGCCTGACAAGAGGTGTTTACATCATCAACAAGAAGAAATATGCCGTAAAATAACAATACAAAAACAAATGTCTGAAGGCGACAAAAACAAGGATGCCAAATAAAAAGACATGATGTTATATTTTAAAATATAGGCCATAAACGAAAGAGGGACAAGCCTAAACGGTTTGTCCCTCTTTCGTTTATGTAATACAGTAAATCTGTCATGGATTATATTGCCAACAAACTAACAGACCAGATGAAACATCTATTCAAGTATATTGCAAACAGCATACAGGCGTGATGGGCCAACACTGTACACCAACCGGCTCATTATGAAAGATGCTCCACCCTGTCAGGATTACGGTCGATGACCGTACCGTTGGCCTGATGCGTAGCAAGAACAAGCACTTCAGCAATCTGCACATGCTCAGGAGCACTTGCTGCATAGAATGCGACATCAGCTATATCATCGCCGGTAAGGGGCTGAACTCCTTTATATACATTGTCGGCCTTCTCCTGATTGCCATGGAATCGGACAACACTGAAATTGGTTTCAACCAGCCCGGGCTTAACGTTTGTAACACGCACAGCTGTGTGTGCAACATCGATACGCAGTCCGTCAGAAAGAGCTTTCACAGCAGCTTTAGTAGCACAATAAACATTTCCTCCGGCATAAGCAGCATCACCTGCCACAGAACCGATATTGATGATATGGCCCTTGTTGCGTTCTACCATAGCAGGAACAACGAGACGCGTCATTATGAGCAGTCCCTTTATATTGGTATCAATCATTGTTGTCCAATCTTCCCAATCGCCCTCATACTCCTTGTCGAGTCCAAGAGCAAGACCAGCATTGTTTATCAGCACGTCGACAGTCTTCCATTTTCCCTGCAACGACTCAACAGCCGCAGTGGCAGCTCCGCGGTCTCTGACATCAAATGTCAGCGGCAGCACGTCAGCTCCAAACGCCTTTACCTTTTCACATATTGCCTTAAGTTTCTCCTCATTACGTCCTGTAAGGATTAAATCGTAACCTCCCTCGGCAAACTTACGCGCACAAGCTTCGCCAATACCGCTTGTGGCACCGGTAATCAAAACAACCTTCCTTTCCATTTTGTTATTTCATTTCTAAAAGAATCTGCACAATACGCTCTGCCGTGCGACCATCCCAGCGGTCGGGCAACGAACATTTCTTCCAATTTCCGCCAACCATGTCGGCAACGGCTTCAGCCAGTTTTTCTGCATTCTCGCCAACAAGCACGTTTGAACCGCACTTAACCGTCTCTATATGCTCTGTATAGCTGTTAAGCGTTATGCAGGGAATGCTGTTGAAGGTGGCTTCTTCTGCCACATTGCCCGAGTCGGTAACAATACCCATGGCATTAGCCGTTAGATAACCAAACTCAAGATATGACAGAGGATTGACAATGACAAGATTGCCGCATTCTGCCGCAAACTGCTCAACAACGGCCTTAGCCGCAGAACGGAGCGGTGCCACAATCTTAATGTCACCGGCAGCACGACACATGGCAACAACCATCTTCTTCAGGTTGTCGGCATCTGCAATAAGAGCCTTACGGTTAAGAGTGAAAACCAGATAGCGGTTGTCGCTGATGCCAAGTTCATCGAGGACGGCAGGACGCACAAAGCGGGCGCGGTTGTAGCGCAGCGTATCCATAAGGATGTTGCCCACCATGTAGACCTGCGACAGCTCGGCACCTTCGCGCGTAACGATGCTGTTGCTGCCCATACCGGCCGTGAAAAGAAGATCTGAAAGGCCGTCGATGACAAGACGGTTGATTTCTTTCGGCATCTTGATGTCAAACGAACGTGTTCCTGCCACGAGGTGCGCAAGCGTAACGCCGTGTTTTTTTGTAACAATGGCAACAGCCATTGTTGAAGCCAAGTCGTCGACAACGATAACCACATCGGCAGGATTGGCTTCAAGATATTTGTCAAACTCGGCCATGACACGGCCTGTAAGTTCATTAAGACTGACACAGTCGACGCCCAGGTAAACATCAGGCTCACTGATTTCGAGGTCACTGAAAAGAGACGACTCAAGCGTGGCGTCTTCTTTTGTTCCTGCATAAACCAGACGGTAGTCGATTTCGCGGCCTTCTTCCTTGGCCTTGATAACGGCTCTCACAAGCGGAGCCACTTTGATAAAGTTTGGCCGTGCGCCGGCAACTATACAAATATTCAACATAACAAATAAAATAAACGGAGAAACGCAAACTGTTATCCGGCCGGAACTCTATATAGACTTAATAAGGCAATGACTAACGGCCGCACTATTTGAGCAGCGGCCTGACAGTGAAACATCACCATAACGGCCCGCTGCCACCAACGGCAGCAACCTTCGGCACCAACCGGCATTATAACTTATTCGCGTCTCCTTATACCATAAAAATTTTAAAGTTATTATTCTGACTTAAACAAATCTTTTATTCCTCCTATGCTGCCCATAAGGTTTGTGGCCTCATAAGGCAGATAAACGGTTTTGGTCTTGTCGCCGCTGGCAACGTCTTCGAGCATCTTGATATACTTCTGTGCCAACAGATAATTGGCAGGATTGGTGCTCTTGCCCACAGCTTCAGTAATCTTCTGTATGGCTATTGCCTCGGCCTCAGCCTTGCGTATCTTGGCCTGAGCTTCGCCCTCGGCGTTGAGTATGGCCATCTGCTTGTCGGCCTCAGCCTTGTTTATTATGGCTGTCTTCTCGCCTTCCGACTTAAGTATGGCAGCAGCCTTCTCGCCCTCGCTCGTAAGAATGGTGGCGCGCTTGTTGCGTTCTGCCTGCATCTGCTTCTCCATTGCCTGAAGCACGCTCTCAGGAGGTGTGATGTCCTGGAGCTCAACGCGGTTAACCTTAATACCCCATTTGTTGGTGGCATCGTCGAGCACGGCGCGCAGCTTGGTGTTTATCGTGTCGCGCGATGTGAGCGTCTGGTCGAGTTCAAGCTCTCCGATGATGTTACGCAGAGTGGTCTGCGTAAGTTTCTCGATAGCATTGGGCAGATTGCTTATCTCATAAACAGCCTTGAACGGGTCTACAATCTGAAAATAAAGCAGGGCGTTGATCTGCGTCTGCACATTGTCTTTTGTAATCACGTTCTGCTTGTCGAAGTCGTAAACCTGCTCACGAAGGTCGATAGAGTTGCTGTAGATGTAGCGGCCGCGGCGCATGGTTACAATCTCCTTGGCGCGGTCAATAAACGGTATGATGATGTTTATTCCGGGTTTCAGCGTGGCATAATACTTGCCGAGACGCTCTATAATCTTTGTTTCCGACTGAGGTATGATGACAAGACTCTTCTTCACTACGATGAGCGCACATATAATTAGCGCAATAAAGATATAAGCAACGATGTCCATAATTTAAAAGATTATTAGGTTATTAAATCAAATTTTCTCTACCGTGATGATAATACTCTCGCGCCCTATCACCCTTACGCTCTGCCCTACAGCCACACTTTCGCCATTGGCCGTGACGGCTTTCCAGTCGTCACCGTCTATGGCCACGCGCCCGTATCCGCCTTCAACGATGGTCTCGCTGACGCGGCCTGTACGGCCTATAATGGCATCGGCATTGCTAAGGCGCTCCTTACGGCTGCCATGCAGATACTTTATGGCAAACGGACGCACAAAGAATATGCACAACACCGAAAACAGCAAAAACAGGAAAAGCTGCAGATAAAAACCCGGCACAAACAGCGAGACAAGAACCGTAAGCAGCGCACCAATGGAAAAACACATCACATAGAAGTCTCCGTTGGTAAGCTCTACTATAAGACAGACAATGGCTATGAGAGTCCACATCTGCCACAAATTATCGGCAAAATATTCTATCATACACACTAATCTTATTTATTTGCGAAGATAATGAAAATTATTTGTTCCTACAAATAATAAGAAACAAATTAAACATATAAAACGTAATACCACAGAATGGCGGCATACGGAAAGACACGGCAGCCAACATAACTTTACGAACAAGACGTGGCCGACTTCACAGCCGGCCACGATCAGTGTATACAAAAACATTATGAATTTTACTTAGCGAACAAGATTTCTAAAAAGTTTATCATCTACTTTACGTCATTGTGCCTTCATGCAGCTGCGGCATTTGCGCTCACAATAGCGCTCACACTGCGCGCAGATATCATAGCCGAGCATAGCTCCGAGGATGAAGTCTTCCTCAGGCGTGAGCTGGCTCAACGGCCGTGTAACCATGAGACGGATAGCCTCAAGACACTGCTTGCGGCCGAAGAACAAGTTTATGCGGTCGTTGCCCACCGGCTGAAGTATATAGCTGATGTTCTGCCGCTTAAGGCGCGCCGTGGCATAGTCCTCATATCTCTTGTTGAAAGTGAAGAGCACCATCTGGCGCACACCTTTCTTATACTCGTAAATATGGTTCATCAGCACCTTCATGTCAGGCGGCAGTATCTCTGTAATAAGGGCATCCGTTCTCATAATTCATGTTGTTTTAAATTAACTAAAGACTGTTCTTTATACTTTCAAGCCATGCGTCGATGCGGCAGTCTGTCTTGTCCGGCTCATTGACATCGTCGAGCGCAAGCCCCACAAAACAGCCGTCTACCACGGCAGCTGAATCGTCATAGGTGTAGCCGTCTGTCGAAACGGCACCGACAAACTTTGCTCCGCTGTCTTTAAGCGCATTGTATATCTCGCCGATAGCCGAACAGAACGTGTCGCCATACGACTCGCTGTCGCCGCAGCCAAACAGAGCAATGGTCTTTCCGGAAAGGTTGGCCTGCTTAAGTGTCTCAAGTCCGTCGTACCAGTCGTCCTGAAGTTCGCCTGCTCCCCATGTAGAAGTGCCCAAAATCAGATTTGTGTAAGCATCCGGAGTTGAAGCGTCTATACTTGAAACGTCAAGCACGTCGGCAGCTCCCACACCCAGCTTGCCGGCTATATTCTCGGCAATGGCCTGACAGGTTCCCGTTGACGAACCGTAAATTATACATGTCTTTTCCATATCAATTTTATCATTTATGAGTTATTTGTCTTTACGGCTGCAAAGATAACGTACAAGAAAATATACTGCAATACCTAAAAATAGGGTTTCTGACAATACCTAAAAATGATTAGGCCATGGCCGTAACGACTGGGTTTTGCACTAAATTAAAGTCAACAGACTCACGAAAATATTTTCAAGAAAAAGTCAAAAATAATGTCATGAGTTTTCTGTAAAATAGGAATCATACTGCTAACATAAGTTAATTTGACGCAATCAACAGCAGCAATAAATTAACCTATATTCACAAGCGGCATCTCTTAGAACCTAAAAAGCACTTGTTTTTAATCAAAAAAGCATTGATTTCAGCAGGTAAAACTTGCCGTTTTGCATGCAGAAACCTATGCTTTTGCAACACAAAAGGGCACATATTGGGCAACATCCGACTTACGTCTACATGACAGGATATGATAAACTGCTGATATAGTGCAATTTAGAAAAGATTACAATATCCGGCTATTTTTCAGAGAAAAAATACTTTCATAAAGAGCAACGCCATTCTGAGAGCGTCAAAATAAAAAAGTTTTCTGTTTCAGCGGTAATATTTCATTACATTTCAGAATACCATACCGCGATAATGAGACACAATAACAAGATACAGCAAAATGCCAAACGACACATACAAATATGGCAGTCAGGACACAAAACAAAAAAAGTCCGTCTGAGCTTACGCACAGGCGGACTTCCTGATATACGATAATGATTATCTTTCTATGCCACGGTTGTTGAATGTTACGTTCAGAAGCATCAGATACTTGCGGAACTGATCACCGGTAAGAACGTTACGCATGTACTTCAAGTCTTTCTCTACTGCACCGTTAACCATAGATGCACGCTCGTCTGAATTAGCGTTGGCAGCATTCAACATGTCTGCGCAGAATGAAGTGTGAATGTCCTGAACAGCCTCAAGCTGGTCTGAAGAAAGACCGAGGAAGTCGGCAAGCTTGCCGTAGTTAACTTCCATGTTGTAAGCTTTTGCGCTCTCAACGTTGTTCAACTTCTCATCTTCTGCAAATGTCATAGTCATGCTGAGCACAGCTACGACGGTTAAAAACAATCTTTTCATAATCCTTAAATTTTCATTTTACCTTGAGCCCCGGCTCTTTTCTCACGAATCGCCTCAGCTCGTTATCCTAAATTTATTTATCTCTTTTTGTCTTTCGACGGTGCAAAGATACATCAAAATCCGACAAAGCGAAGCAAAAATATCATGCTGTTTGCGTTAACAGCTTACTTTTTTGACCTAAATCAAATATTTAAAATACTTTTAGCAATCTGTTTACAATATATTACAACAATATGAAATAACTGCAAAATATTTGTAACATAAAGTAAGACAATACCCCTTCATCCGTTCAAAACGGCAACAAAAGATGCACCCAAAACAGGCAAAGACAGGGCACGAGAACAAGAAACGGGCATGAGAATAAACAGAAAAACAGAAAATTTAAACACGATTTATTTTATTCTGAGCACAAATTGCATTATCTTTGCACTCAAAAGAAAATTTTAGTCAAGAAATGGAAAGTAACAAGAACAAATACATAGCAGTAGCTTACAGACTGTATGTTGTAGACAACAACTCTAACGAACTCGTTGAAGAGGCTACCGATAATGAGCCGTTCCAGTTTATCAGCGGATACGGCATAACGCTCGATGCATTCGAGAATGCCACTGCCGGGCTGAACAAGGGTGAAGAATTTGACATCACCCTGTCGAAAGACGAGGCGTACGGCGACTATGAGGAAGAGCATGTGCTCGACCTTGACAAGAACATCTTCTGCATAAACGGACACTTCGACCATGACAACATATATAAAGACGCCATTATTCCGCTGCAGAACGAAGACGGAAACAGATTTTTGGCAAAAGTTGTATCAGTAGGCGAAGACAAGGTTAGAGTGGACCTCAACCACCCGCTGGCAGGCAAGACACTCAATTTCAAAGGACATATCGTTGAGTCTAGAGAGGCTACTAACGAAGAAATTCAGGGTCTTATCAACCGCATGAGCGGCGAAGGATGCTGCTGCGGACACCATGGCGAAGACGGAGGCGACTGTTGCTGCGGACATCACCACGGAGATGGCGAAGGATGTCATCACGGACATGGTGAGGGATGCCACCATGAGCACGGCGAAGGATGCCACCACGGACACGAAGGCGGCAACGGATGCTGCTGCAACTAAAGAAAAGAACAGCACAGACAAAGGTCTGAAAAGCATATAGGCAAATACGGCAACAGACCTGAACCTATAACGGCAAAAGGCTATGACACGACAAGCGCTGTAGCCGTTTTGCCGATTTTTTATGTTAAAGTAAAAACGGTTCTGCAAAACATGAGTAACTCTTTCGGAAAATTGTTCAGACTGACCACCTTCGGCGAAAGCCACGGCGAGGCTGTCGGCGGAGTTGTAGACGGATATCCGGCAGGAATAGACATCGACCTTGATTTCATACAAGGCGAGCTTGACAGAAGAAAACCGGGACAAAGCGCCATAACAACAGCGAGGAAGGAGGCCGACAAGGTTGAAATATTGAGCGGAGTGTTTGAAGGCAAGTCTACGGGCTGCCCCATCGGCTTCATCGTGAGAAACTCCAATCAAAGATCGTCCGACTATGACAACATGAAGGACGTTTTCCGTCCGTCGCATGCAGACTTTACATATAATTACAAATATGGGATACGTGACCACAGGGGCGGAGGCCGCTCATCGGCACGAATAACCATAAGCAGATGCGTAGGCGGAGCGCTGGCCAAGCTGGCTCTAAAGCGTTTAGGTATATCAGTTAATGCCTACACATCACAGGTTGGCACCATCGCTCTCGACAGCGACTACAGTAAATACGACCTTGAGTCGGCCGAGGAAAACATTGTAAGATGCCCCGACAAGGCTAAAGCCGAAGAGATGATAAAACTTATTTCGGAGGTTAAGGCTGAGGGCGACACCATAGGCGGAACAATTACGTGCGTGATAAAAGGCTGCCCGGCAGGACTCGGAGAGCCCGAGTTTGACAAGCTGCATGCAGCCCTCGGAAGTGCCATGCTGGGCATAAACGCCGTGAAAGGCATTGAGTTTGGAGCAGGATTTGGCATGAGCGCCAGACGCGGAAGCGAAGTGAACGACCTATTCTTCAATTACAACGGGCGCATAGCCACAAGAACGAACAACAGCGGAGGCATACAGGGAGGCATAAGCAACGGCGAGGACATCTACTTCAGAATAGCGTTCAAGCCCATAGCAACACTGCTGAAAGACCAGACGACCGTAAACAAAGACGGCGAAGAAGTGAACCTCAAAGCCAAAGGACGACATGACCCATGTGTGCTGCCACGCGCCGTACCGATAGTAGAAGCCATGGCTGCCATGACAATACTTGACCAATATTTGTTATCAAAAACAATAAAACTTTAAAATTTTGCAGAAAAGTGTAAAAAGGCGCATAATTATTTGGTTGTATAAAAAATATATCGTATATTTGCATCGACGATTCAGGGTTTGTGAAAATCTTGATTTCGTCTAATTAAGTCTAGTTTAGTTTTTGTGTTGGTTGAGAGCGGTCAATTGGCCGCTCTTTTTTTGCTACACCGTAACATGCTAAAAACAAGCACTTTAGACAAAAATAAAAAGGCAGGACACAAAAAACTTTCTTATCATTTCGTTTTTGCATGACAATTGGCTATCTTTGTACGGAATAATTTTTTAGTGTCATGACAAATGTGTAATCCCTAAATAATTCTATCTATGAAAAGAATTTTATTTTCTGCATTTTTACTGTTTGTTGCGTTAATAGGCATTCAGGCGCAACTTTTATGGAAGATATCCGGCAACGGACTGAGCAAACCGTCGTACATAATAGGCACATACCATCTTGCACCGGCATCTTTTACTGACAGCATACCGGGACTGAAAAATGCCCTAGACGCATCTGAACAGGTTTACGGAGAAATAATAATGTCGGAAATGACTGCTCCTGAAAACATGGCAAAATTACAGAGCGCCATGATGCTCCCTGACGGACAGACGATAGACAAGATGTTCACAGCCGAGGAAATGGCACGTATCAACGCCATGATGAAGGACATTATAGGCATAGACATGACCAACCCGATAGTGGCACAACAGTTCGGGAAAATGTCACCACAGGCCCTTACAACACAGTTAACCGTACTGATGTATCTTAAAAAGAACCCGAAATTTAACCCGAACCAGACTTTTGACGAGTATTTTCAGAATAAGGCCAAGGAACAGGGTAAGCCTGTTGGCGCGCTCGAGACAATAGACTTCCAGATGGAACTCTTGTACAAGGGACAGACGGAAGAGCGCCAGAAAGAACTGCTGCTGTGCCTTGCGGACAATAAGGATATGTATGAGATGATGACAGAAAACATCACCAAAGCCTTCTTTACACAAGACCTGAAGGCCATAAACGACGCTATGGAAGAAAAACTGAACAACAGCTGCGACTACACTCCACAGGAAAAGGACGCGCTGATATATAACCGCAACGCCGACTGGATAAAGAAGATGCCGGAGATAATGAAAAAGAGAGCTACATTCTTTGCCGTAGGAGCCGGACACCTGACGGGAGAGCAAGGCGTGCTGGAACTGCTGAAGAAAGCCGGATATAAGGTTGAAAGCGTAAGACAGTAAGCTCCACAGCATCTGACAAATCATAACGCTACACGGCATAACAGAGACAAAAACGGGCAATACCCTGCCATTTTACAGGCAAGAAAGCCTGATGACAATAGCGTTTTGCTACAAAATAATGCTCCGAATATGGGATAGCCTTTATTCGGAGCATTTTAATTCTTACAGAAATAAGCTTTACGACAAATCTAAGCAGGGAAACAGATAAAAATGACAATATTCTGCAATATTAACCGCCAACAAGCATTATGAATAAAATAATGCTACAATCGGCCATAAGACCGCATATTGTTTTATCTATTTGGCGTATTCCTGCTTTCATCCCCCTTTTATGTTCTATAGACGCCTTTTCGCCCGTTTTTCTTGACATAGTTCGTTACATCTGCCCAAGAAGCAAACGGCAAGGCGACGGATATTAAGCTGCTATCCAGCAAAATAATAATGCCCGGTTGGAGTTAAACGGCCTAAATTTATCACTAAACACCCTGTTGAGAAGGCGGAATGGAGCTAAATTAGCCCCAATTATTAGGCAAAACACCATAATAGTAGGCAAATTGACATATAAAAGACCACCTTTCAGGCTCTAAAAGACGGCAAAACGCAACGTGAAAGGTATGCTTCTGCAAAATCGTCAATATGCAAAGACATCCTGATTAAGCTTTTCAAGCTGAAACAGGAATAACACAGCCTCAGGTAAACCGAAATCAGGATTAAATCAAAGAATATAAAGAAAAAGTTTTCTGAATAAACTCGTCACTCATCACAAGCAGACATAACTTACTGATTTTCAACGACATTGAATGTGATGAGTTGAAAAACAGACTCATCACGCCTAGCATAAAGCCTATGCTGTGATGAGTCTGCCTTCAAAGTCGTCACATCATAAGTGATTAAATTACAGCACTTTACATATCATTGTGACGAGTGACGAGTTTATTCAGAAAACTTTTTTATAAAAATCTCGTAAAAAGCAGAAATATCAGCAGTCTTCCAACGTACCGATAATCTCCTTAACCGACTTGCAGCCGTGGCTGTCAAGCCATTCATTAATGCCGTCGCGTACTTTTATCGTAACCTGCGGATCGATAAAGTTGGCTGTACCAATCTCTATTGCCGTAGCACCGGCCATAAGGAATTCGATGGCATCATGGGCATTACAGATACCTCCAAGACCGACAACAGGGATTTTCACAGCCTTGGCCACCTGCCATACCATACGCAGGGCAACAGGCTTCACGGCAGGACCGCTAAGTCCGCCCGTATTGATGCTAAGCAAGGGCTTGCGCTTCTCAATGTCAATAGCCATGCCCATAAGAGTGTTGATAAGCGATACGCTGTCGGCGCCCTCAGCCTCAACTGCACGCGCTATCTCGGCTATGTCGGTAACATTGGGAGAGAGCTTTACTATCATGGTCTTGTCGTATCTGGCACGCACAGCCTTTACTACGCTTGCCGCACCGGCACACGTAACGCCGAAGGCCATGCCTCCCTGCCTTACGTTTGGACATGAAATATTAAGTTCTATGGCCGGAATGTTGTCCAGCTCGTTGATACGGGCGGCACATTCAGCATAATCTTCAGGAGACGAGCCGCTGACGTTTACAATCATATTTGTATCAATGTCCTTTATCTCAGGATATATATGCTCACAGAAATAGTCTACGCCCTTGTTCTGCAGTCCCACGCAGTTGAGCATACCCGAAGCCGTCTCTACCATACGGGGATAATCGTTGCCCTCACGCGGTTTTAGAGTGGTTCCTTTCACAATAATACCGCCAAGACCTTCCAACGGTATGAAATCAGCAAATTCGGGGCCATAGCCAAATGTTCCCGAAGCCGTCATTACAGGGTTCTTCAACTGCAATTTGTTGATATTTACGCTTAAATCTGCCATAACAATTTCTTTATGTTTACAACCGGTCCTTCCTTACATACACACACGTTGCCTTCTGTGGTCTTTTCAACGCAGCAGAGACATGCTCCCAGTCCGCAGGCCATCTTATTTTCCAAAGACACCTCACATTCTATACCTTTTGCCTTGGCATATCTTGCCACGGCAGCCATCATTGGCTTCGGACCGCAAGTGGCTATACGGCCGAAAGCCACCTCATTGAGCACAGAATGGTTTGTAACAAAGCCTTTCTCGCCCATTGAGCCGTCTTCTGTCGTTACGCATACGCGCCCGTACTTTTTAAACTCATCCAGCAGAAGCAAATCTTTTCCGGAACGTGCCCCGAGAAGAAATACAGGGGGTATACCGGCATCGCAGAGTTTCTTGCCGAAATACAGCAGCGGAGCCACACCTACGCCGCCTCCAACAAGCAAAATCTTCTCTGAGGCGCCTTCAGGCATTGTAAAGCAGTTACCCAAAGGGAACATGCAGTTAAGCACGTCTCCGGCCTTTAATTGAGCCATACGGCGTGTTCCGTCGCCTATAGCAGCAACGAGAAGCCACAGCTGATTTGTGTCATAATCAACGAAATTAATTGAAATGGGACGCCTAAGGAATGTAGAAGGCGATCCGTCTACTCTTATCTCAACAAACTGTCCCGGGAGCATTTCCGGAAGTCGTTCGTCCTGAGTAAGCTTTATCAGAACATATTTGTCGTTTATATGTTCTACAGAAACGACCTTGAGGTCTGAAACATATTTTTTCATAAGAAACGAATTTATCTTATTAAACCAGGCGCAAGAAAGACTTTATCGCCTTACTTACAGAATACAAAGGTACAAAATAAGCCTGCGCTTTCCAAAAAAACGAAAGTCACAGGCTGTTAAATATATGTTAAACGGCATATATGATGCCATAAAAGGCTATTTAACGTCAAGAAAAACGCTCAACAATGAAAAACAGACACATGACAGAGCCAATAAATGCCTCAAAAAACGTATGTACATGCCATAAGCCTACAAAAAAGGGCATACCAGCAAAGCTAAATCAACATATTATCGGTTTTTACACGGCAATTCTATTTTTTGGGGACAAAAGTCTCATAGGTAAGGTCGTCAAAATAAACCCTTATCTCTGTAATCTGTCTTTGCGGACGCTCAACATATTTCACTTCAGGCCGAATAACGCTCTCAACATGTCTGTGCACAGACTGTTGAACAGATGCTCCGGTCTGGTTGTCTCCGAAAAGATCCGGCACGCCGCCTCCAAAGTCAGCAACATGCTCACTGCCCATATCTGTATCCTCAGCAGGAGAGGGGTCGGTAGTCGGAGTGTCGTCGATAAACATCGAGCCTCTTCCGAACATGAGCCAGTCTGTACTCAGGCGAGGCATTTTGCTCTTAATCGCTTCAACGGTGTTGAGCGTCGGTTTTGTACGGTTGTTAAAAATGCTGCTTAATGATGCAGCAGACATTCCGATGAAGTTAGCGAAGGTCTGTTGACTCATATGTTGAGACTCCATTATCTGCCTGATTCGGTCTTTCATTTCTTCCATTTTCTTACCTTGATGTTGTTTTTTGCTATTTTTCTTAGACTTTACAAAGGTAAATCATTTTTTTGACATACACAACAAACCTAAATATTATTTTAAAATTTAAATGTCAAATTTATAAATTTATATTTGTAAATGTAAATATCTAAATCTTATAATTTGGTATTTAAAAATACAAATGTAAATTTAGACTATTAAAACGCCCGATAAGCCTTTATTTAAAGGATTTTGCTAACTAATTCATTAGGCGAGCGTTATTTGCACTAATAAAAAGCGTTAATCTAGCTTTATGCAGTATTTTAAGGCGAAAATAAGCATAATCGCATAAATTTACTTCATAAAATATCGTATTCAGGCTGATAATCAGGCATTTAAACAATAAATCCGAAAATGCATAAATATAACTTGTAATTTGCAAATTTAAAGATTTAAGTATTAAAATATAAATTCAATTATCAATATATTTATATTTAAATATAAATTTATGCTTTACATTTGCATTTTATATAAACAAATATAAACATTCAGATAGCTAAATTTCGGTATTGTAAATCATAATAAATGCAAACGCTAAATTTTAACACCTGTTTTTCGGTCGAAAAACAGAAAAATTAAGTATTTCGAAACGAGGTAAAGAAAGCTCAAAAATACACGATTCTGAGAGCGTCAAAAATCATAAAAGGCTCTGATTTTTACGACTTTAACCCTATTTTTTTTGTTCAGAAAAAAATGCGAAAGAGAAAAAAATAGCCCCAAAATGGGGCTATTTTTAGTGTAAAATGAAGAAAATTAGCTCTCTTAACAGCTCCCCGACAGGGGTATTTGGGTTGTCTAAACCCTTACTTTTGGCATCTGTCTCTCTAATTTTAGAAATTATCTGCATCACTTTCACACCAGTATAATTTCTCATACCAGTGATGTAGTCCTTTGCAGCCCACCCTGCCCTGAGGTCCAACCAGCGTGCAACACTCTCGTCAGTTTTAGGTTGAGGAGCATAAAATGCTATAAGTAAATTTTGAAAATAAGAGAACAACATCGGTATAAGCATGTATGCATTTCCGGTCTTCGGGTTGTCATTAAAATAATACAAAATCCGTGTCGCCTTCAACACATCACGGTTAACTATCGCGCTGCGTAATTCGTAAGCATTAAAATCCTTGCTCACTCCTATCCTCTCCTCTACAACCTCAGGAGTAACACGCCGGTCATTCTCTGGCAAAGAAAGAATCAGCTTGTCGAGTTCACTCGTCAACCTGCTAAGATCTGCCCCGATATGGTCGGCTATCATCTGGGATGACTTATGGTCTATTGCAGCGCGTCCATAATTTTTAAGATAACTCTCTATGAAAGCCGGCAATTCATAATCACGCTTCTTCTTGCTCTCAAACACCACACCCGTGGCTGCTGCCTTGGCCAATATTTTCTTTCGCCCGTCAATACTGCCGTTTTTGTGACACAAAACCAAAACTGTTGATTTCACAGGTTTTTCAACATACTTTTCCAGTTGTTCCCAGTTTTTTATATTCTGAGCCTCTTTCACTATCACAACCTGCCGCTCGGCCATCATCGGGAAACGCCTTGCCATGTCAACAATCTGACTTGAAGAAACGTCAGAGCCAAAGACAACAGACTGATTGAAGTCGCGTTCTTCAGGAGTAAGAGCATTCGTCGAGATAAAATCTGTTATCTTATCAATATAATAAGACTCCTCGCCCATAAGAATATATACGGGCGCATAATTACCTGCACGCAAGTCGCGCATTATGCTCTCAAAAGTAACGATCTTTTTCTCTGCCATATCTTTATGCTTTATCAGAAAGCCATTGCTGCCAAAAAAGGACGCTGACGTTCACCGTTTAAAATAATAATGGCTAACTTTGCAAAAATTACTGAGTCAGCGGCCTGAAGACATAAACTATCTGTCTGCGGCTATAAACTCATACGCCCTAACACATGGCAACTTAAAGCCATTCAGAATGCAAATTTAATAAAATGTATCGATTAAACCTACCTCAATACGAAATAAAAATAAAACAGCAGAACGGCAAGACACTGATTCTTGACACGCTGAGACGCAAGTTTGTAAGTCTTACACCGGAAGAATGGGTGCGCCAGCATTTTATTCATTTCCTGACAGAGCACAAAGGTTATCCGGCATCACTCATTGCCAACGAGACAGAACTGACATGCGGTCAGAAAAAACTGCGCTGCGACAGCGTTCTATACGACTCACAGGCGCGTCCGCGCATGATTATGGAGTATAAAGCTCCAACAATAGCCATCACACAGAAGGTGTTCAACCAGATTTCGGTTTATAACATGCTGCTGAAAGTGGATTATCTCGTAGTAAGCAACGGCCTGCAACACTATTGCTGCCGAATGGACTACGCAAATAACAGCTATAGTTTTCTGAAAGAAATACCTGATTTCAGCGAACTTTAACGCCAAACAGCATTAAAATTTTTGGTAAAGCGATATCAAGAATAAAACATTACCACAAAAAGTCTGATTTTTAATCATAAAAAGAGAGCGGACAAACACCTAATTCATTTTTTAATGGTATTTGTCCGCTCTTTATTATATATCTAAACTGCACAAATAAAAGTTGGCAGATTAGCCGTTCTGTGTAAACATGAGAATATTTAACAGGCTAAAACTTCTACATTCCCCTTGCCTTAAATATCTTTTCTTTAGCCTCATTGATTTCCTGGAATTTCTTCTCTGCCGCACGCCTGATATCCTCGCCAAGCGCAGCTACACGGTCTGGGTGATGCTTCAAGGCAAGATTACGATATGCCTTGCGCACTTCATCGTCTGTCGCATCAGGCGATACGCCCAACACAGCATAAGCATCTTCCAGTGTGTCTTTTTGCAGATTCAACATTGAGTCAAGATCTTCCATATCCATGCGCATATAGCGAACGCACTCTCTCAAAGCCGAAATTTCCTCATTTGGCATAGAACCGTCTGCCCTTGCTATCATTACGAGGAAGTTTAGCAGCTGCAAACGCTGACCATAGTCGAGATTCATAGCTATCTGCTCACAGCTCTGACGTATAACATCCCTGAAAGCATAAGGATTTGTGGCATTCAGTCTCTTCTGCTCGTCAAATAGGCGCAGAAGTATGCTGTTGCCCTGCTCTACGGCCACTTCACCGAAGTTTGCACGCAAGAACTTCCGCACAAACTCCATCTCGCGGTGCATCACCTTGCCGTCTGCCTTAATAATATACGACGCCAAAACAAGCAGAGAGAACAAAAAACTGTTGCGCTGCCCCTCATAATATTGCTGTTCGCGCGTCGCGCTGCCAAAGCCCTGACGGCCGGAAGAAGTACTTCCGTATCCGTTTTTGGGCTCTCCGTCTTTGTTTACCGCATTAATTCCATAATCAAACAAGGCTCCCAGTGCCACTCCTGCCAAAGCTCCGAGCGCACCGCCGGACATAAAGCCCAATATGCCGCCTATCCATTTTCCTGCTGCCATAAATTTCTGTTTTTTACGTTTAAAGCGCCATGCGAGTCTAATATACAAGACAAGATGTCTGACATATAGTCACAAAAGCGCCATTATAATTTCATTTTTAGTATATTTTCCCTTATGCAAATATAATGCAAACGGAGGGCTGAACAAAATAAATTTATTTAATTAAACCCAAATCAGGCTGTATATCGCGGATATATCGCCATAAACGCTCATGTTTACAAACTTTTTGGATGCTACATGCCTGAACCATGGAAAATTCTGACGAGTATTACCAACACCCGGCTATCGCCTACATCAGGCATTTTTTTGCCTCTTTATCAGCTTATTATGCGCCAATGGCGGGCTGCATCAATCACTACGTCAAAAAAAGCCGACAACTCCGTGACGCAAAATCCTATCGTCTGACGCCTGTGTCCCATTGTCAGCAGCTCTTTTTCCTGAGTCATCATACACATTTTCATACCTTCTGACATGACCATATTCAGACTTATGTCACCGCTTGCCGACCTTACCACGATGTTTCTGTCTAATTTTTCATCACGCTCCACAGTCCTTGTCACATAGCCTATTGTATCATAAAACGCCCTGAATTCGCTGCGGTCCATGAATATTTTGTTGCGTTCATACTTTCCGTCTGCCGATTTTGTACTTTGAGTAAGTTTGATATAAACATCCTTTCCGGCCTCATTAAAATCGAAAAATATCGTGCTGTAACCCAAATCGAGCCTGCGGCTCCACTGTCCTACGCCATTATCAGCCTGTCCTGCCACTGCCCTGCCACCTTGACTGAATCCATTGGAAACATTCTGATTTACAGAAAAACTACGTCCGTTATACGAACGTCCGCCCTGCAAACTGCTTTTTTCGCGCTGAGAATCATCGGGAAAACGGCGTCCGGCATACGAACGTCCACCCTGTTGCGGTAACGGTTCCTTAGTTTTCGCCCTATTGTCTTGATTGCCTACAAGGTATCTCACATTGCTGTATCCGGCCAAACCGCGCTCCAGATTGCCGCCTTTTGAGCAATATCCGACTATAATTTCGTCAGCAAGAGCCATCATCAGTGCGTTGCGGTCGAATGCCGAGCGGGCGCATACCGTATGCACCTCAGGCCCACAATGGCTTATTATCAGTAGCCTGCCACTGCCCAAAGCCTCGCTCACCGGCTCGCTCCACTGCTCATGCATCGCCTCTGCCAGCACCAATATTGCCGGAATTTTTCTTTCAAGCAATGATGAAAACACGTGTTTTTCCATTGGCGACTGGTCGCCGCACATTACGCAAACCTTATCCGGTTGCAGGGTTGCTATCCATCTGTCCACAGCAGCCTGAAGTCCAGACGGCTCCTTTCTCGAGCAGAAAAATGCCATTTTTCGCAGCTGCATAATATTTTCGTTGCCCAGTTTACTTCTTATTTCCATGTTTTTAGTTTTGTTCTCAAATTCAAGGTTATAGTATAAAATCCAAGCAATAAGCCTAAAATTAGTCCCGGTTTTATACCGAAATGCAGATTATCTTATACTAAGATTTATGCAAATATACAAAAAAACGGCATGCCACGTATAAAAACTGATGCCGATTAATGCCTTCAGGCAATAAAAACATCATAATCTTCATACGCAGCATGCCGTAAAGTCAACACACTTGCCGTCTACATACGGCTTTTCTGGCTCTGTCCTGCTCCCGTGCCCTTATATTTGCTCTTGTCAACATTAAACTTATAGCGCACCGTAAGGCTAACTCTGCGCTGAGCCGGAGCGCCCCAAAGCGTCTCGCGCATGGAGCCATAAAACATGGTCAAGCGCTGGCGTGAGGTCTTGAATAAGTCCTTTACTTGCAGCTGCACCGTAAGCCGGTCTTGCATAAATGCCTTATATAAAGACATATCTGCCCTGAAAGAAGGCTTCCGCATGTACACATTCTCGTCACCTCCACGTGTCGTATAGCGCATATTTAGCGAAATACGGCATATTTTAGTGTCTAATGTGTTGTCAAAACGGAATGTTCCAACGGGATTGTCGAGCGGATTATGCCCGTGAACCTGCATGGCGAACCACTGCTTCTGCACGCCGAGCATAAGCGACGGATGCCACACTCCAAAAGTCGGACTTATATTAAGCGAGGCGTACATCTTGTCGTACGACTCACCGTTTACCTGCCTGAAAAGCACCACCGACGGGTCATCTCCGTAGGGTTCGCTGTGCTCTATTATCGGATCAATTACATGCGACCATCCTGCATTCAACATTATCCACTTATATGTAAGCGCCAAATTGACGTTGTTTGACCTCGACGGCAGCAAAAACGGATTACCGCCCTCATAAGTGTAGCGATTATCGTAGGTTATGTTGCTGCGAAGCTGGTTATAAGACGGCCGGGATATGTCTGACGCATAGCCCAACTGAACGCCAAAGTCGCCAAACATGCCCGAAAGCGACAACGAAGGAAAGATATTGTTAAACACACGGCTCTGCTCGCCCACATACACTCCGTCGTCATAATAGTCGAAATCTACATTCTCATACCTCACTCCGGCCTGCATGCTAAACGGCCCAAAATGGCGGACATATTCAACAAAGGCCGAAGCCATACCCTCTTCTATACGGCTCTTGTCGTCTTCGAGGACGTCTGCCGGAAGCACGCCATAAAGAGTCTTGCGCACCGAATAAGAATACTCTCCGCCAAAAGACAAGGTGCCGCCAAACAGCGGAGACGTCAGCACCAGCTTTGACGCCACAAGATTGTTACGGCCGTCTGACGAAGTGCTGACCTGCTGGTTTACAGGTTCCTGTCCTGTTTCCTGATAGTCCTCAACTGTCGTCATGTGTCTTCCCGTCTTGCTCCAATACCAGTCAGCATTAAAGTCAACACCCAACTGACCTATCTTTCCGACATAATATAAATTTCCCTGCAGCGTTGTGCCTTGTCCTGACGCGATATAAGAGCTTAAAAGCTTTTCTGTGAGCAGATCGTCCTTAACGACACTCGATTTCATATATCCCGAAGCGTTGTCCCACGGCATGCGATACCAGCTAAGGCTTGCCCCCAGCGAATGATTTTCGTTGAACATATAGCTCAGCGCCAGTCGTCCATATATATTCCTTTTTTTATATACCTGGTCAAGCGAACTTGGCTGCCGCCATGTCTTGTCAAGATATGTTATCTGCTCCAGCTGCTTCGGGTCAAGTGTGTTAGTTCTTGATATGTTGAACGTTCCACCTATATCGAGGCCTCCGCTGCGCCAGTTCATGTTTATGCGCTCCTGCCCCGAGGCATAGCCTCGCTCTTTAAGTTCACCCGACAGTCTGTTGTCAAAGCCAAAGCCCTCGCCAACGGCCTTCTTGGTGGTTATGCGTATAACCGACTTGACACTTGCGCCATATCTTGCACCGGGATTTGTTACAACCTCAACAGACTTTATATTGTCCGAACTAAGGCGTTCAAGCTCCACTTTGTCGAGCATCTTGCGCCCGTTTATATAAATTTCGGGCTCTCCGCGCCCAAAAACCTCTATTTTATCGCTGTTTGCCGACACGTTTGGTATGCGGTCGAGCAGATCTTCCATGTTTCCTGCCGTCTCCAGCACCGTCCCCACCACGTTTGTCACCATGGCATCGCCCTTCAGCCGTGTCTTCGGCATGCGGCTCCTGACCACCACCTCGCCAAGCATCTGCGTGTCTTCTTGCAGACAGATGCGGCCCTCATCGTCAGTTCTGTCGGCATAAACGGTCTTATATCCCACACCCGAAACGCGCAAAAGGCGTCCTTCTGGCGGAACATCGAAACCGAAACGACCAATGCTGTCGGTCATAACGCCCGTAACATAAGACGAATCAGGCAGCGACAAGGCCACCACATTTATATATGGTATGCCATTACCATGCGCATCCACCACCTGTCCGCTGACGTTCTGTCCTGCTGCCGTTAATGTCATCAACGTTGCCGGAAGCAGCATCATCCGCTTTATATCAACACGTATCTTTGTCATATGTTATGCTTTTTTTACTGAAAATCTTTAACCTCAAACAGCATTTCTGACTTTTTAAGGCTGCAATGCTTTTGATTTTTTCACTTTTAAGACGGATAAACCATAACAAACGTTGCACGGGCAAGCTTATATTTATTTTTTTTAACAAATACAGTTAAAAACTATATAAAACAACTGAACGTCTGCCGATGAATTACGGCAGACGTTCAGAAAGACTATTATGTATAACAATGACGGTAACTTATTCAACTATCACCTTTCCGTAGTAGCTTTTGTTGCCTTTTATGGCCTTAACAATATACAGGCCGCTGCCCATTGCATTAGTGGCAATTGTTGTTCCTGTATAGCGTCCGGCCAATGCACCGTTAGAAGAATATACCTCAACGCTCTCAGGTTCAACACCTTTAATAACAATCTGCTTGTTGTCAGAGTCGTTATAAATCCTTACGGGAGATGTCTCTGCCTTAGAAACGCCCGTAGAGCTGCCTTCTTCCTTGATAATCTTGAACGAATCAAACAGTGTTGCGCTGCCTGCGTCGTTAACGGTGTATGTGCTTACAAATATCGTGTCGGCCGTTACTGTAACGTCGCTGAATGTAGGTTCGCCTGTCTGACCGAACTTTCCAGAGAAGAGTCCCCAGTAATTGTCAACTCCATGAGCCGAATATGCGTCAATCATAGCCTGTTCGTCGCGCGGCTCATACTTCTTCTTGCCGGCAGAATTGTTCAGGAAGTACAGAGTGCCTTCGTTTACGTTGAACACACCGCCCTGCTTTCCTGTCATATTCTCACGCACTCCGCCGGGAACAACGGTCTCAACCTCTTCTACGGCACCGTCTACAAGAGTCTTTGTCAGGTTGTTAACCGGGCCGATAACTTCGTAGATATGGTCGTGGCCCTGCAAGGCAACGTCTATATGAAGCTCGTTGAACACGGGGAGCATGTTTTCACGTACAAGACGTCCGTCGCTGTCGCTCTGGTGCGACTGGCTGCCTGTAAACATGTTCTTATGGAATGTGGCAATGCGCCATTTAACGTCTTTATGCTCCTCAACCTGCTTTCTCATCCAGTCGGCAAGGGCGTCAAAGTAGCCTTCTTTCTTGTAGTCCTCGTAGTTTATCACCATAAACAAGGCGTCGCCCTGAACAAACGAATAGACTGTTCCTTCCATTGTAGTGGGCACGGCCGAAGTTGTGTTGAACGTGTTGTCTGTGTTAAAGTGCCATGCAAAGTTGCTGTTTGAACTTGTATCGTGGTTACCCTGCGCAACAACCAGCGGATAGTTCATCCAGATATCCTGCATTGTGCTGAACCACTGCTCATATTCCCATTCAGAGTTGTTGGCTCCTGAAGTTTCAACCAAGTCGCCGTTCACCAGTACAAACTTGGCATCGGGCACCATCTTCTGTGCTGCATGGGCTGTTTTCTGAGAAACATCAAACATGCCGTCATTCTGTGCCTGGGTGTCTGTTATATAGATGAACGAGAATCCTTCTTTCTTGTCGTATGACTCGGCTGCTGTGGTGAAGTGGCCAATCTCGCTCCAGCCCTCCTCGTTACCAACACGGAACGAATAGGTTGTGCCCGGTTTCAGGTCTTTTGCCAGAGCCTTATGACTTGTGTATGAGCGCTTTGTGTTGGCCTCAATGCCTTCCACTCCGTTTTTGCTCGTCACGTAGTTAAGGTCTTTTACATCAGCAGAAACAGCATCAATTGTGATGTCGGGCTTGCTGAAATCTTCTACACTTGCGTCTGCCTTCAAGACAATCTGCACCTTGCCTGTCTTCACAGAACTGTTGGTAAACCAGGCAAAAGCCATACGCGTAGTAGGATCTCCGTTAAGTGTCATGTTGATGCTGTAAGGCTGACTTGCCGACTGCATTTCTGCCATGAGGCGTGTCAGACGTGTCCATGACGGAACGGTGTAGTTGTCCTGATTCAAACTGATTTCCTGTGCTGATGCTGACAGCATACCGGCTGAAAGGAATGCCACAACTACGCCAGACTTGATTGTGTTAGAAATTTTCATAAATAATTTTGTTTTAATGAAACATAATTAAATTTTCGTATGCAAAATTATCAGTATGGTGTTTCATCTTTCTTACAGCATAACTACGAGTTTGCAGCAAAATAATTACGAAAATAATACACCTAAAAAGCCCATATTTTAATGTACACGTAAGAGATTTTTATTAAAATGAAATAAAATCAAGGTTAAGTTACGATTAATATAACAGGACGGACAACAACACCAGCAAATAATCTTCGGAATATGTCTTTCCGCAGAATTTTTATGACTATATTTTTACTCAAAGCGAAAAGACGCTCAAAAATCGAAAGTTTTTACCATAGAAACACTTTCGATTAAATATCAACTCAATATAATTTACATGGTTTGTTAAGCAAACGACAGCCATTTACTTTCAAACTGTTAGTGATAGAGTTACGGGTCATAACTCTATCACTTTTGATGCAAAAGTGGCCGCTTTTCAGGTCGTAAGTCATAGGAATTTTTCTGATAAAACGGCTTGATTTAAACCTAAACCTGTGATTAGGGTACGAAAAGATGCAGACAAGCTAAAGAAAACAGCTATATATACAACAAAGAAAATGGCGCAAAAACTTTTGCCAACAGCAAAGAAACGACAAAAAAACAAAAGCCATAACTACGCGCAACAGCCTGTAGCCATGGCTTTTATCGGCAAAACAACATCAATGCTGTCTAAAACATTCTCTTATGCTGTGTAAACGTGCGCAAAGTTGCGCTTCGCTCAGTCCGGCCATACTGTTGATACAGCCCAGCATTGCCGCGCCGCCGAAATTTAGAGACTTCAGATAGTGTATCTTATCCGGCGTAACACCGCCAAGAGCCACAACCTTATTGTCCAGGATGCCCTGTTCTGATGCCAGACGGAGCGTTGCATCAGTGAAGGCTGAGGCATATCCCTGCTTTGACACGCTGTCGAATATCGGGCTGAGAAATACATAATTGCAGTTATCTTTGTGCTGTTTTACCTCTTCAAGAGAATGACACGAACGGCTGACATGACCGCTGTAACCTTCGGGCACAATGTTTCGGCGCGCGTTAAGGTGTATTCCACGCAAACCATAAGGCTCCGCCAGTTCAAAGAAGTCGTGAACTACAATATGCGAACGGTCTTCTGCCGACAGCTCTTCAAGCAGGCGCGCACATTCAGCAGCCGATGCTCCGGGTTTACGCAGATGTATTATGTCAACGCCGTTGGCCAACAGACGATGAAGAAACGTGGCTTCATCTGATAAAAAAACGGGAGAAGTAACTACAATCCAAAGCATTGTTTAAGCAAAAATGAAAAGCAAAAAGTAAACAAAACGAATTTAGGCGTCTGTCTGCACTGGCAAAATGCCTTACGGATACACCTTATTATATATAAGGGGCTATGAAGTCCGGACAAAAAGCCGCTACTTCATAGTCCCACACCAAAACTATTTAAGTTTCTTGATAATCAGTTCGGCAACCTTCTTGCCCGACATGAGCATACCGCCGAAGATTGGTCCCATACGGGGAGTTCCGCTTACGGCAGAAGCAGCCATACCGCAGACATAAAGTCCGGGATAAATCTCCTTTGTGCCGTTAACCACCTCATTCTCGCCTGAAACCACGTCGAGCGAGCGCTCGCCGATAACATCACCCGTATCAGTTGCAAGGCGTATGCCGTTCTTGCGCGCTACAGTCTTGCACATCTCGCTGTCATGGCCTGTTCCGTCGATAACACACTTTGCCATAATGTTAATCGGGTCTACATGCATACCTTCACGCAAAACCGGAGTCCAGTTGACAACAACACCGCTGACAACATTGTCCTTAAACACAACATCCTCAACAGAATAGCAGTTGAATATTGTTGCTCCGGCATGAACGGCCTTATATAGCAGTGCAGAGGTACTCTCAACAGAATCCATCACAAACAGGTCTTCGTCGTAGCTCTCAAAGTTGATGTCAAAGTCTTTCACGATTTCGATGGCTTCTTTCTGCACGACAATCTGATTGAACATCATTGCGCCGCCCCACATACCGCCGCCGGGAGACAACTTGCGGTCGAACTGGGCAACTTTAAGTCCGGCCTTTGCCAGATAATATGCGGCAACAATGCCTGACGGACCTCCGCCTACAATGGCTACATCGAGGTCAAGATTACGTTCCAACTTGCTGAAATAGGTACTGATAATACCCTGTGATACTTTCTTTTCTATCATTTTGTTTTTATTTTTTATATAGTAAATTTCTTATTTTCAATGAGTTAAGTATTTCCTTTCTTCATGCTTCATTGCGCTCATGCAAGCAAGGCATAACGGCATGACAGGCACATATACAGCCTGTCATACTGCTGCGCAGACAGCTTAACGCCGAGGCATTAAAGCCCACAGACATTAAACGTCGCACTCGCCTTCTTTTATCGTCTGGCTTATACGCATGGCGCAGAAGTTAGGACCGCACATAGTGCAGTATTTTCCGCCCACATGGTTGGCCGTCTTGTAGTATTCAAGCGCACGCTCAGGGTCAAGACTAAGGTTAAACTGGTCTTTCCAGCGGAACTCATAGCGTGCCTTGCTCAGCGCATTGTCGCGCACAATGGCACCGGGATGATGCTTTGCCAGATCGGCTGCATGTGCAGCAAGCTTGTATGTCACCACGCCCACGCGTACATCGTCACGGTCGGGCAAGGCTAGATGCTCTTTCGGCGTTACATAGCACAGCATGGCAGTGCCTAGCCATCCTATCTGAGCCGCACCGATGGCACTTGTTATATGGTCGTAGCCGGGCGCAATGTCAGTTACCAACGGGCCGAGCGTATAGAACGGCGCGTTGTGGCACTTCTCTATCTGACGCTGCATATTCTCAGGAATCTTATCCATAGGCACATGGCCAGGACCTTCGATAAATGCCTGAACATTCTTTGCCCAAGCACGCTCCACAAGCTCTCCCATCGTGTCGAGCTCGGCAAACTGGGCGCGGTCGTTGGCATCATAGACACTGCCCGGACGCAATCCGTCGCCAAGCGAAACGGCTACGTCATATTTAGCCAGAATGTCGCAGATATCATCAAAATGCTCATAGAGGAAACTCTCTTTCTGATGCATCTGGCACCACTTTGATATAATGCTTCCTCCACGGCTAACCATACCTGTCATGCGGTTGTCGGCAAGATGTATGTTCTGCAGACGTATACCGCAATGGATGGTGAAATAGTCAACTCCCTGCTCACACTGCTCGATAAGCGTGTCGCGGAACAGCTCCCAAGTAAGGTTTTCAGCATGGCCGTTAACCTTCTCCATGGCCTGATACATAGGCACGGTGCCCACGGGCACAGGACAGTTGCGCACAATCCACTCTCTTGTCTCGTGAATATTTGCTCCTGTAGACAGGTCCATCAGCGTGTCGCCACCCCACTTGCAGCTCCACACAGCCTTCTCAACCTCCTCGTCGATGCTCGAAGTTGTGGCCGAATTACCTATGTTTGTGTTGATTTTCACAAGGAAATTGCGGCCTATAATCATAGGTTCTGCCTCGGGATGGTTGATGTTTGCAGGAATTACGGCGCGTCCGGCGGCAATCTCGCTGCGCACAAACTCAGGAGTGATGTGCGTTTCGATGCCTAGTTCCTTGCAGTTCATGTTCTCACGTATGGCTACATACTCCATTTCGGGGGTTATTATGCCCTGCTTTGCATAGTAAAGCTGGCTCACCTGGCAGCCCTCCTTAGCCCTGAGAGGCAGGGCTATATGCTCAAAGCGGAGAGAATCGAGCGAGTGGTCATCACGCCTCATGCGTCCGTATTCAGACGAAATCTCCTTCAGGCGCTCCACTCCTCCACGCTTCAGTATCCACGGTTCGCGCAATCGCGGCAGACCTTTGCGTACATCAGTGGCAACGTCAGGGTCGCTGTAAGGACCGGAAGTATCATAAATATACACAGGAGGATTAGGACGCTCCGTGCGTTTGTCACCATCAACGGTAACCGTGGGAGTCTGCTTTACGACACGCATGCCCACACGAATGTCGGGAAAGAGTTCACCCTTGAGGTAAACTTTCTCTGAACCCGGATAAGTTATTCTTACATTATTTTCCATAAATATATTATAAGGTTTGTTCTTTTTGATTTATCAGATCTGCTATACGGCGCATCTCGCTGACCGGATCAGCGGCACGCAGGATGCTTCCGCTAAGGGCTATGCCCGTAACACCTGCACTGAAAAGGTCAGGAATGTCGTCGTAGCCAATGCCGCCAATAGCTATCAGCGGCAGGTTTATTCCTCTGTCGTGCATCTGCTTAAGCAGACGTCTGTATCCGTCGAGCCCGAGAATGGCAGCAAGATTCTTCTTTGTAGTAGTGAAACGGAACGGGCCACAGCCGATATAGTCGGCACCTTGGGCGGCAAGACGGCAAATATCGTCGAATGTGTTGGCCGTTCCACCTATTATATAATCAGGACCTAAAATCTTTCGCGCCTCGTCCACCGGCATGTCATTTTTGCCAAGATGAACGCCATCGGCACCAACACGCTGCGCCATCATCACATTATCGTCAATGACGAACGTGGCATCATAGCCGGCGCAAAGACTCTTCACCTGCAATGCTGCCGCTTTGAGCTCTGCCTCTGTAGCATCCTTCATGCGCAGCTGAATCCAGCGGCATCCGCCTTCAAGAGCCATTCTGGCAGAGTCGACGTAAGTATATTTGTCAGTAAAATGTGTGATAAACTGAAGTCTGTTCATATCTTTTTGTCTTTATTCTTTATCAATTACGATTGCCGGCACAGGACTGAAAAAATGGTTCAAGGGGCCTGTTCCATCACCTATTATTATATCTGCTCCTGCCGCAAGCGCAGAAGTAAGATAACGTTTAGCCTCGCCTACAGCCTCAACAAGACTATTACCGCGGGCAACAAAAGCGGCAATGGCAGACGAAAGTGTACAGCCCGTGCCGTGAGTGTTGCGGCTCGCTACAGAAGGAGCCGAATATTCATTTAAGGAGATGTTGCCGTCAAGGATGCTGAAAAGCATATCTGTCTTTACACAGCCCGATGCATGACCGCCCTTTATCAGTACGGAACGAGTGCCATAATCAAGGATGGCGCGTGCTGCAGCCTCCACATCATTAGCAGATACAGACGGCATGCCGGTCAGCACTGAAGTTTCAGGAATATTAGGAGTGAGCAGATCTGTCATGGGCAACAGCCTTTTTTCAAGCAAAGTGAGTGCATCTGAACTCATGAGCATCTTTCCGCTGCTCGAAACCATGACAGGATCGACAACAAGAAAATGCGGACGGCAGTCTGTCAAGGCATTTATTATGGCATCCAATGTTGCTGCATCGTTAACCATACCTATTTTAACTGCATCGGGATGCAAGTCTTCCATGACTGCCACAATCTGGTCGTATACCACCTGTGCGGGCACGGAATGAACATACTTAACGCCCTTGGTGTTCTGTACGGTTATGGCTGTAACGGCAGCCGCGCCGTAAACTCCAAGCGCAGAAAAGGTCTTCAAGTCGGCCTGAATGCCTGCACCGCCGGACGGATCTGAGCCAGCCACAGAAAAAGCAACGGGATAACGCTTCATAAAGCAGCCCTCCGCAGCATACAGCAGTCAGCACCCGACTTTACGGGCATAACGCACAAAAAAGAAATAAAAGTCATACTTAAATCTCCTCTTTTAAGATCAGTCAACACTCTCAAAAGCAGGTGACGCGGAATAACCGCCATAAAAGAATTGCATCAAAATCCCAGCGTCGGCATTATCCGTACTGGTTCAATGTGTATAATCTCAGACACGGCAGCCATAAGGCATGCCGGACACCACCTTTTGAGTACATTGCAAAGATAAGACAAAATAACGGCACAGCCAAACTTTTGCTGTCTTTTTTGTGTGCATTGATATCGTTCACGACACAGAAAACAAAATTATCACTACTGAATCCCGGGACAAGCCGCAAAACAAAAGCCGCAAGACTGATAACAATCTTGCGGCCTACAGACTTAAAAAGTCTCAATTTATTACTATGAAAAACGATTTTCACATTTAATCTACAGGGATGTCCTTGTTGACATTCTTACATCCGAGCAGAGCATAATAAAGAAGGTATGCCAAAGCTACAAGCGGCACGATATAAGAAATCATGTAGCCGGCCTTGTCGGCAATGAAGTTCTGCAACAGCGGCAGTACACCTCCACCAACAACCATCATCATGAATATGCCTGAAGCGGCAGCAGTGTATTTGCCAAGTCCTTCCGTAGCAAGATTGAAAATACTTGCCCACATGACAGACGTACACAATCCGCAGAGCACAAGCAGCAGAGCGCTGACAGGCACTGTTACCATTGTGAACGAAGAACCCGTAAACACAGGCATAGACGTTGTAGAAGTCTTAGACGAGAACATTGCCACCAACATGAGCACGATAGCCACGAGCGATACAGTGATCATCATGGCGCGGCTTGAAACCTTGTCGGCAATGAAACCGGCAACGAAACGTCCTACAAGCATCAGCAGCCAGTAAGTTCCGGCAACAAAACCGCCTATGGCAGCAGCATCGCCAACAACTCCTGCACCCTTCGACGTCGTGTCAGAGATATAGAAGTTGAGAGTGCCTGGGATACCAATCTCTATTCCAACATAAACAAAGATACCGATTACGCCCAATACGCAATGGCGGAAAGCCCACGGACTATGTTCAAATACGGTGTCTTGTGTAGCCTTACCCATCTCCGGATCAGCTATCGGTATGAACGAAAGCACGATAAACGCACCGGCAAACACAGTCATGGCAATGTAGAGCACGAGGTTTACATCGCTTATGGCAGTGTCTTTAGTAACTGTACCTACCAAGGCGCCCACCAGCATAGGTGTCAGCGTTCCGGCAAGCGAGTTGAGCGTTCCTCCGATAAGGTTGAGCTGGTTGCCACGGTTGCCGCCTCCGCCAAGGAGGTTGAGCATGGGGTTAACCACTGTGTTGAGCATACATACAGAGAAACCGCATACGAATGCACCCAAAAGATACACCCAGAATCCGGTAAGACCTGTAGGGAAGCCCGACAGATACTGCACGAGCACACCCACAAAACCAACTGCAATGGCCACCATTGCAGTCTTTTTATAACCTATCTTGATAAGCAGCTTGCCGGCAGGTATACCCATAAACAGGTATGCAAGGAAGTTCATCATGTTTCCCATCATGCCTAATGTGTTGCTGCCCATCAGTTCGGGCTGATTCTTCCATATTACGCCAATCGGTGCCGCCAGGTTAGTGACGAACGAAATCATGGCGTAGATAAACATCATAGCTATGATGGCTATGATACGTCCACTTTGTTTATTTGTCTGTTCCATGGTTCTTATTTAATAAGGTATTGCTTTTTATGACAATCTTTCCTCTGGAACAAAATCGTCATCATCCTCTTTCTTCGTAGTACGCTTACGAATTACGCGCTTACGCTTCGGCTTCTCCTCTACAGGCTTTTCGCTCTTAACACCTGCCAGTTCAGGATCAATCATGATGCGTCCGCAATACTCACACACAATAATTTTCTTGTGCATTCTGATGTCGAGCTGACGCTGAGGCGGTATCTTGTTGAAGCATCCGCCACATGCATCACGCTGCACGTAAACGATACCCAGACCATTGCGCGCATTCTTGCGGATACGCTTGAAGCTTGTAAGCAGACGCGGCTCAATCTTCAGTTCGAGTTCCTTTGCCTTCTCCTTAAGCTTCTCTTCCTCAGCTCTTGTCTCGTCCATAATCTCGTCGAGCTCGTTTTTCTTTTCTTCAAGAGCTACACGGCGGTCCTTAATAAGCTCCTCGTTGTTCTGGAGGTCTTTGTTTTTCTCCTCAATCTTAACGTTAGCCTCTCTTATCTTCTTGTTGCAAAGCTCTATTTCGAGCGACTGGAACTCAATTTCCTTGCTCAGTGTGTCATACTCGCGGTTGTTCTTAACGTCGTTGAGCTGCTCTTTATAGCGCTCCACGCTGGCCTGAGCCTCGTTAATTTCAGCCTTCTTCTGTACAACGGCATTCTGAAATTCCTTGATGTCGTTCTTTATTTTCTCAATACGTATTGTAAGACCGGCAATCTCGTCTTCGAGGTCCTGAACTTCAAGAGGCAACTCACCTCTCAGGGCTCTCTTTTCATCGATAGCCGACAATGTGGTTTGCAACTGGTAGAGAGTTTTCAGTTTCTCTTCTACAGACAAATCTGTTGGATCTTTTTTAGCCATATTTTATAAGTAGATTATAGGATTAGTGTTGGTCTTTGTGAGATAAGTCACAACTCCCGGACACGCTTCCTCGATTATTGATTTAAATATTTCGTTAGTATACTGTTCGCTCTGATAGTGACCAATGACGGCAATCTGTATTTCCTGCTCATGGCCGAAATACTCATGATAGTGCATCTCACCTGTGATAAAGGCGTCGGCTCCCTGTGCAATTGCCTCAGGCAGGAGGAACGAGCCTGCGCCTCCGCAGATGGCAACGGTCTTGATGGGACGGCGCAAAAGCTGATTGCACTGCACACACTCGACATCGAACGTGCGCTTCAGCATCAGCACAAAGTCGTCGGCGGCAAGCGCCTCGGGCAACTCTCCTATAACTCCGCTGCCACACTCGATGCCCATAACCGTCTTTTCTGCAAAGAAACGGCAGTCATGAAGCTCCATTTTTTCAGCTATCTTGAAGTTAACACCGCCACGGGCATTGTCCATGTTAGTGTGCATGGAAACCACCGTGATATCATTCTTTAAAGCCTTGGCAACGGCACGCTGCACGTCGTCGGCATAGGTGATGCGCTTCAGTGCATGAAAAATCAACGGATGATGACTCACGATGAGATTACAGCCTAAAGCCACAGCCTCGTCGACCACTTTTTCGGTAACGTCAAGGCACAATAAAGCCCCTGATACTTCCGCCTCTGTCAGTCCTGCCTGCAGGCCGGCATTATCAAAGCTCTCCTGCAGGGGCAGAGGCGCGAAACGTTCAAGGGCGTCAACCACTTCTCTTATTTTCACGCTTTTCAGCCTTTTAAATAATAATAATGTGCAAAGATAGCTATTTTCAGCGGCTTGTCAAAGAGCGGCGCAATTTATTTACATTCTTTAACCACTATTATTCATGATGCGCTTCTGCCCAAATCGTCAACAATGCAGCCGGACTACCTGTTGCTTGTTATACAACAGTAAAAATTCATGACACACGACATGCGTAACATGCCGATTTTTCACACATTTATGTAATTATTTTGCATGTTTATTCTTAAATGAGACAAAATGCACCTTTTTGTTGAAAAACAGAAGTTTTTTGCAGACTTATAGCAGCAGAATTATTACTTTTGCAGCCAAAATTTTCAATAGGTTAGTTATGAACAAAAAGACAAGGATACCAAATCCAATCGTAGCCCTGACTCCTTTAGCCGTTCTCGTGGCCCTGCTGGCCATGGTCATCCCTACCTTCGGGGGCGACGCCCTGCTTGGCGGCAGTCAGGTGTCGCTGCTCATAGCCTCGGCTGTTTGTGTGGGCATAGCAATGATAAAATACAACTACAAGTGGAGCGTGCTTGAGGAAGGAATGGCCAAAAACATAAAGAAGGTTACTCCGGCCATAGTGATACTTCTGCTCATCGGAGCCATCTCGGGCACATGGATGCTCAGCGGAGTGGTTCCCACGCTGATATACTACGGTCTGCAGATTCTCACGCCGCAGTTTTTCCTTGCGTCGTGCTGCATAATATGTGCCATAGTGTCTATCATAACCGGCAGTTCATGGACTACCATAGCCACAATAGGCATGGCACTGCTCGGCATAGGCAAGGCGCAGGGTTTCGACGAGGGATGGATTGCAGGAGCAATAATATCGGGAGCCTATTTCGGCGACAAGATTTCGCCGCTGTCAGACACGACAGTGCTGGCATCGTCAACAACGGGCACAAAGCTGTTTACCCACATACGCTATATGCTCATAACCACCGTGCCGTCGATAATAATCACTCTCGGCATATTTACCGTTGCAGGACTTGTCATGAGCCACAGCGGCAACGAGCAGAGCGAGCTTTTTGCAGGCACGCTGGCACAGACATTCAACCTGTCGCCGTGGCTTCTGCTGGTCCCGGTCATCACGGCTTGTCTCATTCTGGCCAAGCTGCCAACCATCATTACGCTCTTTATATCGTCTGTGATAGCCGGAATATGCATTCTGCTGTTCCAGCCCCACATCCTTCTGCAGATAGTAGACGGCAGCGTTCTCGACTTCGCAACAGGCTTCAAGGCCCTGATGACGTCAATATTCGGAAGCACATCCATATCAACGGGCCACGCCGAGATAGACGCTCTTGTTGCCACAAGGGGCATGCGCGGCATGATGGACACCATCTGGCTGATAATATGTGCGATGTGTTTCGGCGGCGTGATGTCTGCAAGCAACATGATAAGCAGCATAACCAATCTTTTCGTGCGCTTTGTACGCAAGCCCGTTAGTGCCGTGTGCTCTACTGTGGGCGCAGGACTCTTTTTCAATACCTGCACTGCCGACCAATATCTGTCTATCATACTTACAGGCAACCTGTTTAAAGACCTTTACCAAAGCCGCAGACTGGAGAGCAGACTGCTTAGCCGTACTGTAGAAGACTCGGTTACAGTAACATCCGTGCTCATACCATGGAACTCATGCGGAATGACTCAGGCAACAGTGCTTGGAGTAGGCACTCTGACCTACCTGCCCTATTGCTTCTTTAACATACTCAGTCCGCTGATGTCCATCCTTGTTGCCTTCACAGGCTTTAAGATAAAACAAATTATCACGCAGCCAAAAGAAGAGAACTTAACAAAAGTGGCATAACATACCTGAATATTCATTTATACAGACATAAAACAAATGCGACAAAAACTTACCGCTATAGGTCTTTTCGCTTTGAGTATGACCAATGAGCGATAAGTTTTTGCCGCATCAGTAACTTAATTATCTGGATAATTCTAATCACATAAATTATTTTACATATCTTTATATTCTGTCTGTCTTGAATATATCGTTATGCTTTCTGTCATGTCAGAATATATATCCAAGAGTAAAGCAAAGGCTGTTATTGTTGATTTTATATCGGTGAAGTTGTGTATATGGCTACCTTGCTGTTGATATATCCGTCATATGGCTTTCAACTTTCTGCGGTAGTTCCGGCCTTAGATGTGCCGGCTATATCTGACTCAACATATTAGAATGTCAGGCCTATTCCAAAAGAAATAGAGTGCCGTGTGCTATTACTCTTGAAAAATTCAGTTTTATCCATTGCCTCATTATAATAAGCTGTTGTAATATCACAAAAGTTTTTTAAGTCATACGCAATCTGAAAATTCAGTCCGAAATGTCGCATTATCATCCAAGTATAACCAATACCTAATCTTCCCGAAAAGCCGGAGTTGCTATCATCACCCAACTTCAGACCATAACCTAAATCTGTAAACAGATATGCCTGTGGCTGTTTCCTTACTGGTTTATAGCGCAATGTCGCAAACACTGGGTATGTATTAAAGTCAGGTTCGGTGTAACGAGCCAATCCCATGCCTATCCCGACCGACCATTGTGTTGCCACATCGTAGCGCGCAGCGACTTGCAACAAGTTGCCACCCATCTTATACGAGCCTCTATTATACGTATATTCTGCGAAATTTTCAGACAAGCCAAGGCTGTATTGGTAGTCTAAGTCAAAATGTAATTTTGATTGCGCTAAAGCAGTTACAGAAATGAAGCTCGCCACTATTATTGATACAAATATTCTTCTTGTCCGTACCATAGATATAAAATTTAATTAGTTTAATCTTTCTTGATATATATTCCGTTCAAATGATTTCCCGGTTTCCCTGTCAAAATGGTTTCACCGCCAATATTTTTTTCACTTTTTCCCTATATTTATCGGGGTAGCCGTATTTTCACACCATCAACAATGACAACTTTAAGTTGCATTGAACAACTATCATTGATTAACACATACCGCCACAACAACTCACGACAAGAACTATCCGACACATACCCGGCCGTTACCATACAGCCCCATGCCGATAAGTTCCTGTCGTTTCAGAAAATTGCCATAAGGCATTGCCTATCACTGCAATTGTCTTAAATATCCATAATCATGTCAGATATGAATGTGTTTTTGCACTTTTTGTTGTGTCAGAACACATATCCAAGAGTTAGACGCAGACTATTGTTGTTGATTTTATAATAGTCGTCCTGATTAATCAACCCACGCATATATCCGGCTGAAATCACATAATGGTCTTTCACGGTCAGCTTAAGTTCCGCGCTGCAGCCAAAATCCCATCTCTTTATCGGTGATATCGTATATGTGTCAATCCGGCTGCTGGTATATCCGTTGTATGGCTTCCAGCTCTCTGTTATGGTATTAGCCCCAGACGTTCCGCCAATGCATGATACGACATCGCCTTTAAATGAGTCGACACCATAACGCTCATAAAACCCAACCATAGGAGTAAGCGATATGCTGCTGCCCAACCTGAAGGTATAGCCCACTTTCAGAGGTATCTCGAGCGACATTGTCTTCACGTTAACCTCGCTGAACTTCATCTCTACCGGATAGTATTCCGTCAATGCACTGAACTGTCCGTTAGATACAAGCAGGCTTATCCCCGATGCCAAAGCAACATTATTGTTGAATGTATAGGCAACATCACCGCCCACAACAAATCCTGATTTCATCTTTGACTCATCAAACGGAGGATTGTTCTTAGCCGAATACCACAGCAAATCTGTGCCGGCATGCACGCCGAACTTTAATCCTTGAGCGTTAACATGCAGAGATGCAACACATAAAATAAACAATAAAATCTTTTTCATTTTTATTTATTATATTAATATTAGAAACTGTCGCAAAGGTATACAAACGCATACAAACCTGCAAACAGCGCGGACAAAACCAATTTTCGGTAATCACTGAAAATCAATAAGTTACATAAACAAAAGCGGACAAAATCACTTAATTTTGTCCGCTATATCAATAGTTTCTTTATCATTTCGCAGCTTGTTAAGTGCCCTGCTCCGCGTTTTACGATATGCTTCGTCCGAAAGACCAAGCATATACTTTATTATGTTTTCATCCTTACCCATATTGCGCAACACGCAAAACAGTTTCTCCTGAATGGTAAGTTTGCTGCCTTCAAGTTTCTCTATACGATGAACAAAAGTCATGTCTATAACCCTATAGCACTCTATAAGCGATTCGCGTTCGCTCTTGTTAAGTTGAGAAATATTCTCATTGCGCATCACGCTGTAAAGATAATGCAATCCATGCTCTATTTCTTCGAAACGCGACAAATAGTCTTTCAGTTCGTCCTTGCTTACCGAAAGTTTGCCGCTTAGCTCTGTTATAGCAGCCTGCTTTTCACCAATAATGGTCTTTAAAGCCTCTGTCTTTTCTTTTACAGTCTTATCACCGTCTTCCTTTATCTTATTTATTCTTATCTGCATCTGCAGCAAATCGTTTTTCAATGCGCTTATCTGTGCGGCACGCTTACGCAGCCTTCGCCCGGAAACAACAAATGCTGAAAGCACCGACGTAATTACGACAAAACAAATAAAAACTATCATTGTCATTTTGCGCCTTGCAAAACGCCTGACAACCTCTTGGTCATATTTTTGCCATAAATCTGTTGCAAAGTTAGCATTAACAAGTCTGTTAACTACCGTAAATGCCGAATCGCGACGGCATTTCATAATATAAGCTTCCTTAAACTGTCCCTTTGCAGCATAATATTCGCTCAATGAATTGTAAAGCCATACATTAGATTTTGCGTTATCTGAAGACATCAGTACATTTACCAGCGAGAAGGCATCCTTCTCACGACCAGTCTTCAAATATAAATCAGCCAGCAGATTAAGTGAACGCCAGTCGCTACCGCCATAAAGCGACACATTGAGCATTTTCTTTGCAAACCTCATGTCGCCATGCCCAATATGCATCTGCATGAAAGCAATTATAATCCGCAAATCCAATTTTCCGCGAAATCCGAAACGAAGCGTCTGAAAAAAGAACTTCAATCTAAAACGAAGCGTTCAAAAAAAGATAAACGCACAGCAACAAAAATGCAGCCAAAATTGGCTGCATTTTTAGTATAAATAGATTGATAAATGAGCATTAAAATGGCATTAAAATAGTAGTCGAAATACTTTCATAATTCAATAAAAATTAGTATATTTGTTTAGTGTTAAGCTGCCTTATTACAAAGAATTTCATCCTGCTTTTTATACAGCATTATGTCTGTGTATTTGGCCGCATAATTCATGTGTGCGTTGAATTCAACCTTACGACAATCTTTGAATGGATTTCCAATAGTATCATTACTTCCAAGCCATTCACATAACTCAATTATTGAAGACTTGTTAGAAGTGAAATAAACAAACGGTTTGTCCTGGAGAACAGTCAGTACATCCAGGTAGTCAGAAAGCCGCCAATACATTTTATATGTTCCTACTTCCGTTGACAAATAAGGAGGGTCAACCAAAAAAACGACACCAGGAATATCTTTATATTGTTCATATAACTCTTTGTAGTCACAGGACGTAATGGTCAAACCGCTCAGATAGTCTTTACAATCTGGATAGTCCGCCTTTCTAATGTTATTATAGAGAGTTTCTTTTCTCATCCCATCTACACTTAGCTGATACTTCATTGAAAACATCAGCGAGGAGGATATTGTTATAAAATCCACATATCCTTTTTCACGTTCCTCACGTATGATCCGTTCAAATATCCGTTCTCTTGCCTCACCTCTTATGGGCTTGCTTCTCGGAGTTTCTTTCGCTATTTCACGTAAATCTTTCAGTAAAGCATTTGTCTGTGGAATAGCCTGTAAACGGAAACGATAGCCATCATAATCATTATATACAACTTTTGCATCCGGCCTTTGATATTTGGTGATATGCGATAGCAGTCCACTTCCGCCGAACAAATCAACAAATACAGTCTTATCTTTGAACTGATCTAATACTTTTATAAACTCCTTTGCAAACATACGCTTTTGTCCCACAAATGGTAGTGGGGCTGATAGATAAAGTTTTCCCATATTTTATCATTTTATATGCACAATCATTTGTTACAAAGGTACATTCAGTGTGTAGAAAAAGTGTAAAAGCGATACAAATCATACTGCATCAAGCGTACAGTATTTTCCGAAACGCTTTATTACGTCGTAAATTTTCCGTTCACAAACTGAGTATTTATTTGCTAAGAACAAAACAATATAGATCGTTTTTTCTCCTTTACTTTTCATTGATTCATACTCGGCATATAGGTCTATATAACGAATATCATCAGGCTTTCCTCCCAGTCTTGCTATTATCTCTAATGGCTCACGATTAAATTTTAATGCCTCAAATAGTGTCATATCCAATCATTTTAATTATTTTTGCATTGCCAATCATTTATAGAACATAAAAAACGCCACGCGTGCGGCAGAGGGTATTTGCCCCCGGTCGCGCACGCGTGGCGTTTTATGTTAATAAATGATTGGCGTCTATATTAACAGGCTGGGGGCTTTTATATTTCCCCCGTAGGAATCATTCATGTGGCCTCATACAAAGCCAAGTTCAGTGCATCTTTCTTTTTCCAACCTTCTAATAAAGCATTCTGGATGTGTGCCATTGCTTTTATATAGAAACTCTGGAGTTCCTCAACCGTTTCAAACGTCCGATAACTCGGAGAATCGTCCGTACCAAATTTGAATGTCACGGGCAGATTCAAGCCGCCAGTCTGTACAGCAAGGTCATAGGCCGCTTTATAATTGAACTGGTTCTCACTTGACAACCATACAGGTTGACCATCATATTCAAACCCGCATAAGATACGTTCATCTGTTTCTGCATTATACCATCCAGACACTAACGATCGTACTTCTTCAACATGTGGCCTATGGTCAAGTTCTTCTTCCATATAAGAGGCGGAACCGTCCTCTCTTGTCTCCACGTCCCAGCGGACGCGCCATCTATTTTTCACCGGGTTCGTGCATTCCAGCACCGGAACTCCGGCACTTCCTTCTACTCGTTTCATATCAGGTAAAAACATATTTGGTCCGACCTTTGCCGAAAGTCTCGCTTTTGATTACAGTCTCAAAAGGAAAGCCGTCCGGCATTTCTCTAACTTGTGCGAGGATGTTTTTCATCTCCTCACTGTTGGTGAAGAATTTACATGCCTCCCCGTTTTTTTCGATGGCAACAATACACCTGTCTTCACCCTGTTCTGTTTTAATGCCCGTTTCAAAGTCTTTGACTATGATAGGCAGGTTTACCAACTCTCGGATACTGACGACTGATCCGGGGAACCGTTTCTTTCCGTCATCCGGTTTGTACGCAACATTCAAATCCTTAAATGATTTCATTTTTTTGCCTGTTAATTTATAAAATAACTTATTACAATCGGCGTGCTTTGCCATCCCATAAAAGGATGCTACCAGTTCACGACGCCTTCTTCTCGACTTAACCTCGTGCATTTTTCGGGCGAACTTCTGCTTGATACGTTTACGCAGCCGGACATGGTCCGGACGGATCACATAACCAAGAAAGTCTATGCCCTCGTCCACGGGGAACACCCTCTCGTTGGGCTTTATGGAAAGCCCGATAGAGTTCATCTGCCCATGAACGGCATCACGAATCTTCCATAATTCCGCTTTCGTTTCACCAAGCACGACACCGTCATCGCAATACCGGTAGAAATGACGGACACCGTACTTATCCTTCAAATAATGGTCTAAAAATACAGACAAAAGCAAGTTGCCCAGCCCCTGCGAGGAACGCAGCCCGATGCTGATGCCTTCCGGCATAAGTCGGGTGAAGTTCTCAAGCATGGCAATGAGCTTCTGGTCCTTAAATACGCGGCGGACACAATATATCACAAAATCCTGCCCAACGCTCTCATAGAACTTGGATATATCGAATTTGTAACAATACTGTGTACCTTCCGGGTCTTCACACATATCGCGGCGGATATACGTCATCAGATCGTGCATACCGCGATTCTTGATACTGGCTGAGGTTGTCCTTATAAACCGTTTCTTTAGATGTCGGTCAACAACAGACATGACTGCATGAACGGCAATACGGTCTTTCATCGTCAGAACCTGTATCCGCCGGATTTTTCCGCCTTCACATATAGTGCGCTCACGGTAATCCTTAACGGTGTAGGTTCCGGATGCTATCCGACCGGACAGTTCCTTAATGACTTCCTCCCTATGCGCAAGCAGATAACGTCCCTGGCGGCTCTTTTTACGTTTGGAGCCACGTAGGACCTGGTCAAACGAGGATGACATATTGGAATAATCTGCAACCTCTTCTACAATATAACCTTCTCTGCGCATATTACTTGTTTTTATGGAAGGTATAGGCCTTCCTTCCTCCGGGCCTGACTTCTTCGAACCCATTTAGGGCCTACCAAACTCCACCCGACACGTGATTTTTCAGCTTTCCGCCTTACTGACCGATAAGGTCATGCGCTGTTGCTGAGGCTTATCTCCCTCGGCACCGCTTTGGGGACACGTCCCCGGTGCTGTACGCCGATTATTTGATTTCCAGACGCGAGCCGACATTCGTGTTCGTGTTCGTAGCATCGTTATTCGCATTCGCATTCGACACACCGCCATTCGCGTTCGCATTGTTGTACCCGCGATAGACCACACGGCCTATTGGGAGATGCCGCCTTCCTGTTACAAAGGTAAGCAATATATGCGCAAATCAAGCATAAACGTAACGCTATCAGCCCATCACGGTGCAAGTTGACCATTTTTCAAAAAAAATCGACCGGCTTCGCCGGGAGAGTTCTTTCGCTACGCTCACGCTTTGACGCTTTGGCTTACGCCTTTTCGCTTAGCGATTTATACGCTACGACGCTCGACGCTTTGACGAGTTTTCCGCGGAAGGCCAGACGCGAGCCGACATTCGCGTGCGTGTACGTAGCATCGTAAAACGCACTCGCACTCGACACACCGCCATACGCGTTCGCATTGTTGTACCCGCGATAGACCACACGGCCGGATGATGTTGAAATGTAATACTTGTCGCAATAGTATGTTGACGAAGATCCGTTCACACTTCCGACTGGAACAACATCCATGAATTTGCCGTGTGCCACGGCTGCAGTCCACTGATCACTGCTGGTTCGGCCTTTCACGAAACGTGTCGTTCCGTCCGGCATCCAGATGCGCCATTTCCCGCTGTTACCGCTGTCGTTCGGCAAATCCACCCCATCCATCATGTCATACTTGTGGCCGAAAATGTCCTCATATCCAAGGCAACATATATTGTTTACCTGTATCACGGACGGTTCACCGTATTCATCATTTGTCTTGTACCAGGCGTATTGGTGGACAAGCCCGTCGATAAGCGAATTCGTCACTCCAGGATTAATTCCACTGGCCTCCTCGTAACCGATGGTATCGGTCATGCCATAAGGGGCAGTTCCTCCAGTAGTACGCATATTTGTGTGCTGTCCGGCACCGCACTGCTCCTGGCTGTCACGTCGGCCGTATTTCGCATAGAACAGGTTGGCGATGCGTGAATGCATCAGCGCGTCAATCTGCTGCATACCTCTTTGCTGGCTGTAGTAATGGAAATCTGACCATCCAAGACTTGCGGCGGTACTGCTGCCCGTGATACAAGCACGGAGCTTCGTGCCGACAATACTGCTGCCGACGACAGCACATAGGTGTTCATCGTTGGCAACCCATTCCGGTTCCATATCCTCTATCTTATCACTGTTGCTCAAAACCACACAGTCAAATTCAGCCGTGTTCAGGATTGAGAAATACAGGAAGGCGGCCCCTTCCGGCACATCGCAGACCAGATACATACCCGCCTCAAACTTGCTGCTCAAGGTGGGAACAATAATGGAACTTATAATGGTTCCGTCAGAACGGACGAACAGTGAGCCGACAAGGTTGGTGCCTGGTACACTTGGGAAACGGACACGCTTATGTCCAGAAACGTCAACCTTACATACGGAATAGGTGCTGTCGGTGCTGTAGGAGTTCTCCAGCGTATCCTTGCCTGTCATAATCTTACGCCCTGACTGCCATCCTCCACTGCCTTTGATGTCCTCAAGGGTCAACACGTCCACGTCCGGACATTCCGGCATATCTTCGGGACCGTTGGAACTGTAACAGCTGTAATGTTTTCCGCCAAGATAGTCATTGATGCCCTTGCTCCAGAAGAACGGTTCGTACATCATCCAATCACCTTCGGTTCCGTCCAGCTTAGCCGGAGTTCCGTCCGCATACTTGTTGCTGTCCGCGTCATCCAGGGGATAATAGGTCATTTCGCCGTCCGTATTATTCACGGCGGTATCTGTATTTGCAATGTTCACCTGACGGGAGGTCGGCATCTTTGTAACTTTTGCCAGGACACGGTGACGCTGGCCCAATATGGCTGTAATATGACCGCTCGGAACATAAGTGTTGCCGTATTTATATCCGGTCTCATTGTCAAGGTTACTGATATTGGCATCGTCGGCCACGTCGTCATCGAACTCTATCATCGTATATTCCGGCTGCCTTATGTTCAGTTCATCAAAACGTTCTGTGTACTTGTTGAATGTATCGTCGTCCAGATACTTTGTCAGGCGGTATGTACCAACGAGCTTGCAGCGTGAGTTCGTGGTATTTCCGCTTGCGTCGATACCGCCGAGCCCGGCATCATACCATTGCTTGAGGTCGCTTCCGTCACCTTCAAGCTCAACGCCTGTAATACGGACGTATTTCAGTGCTCCCCCCAAGGCGAACAGTTCCTTAAATGCGGACAGGCCGTTAATAAGAGCACAGTTCTCAATCCACAAGCCGGTAAGGTTGGCCTTGCCCTCAAAAGTGATGGAATTCCATTTCAGGTACTGCATAGAGCGCAGGATCAATGTCTGGAAATTGGCCGGGATACGCAGCTTGTTAAGAACGGCACCTTCAGCAAAGGTGATTGTCGCCAGTTTTGTGCATCCGGACGCGTTCACTTCTTCCAGACGGTTGCATCCGGACAGGTCAAGGCTCGGAAGGTTGGTGTAGTTGACCACTTCCAGCTTGCGCAGCATCGGTATCTTCGTACCAAGAACCAGCTCTGTCAGAGCGTATGTCTTTGCGCTGCTTCCCAGGATAAGCTCCTCAAGAACCGGAAGTGTCGGAAGGCTCATGTCGGTAAAGCCACCCCATGCGGACAGGTCCAGTTTCTTCATCCATTCACCTCCGTATAAATGGAAGATGGTTCCGATGTTGGCCGTCTGCCCATAAGTATAACTCCATTGCTGGTCCTTCTTAACGGCGTCATGTGTCATGGTGTCGCTTTCACGCCGGAACTCAAAATAGAAGTCACGTGCTGGAGTGGCCTTGACGGTCGCACCGGCCGCGCTGTTGCCCTTGAAAGAAATATCTGTGGCCGTATATTGTCCGGCACTATATCTCGCGTCAAAAAGCCCCATTCGGTTGCTAACCCACCAATGGCGGTGTGACTGTCGGCTTCCCTGCATGGCTTCCAAATATGAATATTTCACGTTGGTTACCGTGCCGTCCTGGTTGACTTCAACACCGATGGTCTTGGGCTCCACGTATTTATTCAGCGCATCAAGGTTGTATATACGTTCACAGAATTTTGCGCTCTGTTCGTCATCGAACATGGCGAAAATGGTACTGTTGCTCATGCGCTCCCTGATTCGTTTATAGGCGGCCGCGAGTTCGTCCGGGAACTGTTCGCGCAGGTTCTTCCAAAGGACGCTGTCGTGTCCGGCATAGGCATACACGGTCTTGTCTTCCGTTGAAAGCTCCGGGTCGGTCGTGTTTTCGTCCACATCCCAGGAATACTTCAGACGGCCGTCGTTGCGCACACCCAGAATGGTGTCACAGTCATAGAATATCATATAGGCCAGCGTTTTGTCCTTGTCCGGATCATACCAGAAGGCCATCATCATATTCTTCACACGCTGGTCCACGCATCCCATGATATCCGTAAACATATAATAGTCGCACAGGTAGTCCACATCGAACCAGTTCGCGAGCTCCGCCTTGAACTTTGCACCGTTGTTCTGTGTGCTCTTAACCCATTTTACAAGTGGCTCAAGATATTTTGGTTTCCGGGTTCCCGCCTCATATTCGGCGTTGATATCGTCATCGTCCGGGAATCGTGCCTCAAACACCTTCAGCCAGTTCGGGGTACCGTCGTCACCTTTCGTATCAAAGTCATCGTCCAGAAACATACCCATCGGGTAGTCGTTGTTCAGGAACTCCCAGCACTCGGTCGGATTGACACCGCCGAATTTATCATTCACCCATGCCTGGTCATGATATCCGGGTATGTCGCAAAAGCCGAACACAGCCTCTGTTGACTTGTCATTGTTGAAATTGAACTTGCCAAGGAACTGTGGAGTTTCGTCCAGGGTACCGCGGTAGAACAGGTAACAGGGCTCGCCGTCGATGGTTGTTCGGACATCATATCCATACTCCCCTGAACAATGTGCCTGTGCCGGGGTAAGCTCTCCGGCGGCCGTCAGGATATTCTGAACCAGCTTGGCCATACCGGTATTATGCGAGGACGAGGATTCGGCAAAGTCGGCCTTCAGGCAGAAGCAGTCAACCGGAGCTGCCGCCTTGTTGGACGTACCTGCAGGACGGAAGGAGTATTTGGCCGTTTCCTGTAATGTTCCTCCCAAGCCTTGCTCGTCACAGCCCAGATACAGGTCACCGGCCACCTTGGACGCATTCTTGAAATAAATGCGGTAGTTCTTTATCGGATAGGCAAGCGATGAGGTTCCCTGCAAACGGATACAGCCTCCGACACAACGGAAGTTCAATGCCTGGTTCCCCTTCACAACGCAAAGCATTTCGGTAACGTCATATTTCGGATCCTTGTCATTGTTGACCGCCGCCTGGAGTACTGTTGGCACACCGTTGTCCTCACGCCCGGTAACGATGATATATCTCATTCCATCCGGGACACTGTCCACGGTCACATTTCCATTCTCGTCGATGACATTGTTGCTCTCGTACATGGACATCATCATGTCGGAGCTGTCCTGGTCTATCATATAGGTTTCCAGAACTTGTGAATCACTCAGGTAGGTATCGTATGCACGGAGGAGGTAGACATCTGTTGTTGCGCCGTCTGAGCCAAGTTCTATGTATGCCGGATTCGCCTGATATATACTGTCAGATGTGGCTCTCTGAACTGAACCGGACATGATACCGTTGATATACAGGTACACCATCTCCGTATTCTGTTTTTCATATTCAGATGAACCATCTGTACTTTTCGGGAAACTCACAAATGCCACCTCATAAACCTCTCCGGAAGCCATTTTCATCGAAAGCGTACTGTTTCCCTTTGTGGTCATCCTTGCTTCCTGTGCGGTGATTACAAAACCGGTACCGGACGCATCCAGGCACTTGATGACTTCCGCATCCTCATCGACGACCTCACTGACTTTGTATTTCACGATGAAGGCAACGGCGTTGGTGACATTCTGTTCCGGCTGTTCCAGCGGCCTGTGCCGGATGGTGGCCCTCGCCGTGTCTGTCAGACGCAAGGCCTCGCCAGTCCATCCGTCACCGCCCCATTTGAATCCTTCGAACACAGTTTGAATGCCGTTATAACTCCATTCTTCACGGTTGACGTCGCTGTTGCTTCTGCCCTGTGCTGTCAGCTTGAGTGTCATGCCGTCTGTCGGCTCACTGATGTTCAGGTCGCTCTTGGACGCAATTAGGCGGAAATTATAGGTTGTCACACCGACCACTATACGGCATTGCTGTTCGCCGTATTCCGATGCCCGCAGCGTCAGGTTCTGTACCGTGAAAGGAACAGAAGCGGATGATGCCAGTGTGTCACCGACATAGACATCCGCCCTTGTCGGGGTCTCTCGCGGGTTGTAGGCTGCATACTGGAGCGTATAACTGTCGTACTGTTTAGCCTGGATATAAGGGGTTGTCCCTTTTTCTATGACCGTACCATCTGCATAATCGAACCTTGCAGACACTACAGGGGTATTGTTCCCGGCTTCACGGATGCCTACGGCAAAAAGGATACTGTTTGACTTGATGATGCTGCCGTCCGTCAGCTCCAGTTCCACCACAAGCTGTACGGTGTGGGGTCCATGTGTCAGGTTGGTTGTCGCAATACTGAAACTGCCGTTGGCCGTGGAACTGGTGATGCTCCGGTCCTCTGTGTCGGTACCGTCAACGTAACAGCGCAGGGTCTTCGTTCCGGCACCGCTCAAGGCGTATGGGATAGACAGTGTCTGCCCGCGTGTAACGGCAGTGGAAATGCTGAAGGAGCTGCTAAGGGTGAGCTGCACCACGTTGATGCTCCAGGTCACCTGGGCGACCTGCATCTCCGCACCTTCACCGACTTCTACACGTACACGCACCGTGTTGGTGCCCACGCCCATGTATTTCGTGACATCCACCGTATTTGTACTTCCTGCAGATATATTTCCGGTTAAGGTATTGGAGTTCGCGCCTTGTGTAACGGTAACCGTCACACGTGCGGGGTTTCCCGTACTTTCTCCTGTAGTGGTGTCTGTCTGGTCGTATGTGTAGGTCAGTTTCACCTCATCACCGGACTTCACCGTCTTATTTGGAGTGACACGTGTCAGTACGACCTTTGTTGTGGCAACGGTTCCGCCGCCACCACCGGTGAACATGTCACTGGTACTTATAACCTCCCCGGCTTCATTAAGGAGACTCAGGGAATAGGCTTTGTCCGAACCCTCGCCGATTTCATTCAGCTGGAGGGCGGTTCCGTAGGTAGAAGCCTTCTCGTTCATTTTGGCAGCCACCGCTTTGCCGCTCACCGGGTTGGTGGAATTCTCGTTAACTGCCTGGTCGACTTCAACCACAGGTATATCTAGGCTTACCTCGCCCTGTTCATTGGGCGTAAGGTCTGAACTTGTGGTGCCTTTCGTCACACGTATTTTCTTGATTGCATCGCCACCCCCGTAACGGTTCCAGGCTGACGAGGTCAGGAAAGACGAAATGTCCGTTCCTTCAAAACGGTAGTCGAGCCATTTCCCGGCTGACGCTTCAAAGGTTATCACCATGCCGGGCTTACTGTCATCATCGATATCGGCATCGGCAAGAGCGGCCACAGCGGTATCCTTTGTGTAATAGCCGGAGCCGAGAGGGTGTAGCTGTGTAACATTGTAGAAACCGCTGCCGGAACCGCCACCGCTGGCCTTGACAAGTGTGTTTTCCTCATCACTCCAAACATATACAGTTTCACCATACAGATATAGTTTGTCTTTCAATATGCTACTCCTCGTATCATCAAGATACATGTCCGCACCCAGCCAATTATTATAGAATCTTGACATTGTCATACTGCCGGCAAAATACGCAAAAACACCTTTGCTCTTGACAAAAGCGACTCTACCGTCATTCCCTGAGTATGACATCAATTCAATTTTTGCGTCTTCGACAACCATGTCAAATCTGGCTGTAGCCCCCTTCATTGCAGCCTTTGCCGTATCTTCGTATGAGGCTGCTGCTTCCTGAGCCACCGCTGCAGCAGCATTTGCCTTGCTTGCAGATTCGTTTGCAGTGGCTGCCGCTGAATTGGCCGCATTCTTGGCTTCTTCGGCGGTTTGTGCGGCCTTGTTGGCAGTCTGTGCGGCTTCTTCTGCTTTGGTCGCTGCATCGGTTGCCGGCTTCTGTAATAATGAAACTGGTACTGATACAAGCTCATTTCCCTTAACGGCAGGAAGTGAGTTGACACCGTTTAGCGATGTTACCTCTTCCAGTTCCTGCACGCCCTGGCTCTCTGCCTTGATTGCGTTGAGAACCTGCTGTATATCTTCTTGTGACATTGCCATAATTATTTCTCCTTTTTATGAATTGTTTTGTATGGGAAAAATTTATAAGTTTTTCTTTCCGCACTTTTAACGGCTTCTTTTGATGCCTTCTTGAAAAGTTCTATTCTGGCATTGAAAATTGAGTCCGCCTTTTGAAAAGAATCTGTAAGCCTTTTGTCTGTATTGCATGTTGCAACCACAAGTACAACCATTATCGTATCTGTTACCATACTATTCAACGTTATCTTGTTCTTTGTCTATCTGTTCGAATAACCCGTCAATAAAATTGGGGGCGCACATTCTTTCTGCGACTTCCTTTATTAACCTAATTTCATCCGGGGAATACTCTGTCTCTCCATCACTTTGGTAAATTTTCATTGCCAAAGCATGGGCACGGATACCGTTCACATTTAGGTAAATCAGATTTGCGAAACTTTCCCTTGCATCGCCGATTTGCCTATTCTTCTTATCTATCCCTGTCGGGACCGAAAACCGTTGAAAATTCAATTTTACCATATTATTCTAACTTGAATGATTTAATATCTGATATCTGAACCCGTCAATTTTAGTGATAAGCACAATGATGGAATCACCCGGTGCCATCTCATAATCCTGACTGGTTTCGTTGTGATTGTATATCCCTTTAAGTATGATGTTCTTTGAACCGGTACGCACACGAAAAACAACAATTGCTGCGAAATCATTAGGAAGAGAGGACATACCGAACTGTCTTGCGACGCTGCTTTCCGTGGGCAACGATACCTCAGTCTTAGCATAGTTTGGATCATTGTAATACAACAGGATGATGTTGTTCTGCGAAAAGTCCACGGTATAAGTGTCGCCTGTAAAATTCAGTATCTTTGCCTTTGTGGTAATGAACGCCGGAGCCATCAGTGCAGCGTCAGAATAGATACCGTAATTCTTCGTGCCACCGCTAACGTTTATGAATAATCCGTAATTTGCTTGGTCGAATCCGTATGCGCCATAAGTATTCGCAGCTTCATTTACAATTCGTCCAGCAGCGGTAAATGCTCCACCTGCAGTACCAGGTATTACGTCATTACCAAACATTACATAACCATTAGATCCACCCACACGTATGAAGTCATCATATATGGCCAGTGAACCGCCTCCGCCCGATGCAGAGGCTGCAGAGCCGATACGTCCATTTGCTATCTCAAACCCACCAATACGGCCAACGTTAGCTTCAAACGAACCGTCCGCGAGAATCTTGAAATAACTGTTGGCAGTTACAACTCCCTCAAGGCTGATACTTGATGCTTTTATTTTCACCCCTTCGGCACCGGCACCGACAAAAGACTTCAGATTGCCATCCTCATCTATTGCAAAAAGTCCGGCAGTGTCCTTTTTAGTTATCAAACCGGCACCTGAAATAAGCTGACCGTTTTCATCAAATAAGCCAGATGATATTAGGTTCATGTCGGCCTTTGTAACTATCTGGGAGCTTTCAATAATGTTGCCGTCCTTGTCAAAGTTGGCAGCTGCTATCTTTACCAGCTTCTCAGACTGTTCGAACAGCGTTTTGTATTTGTATGCCAAGGCCTCTGCACGGTCGGTACTCAACACCATCATGTACAGGTATATTTCACCCGTGAAGGACAGTTTGAAGTCGCCTGTTCCATTCCATAATCCGGAGTGATTGAATATCTGGTATCCGTCCGTAACGTCAAGTTCGCCATCGTAGGAAAACTCGTTGAAATTCTCGAAACCGGATTTATCCAGTCCTTCGAACTTGATGATCATCCGTCCGGCTTTTGCTACGCGATAGAAGAAACTCAAATATACGGCTTCCGGTTTTTTCTGTCCCTCATCATTTATATCGTTGTAGTCGGGAATAAAGCGAAAGTTCTCATGCTTCTGGAGGATATATTTGTTCCGGATAAATACAGTAGTACGTCCGTCATCGGTCTTGACAGTGGCGTAATTGGTCTTATCGGACAAAGGTGCTCCGTTCGCCCAAATCCACTTGCTGCCCAGCAGGAAGAAGGTCGCCTCGTTCTCGGTATCCCATTTGTTCATTCCATTTCCGAATGACGCGTTGTCCAGGTAACTCTTATCTTCCGTGAAGTCTTTTCGCAAACCTTCTACGGCAGCTTCTATTTTTCCTTCAGTTATTTCAAAACGAGTCAGGATGTCCTCGCCGGTAGTCAGAACGAACGTCCCCATCAGGTACACATTATCACCATACAACCCGTTACCGTGCGGCTGATTGTCTGCAGGGAACCGGCTGTCGCTGATTCCGTCCAGATTACCAAGGCGAACGCGCAGACAGTCATTGAAGTTCTTGGCACACACACCGTCCAGTACGTCCACACGCGGCTGTCCGTCCTCGGTGGCCGCAATGGAGATGAGGTTCTGGCGAAGCCGGTTCTGCGTGTTGCCCATCAACACACATTCGTCGCCTTCTTTCGGCTCCACACCGCCGAACTCGCTCACGGGTACAGTGATGCTATTCCCGTCCGAGGCGGACACTTCGACCCAGTAACCGCGTAAGGATGCGCCGGTGAACTCCGCGCAGCGCATCAGGTCGTGCGCTACGAATTCATTGTCCTGCTCGAATGTGATTTTATAGTTGTCTCCATCCTTCGCTACAGTCTTTATTTTACCGCTGGCCGCACTGACGACAAATTGACCGCCAATGCTGCGCACCTTCTGGATGAGCAGTTCCAGGGCTACCAGCGTCTGTCTGATGGTCACCTTGTCGATGGTCAGGTTGCTTAGCCCCGTCAGTGCGTCCATCCATAACTGCCAACCCTCTCCGGTCATACCGTCCACGAATTTCAATGAGCGCAGCAATTCACGGATGACTGCGGTCAGCCATTCGGCATTACCGTCACCGTCCACCGTTGCACCGCTTTCTCCGGCTTCATACTTGCCGAAGTCGGCCCCCTTCAGGAAACGTATCTTTTCTTGTGCGGTATCCTCGCGTAGCCTGCTCAGTGCTTCCTTCAATGTCCTGCGTGCCGAGAACACATTGTTGTCGGTTGGGTAAGTGTTATCCCAGCTGCGTATCAGGTCTGGGAAGCTCCCGGACATGGCAGTCTTGACATAATTCTTCGCATCGGTGATGCTGTCGCTTATGGCTTCCATTGTTCCGGTGCTTGTCGCATCACTTATCTCGATATCCATCTGCGAAGGCAGGTTCACTTTTCGTGTGACCTTTGTAATGCGGCTGTTTCGGAAACCCGTTTCCGGAAAGTATTTGCTACTTTCCAGACGGACACGACGACCGATGTACAGGTCTATTCCGTGTTCCTCGATATAGACATGGTCCGTAGGTGATTTGTAACAGCTTACATCAATGGCGTGTTCCTCATTATATTTGTCAACTGCCTGCTTGAACTCCTGCTCCGCCAGTGGATAATACTCATCCGGCATGCGTATATTCCAAAGGATATATTTGTCTCCGACTTTAGGTATCAGGGTGTCATTCGGAAGCTGAGTGTCATCATCATACGGCCAGATGGTTATGATTTCAAATTCGCGCGTATCACTATTGAAGTTAACCTCAAAATAATATGTTCCGTTTTCTTCATCACCAAGACCAGCCAGTTCACTGCCTTCCTGGAATGACACACGTTTTACTTTACCGCCGATTTCATAATCGTTCGGATCGAATCCCATGCTGTCATCACGGAAATAATATATTTTGAATGGGTTACCGTCCTCGCCTGTAACCTGTTCACTTCTCACACCGGTTACAGTACCAATGCGCTTCGGATAAATATCTGCGAAAGCGTCAGCCTCGTAATGATGCCAGATGCCATATTTTTCAACATTGACATCAATATGCTTTTCACCGTTCGGAAGTTGGAGGCGTGAATGTCCGTATCGCTCCGGATCTATATTCCGGCTGCTTCCTATCGGATATAAACGGGTGTAAAACTTTACATTGTCCGCCATGTCACATTCCAGGGAAGTCAGCCCCTTGCCGTAAGCCAGTGTCACTTCCTCCCCATGCTCACACCGGCACACATTGACGGTCTGCCCCTCACACCACCATTCAGCACGGTTCCCGGCTTTCTCTGCCACCTCTTTCAGTGCCTCGTCACAGTATTTACCTTCATAGTCGATAACGATGTTTTCCGTGCCTTCCACCGTTCCGACTTTCCAGTCGGTGGTATTGTTCATCCCGTTGTTGATGCTCTTCACAATCAGGGCGACATGTTCTCTTGGTGGGGCGGTCAAAGTAAAAACCGGCTCATCGTCCCCGTCAGTATCATTCAATACGAGAAAACGTTTCAGAAGGCTTTCGATTCCGTACAGCTTTACATCATACTTCCACTCAACGGTGGACAGCTGCTCCGGCTTGTATTGCTCCATGAGCCAGTAGCGTTCGCCCTGGAATTCTGTGTAATCGTTCACCTCAAGCGCAATATGCTCGTACAAGGTAAAGGACAGGGTGAGAATATTGTCGCCCTGTATCTCCTTGACCTGTGTACTGTTGTCATCTGTTGCTATCTGTGCCTTTGCAATGCCGTCACTTCCGTATATTGTTATCATATTCTAATGCCGTTTCTAATGCCGTTTAATGTCTTATAATTGAGGCTGCGGTTCGCGGAAAGTCACGTAAAACCTGCTGGCCTGTTTCCCCTCCTTCCAAAGGTATGTCAGGGGTTCGTAGTCGCTCGATTCTTTGTAGAATACATGCAATGTCATATCAAGGTCAGGGAAGAAAATATCCAGCCATCCGTCATCCCCTTGTTTAAGATATGAGATAAATTCTCTGTATTGCGAGAGCCAGGTTTTCCGTGTGTCTGCGTATATGGCGAAGTAGAGCTTTACATCACGAGCCTGGTTTTTCACGTTCAAAACTGACGAATATCTTTCTCCGTTCTCTTCGCGAATATCTACCGCAACGTGTGTCTTGGTTTTGGACGGGGCCATAATAGCCTTCAGGTTGTTCCTGTCGCCACGTTTTTTCTCCACCAGGAAGGCACCAAATACCTTCCAAATATCCGTCCCGTTCACTAACACCTTATCTCCGAGTATATTATCCATTTCCATCGTTACTTCATTTTAAGTCCATCGCGTATAATTTTCTTAATATCCTCCTTTATATCAGCAAGATGTCTTGCACTATTTCCTGTGTTTTCTTCGATGCGACTGAGATGGTCGAGAGCAGTTCCCATTTGCGAAGAAACATCTTGTATCTGTTCGTCCATACTGGCCCAATGCATAAGTCCGGAGGTGAACATACCCTCCAGTTTTGTACCTTGCTCTTGGTTCATAGCATTGAAACTCCCCGACTTGCCAGTCTGTGTCGTGCCGTCGCTGTCTGAGTTGATGAACCCAGCCTGGATCATCGCATCTCGCCAATCTACACCTTTTTCCGCTATCGCCTCATTCATCTTTCGTATCGCCTCAATCTCATCCTCGTCCAAACCATCCGGAGCCGCATCTGCAATGTAGTCGTATAATGCCTTGATGTCCTCCTGCAGCACCTCGTTTACGAATGCTTCCGTTAGCGCATCCGATATCGTACTGTTGATGAAGTCTGCAAAATCCTCTGTCGTACTCTCAGCATCTTTCAGCATCTCTTTGTACTTGTTAAGGAAACCGTCCCATGTGTATCCCGTTAACTTCTCGTTCAGCGCACCTGTCAGTTCTTCCAATGTTCCAGCACGTTCAATATATTCGTCCACTTCATCTTTTGGGTTTTTATGTCCATCGCCACTGAACAACTGCTGCCACTCTGCAGGATTACTGTCACGGAGTAGCTTCATCTGTTCTGGTGTTAAGTTCCACAAATCACCCGTGTTGTCAACTGTTATGTTGATTCCATTTCGCCGAAGTGTTTCCGTGAAAGCGTCCCAGCCGGCCCAGTCGCTTCCAGGAGAATGAGAATTGAAACTCTTTTTGCCACCGAGCCCGAGAAATCCATAACCTGTATTGGTCCATGCCGATGCTAAATTCTTTATTATCTCGCGTTGGTTATTTTCCCATTCCAACTCCGCTTCACGTGCATCGTTGTAGTAGTCTATACTTTCCTTGTTCGTTGTATCACCTTTGCCAATGCGTTCGGTCAATCCATCAATACTTTCTTTCAAATATTCGTTGCTCTCCGTCAGGCGGTTCACTGTCTCCATGACTTCCTTGTCGTTGCCACCGAGCCACGAACCCAGACCCCCAAAAGTCAGCGTGTCGAGGATATTCCCGACACCATTGACAACAGACTGCAGAGGCTTGGTTATGATGCCCCCGCTGAAAATGTCGTCAAGAACACCGCCGACGGAACCGAGAACAGTGTCTATAAGGTTCGACACAATACCGCCAACTCCATCCTTCGCCAGCATGTCCAGTACGCCGAGGATGGCTGATATGATTTCACCAGCAAGCCCGGAGTCTCCCAACGCAGCCGTAAGGGTGTTGGCAGCTTCACTGTCTTTCCCAAGCAATGATTGGAATCCTTTTGCAAGGGCGTTGCCTGCCTTTTCAGTCACCTTTCCTCCGAATAGCTTGTCAAGTTGCATTGTACCATTTCCAATGCCCTGCAGGCTATCGGAAGAAAGCCCGCGCAGTCCGGCGGCGAGATTCTCGAACATGCTCTTGGCCTTCAATGCGGATGAATTCAGGTTTGATGTTGCGCCTTGTACCTGCGAGCCAAAGGCATTGACCTGTTCGGATGCGTCCATATATGCTGCCTTTGTTTCATCAACTGCTACCTGCGTGGCCTGTATCATGCCGCTGTTCCCGCTACGGACGGCGGCGTCGTGCGCTTGTTGAGCGTTTACATAATCCGCCTCGGCTTTCCGAGCGGCTTCAACTGCTGCCGTATATTCCTGCATGGCCGACTGGTAGGTCTTTATGTCATCTGAGACATGTTTGAATATGTCACTGTCCCAAACGGCATTTGACTGCTCCAGCCTGTTGATGAGCTCATACAGCGTTTTCTGTTCGTCTATGTCCGACTGCTTGAATGCATCGCTTTGTGCAATGGCCTTCAGCCTGTCGATGGTCGGCTTTAGCTGCTCCTTGAACATCGTGCCGAACTCTCCGAAAACACTTCCCCAATCTATATCCTGCCTTATGGCATTGATCTCGATCTGTTGCAACAAGCGGTCTCTTTCGGCGGTGAGGGACAAACGTTCCCCATTTGTCTGAGCCTTATTTATCTTTTCTGCATATTCTTCGGCAATGGCGAGTTTCTTCTGTTGGTACGTGCCGTACTCTTTCAGATAGTCGCGCATAGTCCTTACCTCGGCAAGGTAAACTTCGTTTGTCCGCCGTTGCTGCTCCTTGGCCGCGTTATCACGCGCTGTCTGCAAAGCGTCCTGTTGTTGCCGCGTAAGGCCGTTTGTAAGTCCAGGAGTCCCTGCCTCCTTATTCTTTTTCCTGAACTCGTCTTCCTGACGGTTAATTTCGTCAAGCCTCTTCTTATAGTCGTTGTCAATTTCCCTAAGTTTCTTTTCTGTGCCTTCCTGCATCAGGGAGATTTCGTCGTCTTGATTCTTCCGTTGTAATTCAAGGAGATCATTATTCATTTCTTCCATGGCAGCCTTTCGCTTCCCGACGACATTTTTGTCTGTTGTATCGATTTTTTCTTTTTGGGCATCGTATGTCTTTAGCCCCAGACTGTCATATACTGCCTGTTCAGCTTCTGTTTGTTGCTTTATGCCTTCCGTGGCCCTGCTAACAATACTATCAAGCTGGCTCCTTGCCTCTTCATTGTTTTTTTTCAGGCGGTTTGCAGCCTCCCGACTGCGTTGGGCATTTATCTTTGCAGCACCAGAAGCTGTCAAAACGTAAGCCTGTACCGCATTATTGGAAAAGTTTTTATAATCAATACCTTCAGTCAGATTTGCCAATTCTGACAACTTGAAATCTTTTTGCCCGAAAGTGGAGTAAGACTGTCTGTCTTTAGCTATGGTATAGTATCCGCCTCCGGCCACAGTAGACTTATTGTATTCCGTCTGTTTTATATATCTTTGTGTGGCATCTGTTATTTCCTGTTCGTATGCCGCAGCCTTAGCCCTTGCAACCAACGCGTTAACTACTGCATCTGTGTTTTTTACAAATAGGTTCTCAGCATCGGTTACATTATTTATTGAAAATCCGAGCCCGTGAAAAGCGTCCTCATTATCCTTGACGGACTTCTTTTTCGCGTTCATATTGTCACCAAGTGCTTTGTATTCGCGTGCGAGTCTTTGGTACGCGGCTATATTCTCTCCAGCTGTCGTGGCAACACTATTACGCCATTCATCGTTCAACTTTCTTACATATTCGTTGAATTTCTCCTGTGACTCACGTGTTTCATCCAATGCGTCTTTGGTAGTGAATAATCCTTTCACCCATTCCACAATTTCATCACCATACATAACCAATAGCATGATACCGGTAGTTAATGCAGTCTGCCATGAAAACAACGAGGAAAGGACTTGCTTCCATACAGGAGTTCCCTTTTGCCCAGAAGCAACCAGAGCGTCGTATTCCTTCCGCGCCCTTGCCAGTTCGTCCGTGAATACCGGTAGGTTGTTGCTTATGGCAAGAAAGAACATTTGGGGGCCCATAGCAAGTGAGGGCATTTCTCTCGCTATCTGTTGAATACTCATGTTAAGGCCATTATATTGTTTTATGACCTGCTCAGTACCACGAGGAATGGTACCTGTATTTTCTGCCGTTTCGTCCAATGCCTTCAATTGAGTCTGCAACTCCTTTATCTTTGCTTCCACTTGTTCTATGGCTGCAATGTTCTTGCTTTGGTCAAGATCTGGATTTGCCTCTTCACCTGCCTTTTTCATAGCCGCAAGCTGTACGTTGAGTGCACCGATAGCAGTGTCAAGGATACGCACACGTTCTGCCGTACTGGTGGCCTTGTCCATCAGCATATCCAAATTGCGTTGCATTCCTTCAAGACCCGTACTAAAGCGATCTTTCAATAATATCTCTATTTCTACCGGTTTTGTTGCCATTTATTTCTTTAAGTTGCTTTGGAAAAATCCTATAATATCTTTTGCTTCATCCTCAGCGCTCTTACCCTCTTTCTTCTTACGTACATAGCGTGGGGCATCTGCAAGCATCATTATAAGAGTCTGGTAATTCATTCCTTCCAGAATGTAATCTACACTCCATCCTGTCGCACTGGCTACCTGCCAGACAAATCCGAAGGGGCTATGAGAGGGCTCGTAGACCGTCTTTAACTCCCCATCTTTTTTTGGCTCAGTCTCAGCTTCATCGGATTCGTCCTCTCTGCTGATCTGATAATACTCATAAAAGGGTCGGTACCTAAAAGCAGCACGAAGTTCTGCATCGCCGCCTCCATATAGGCAGGCTCCATGAATTGGCGCACCCACCATGCAGTCAGTCCCACAAAAAGATGTCTGCTCCACCAGCCACGGCACAGGGTGTAAGCAATCATTCTACTCACAGCCTTACCATGTACGGCAATGAAGGACATCTCTTCGTCCTTGGTGAACTTCTTCATTTCAGCCGCAGACACACCCAAAGATATATAAACCTTTGACAGTCGTATCAGTCCCCCCAAACGAGGACGACGCATTACTATACGTAGCTTTAACGGCTTCTTTCTGAATGGTATTCGTACTTCTTTTAAGGGGACGGACACGCCCCTGTCTAACAAGGCGGCCGCCCCCTCATGCTGAATAATACGCTCTGTATCCTTGTCCATACGTTAATCTTCTACTGTGTCGTTGATTTCGTATGGTGCAGTATCCGGTTCTTCCGGTTTGTTCACCTTGAGCTGGCATTCCAGCTTAGACACTTCGGTCAGCGTCAGCTTTCCGCCTAAGTTTGCCATGATTGTACCATTAGGTATCGTCATGGTCTGTCCACTCACGAACTTGATTTTCCACGGACCGCTCAATTGCACAAGGCTTGTCGGTGCTTTCCAGCCAGTATAGCTTCCTACTGATCCGACCAACGTGCCACCCAGAACAGCCTGAATATTCTCATAATCCAACTGGATAAGGTTAAATGTCGGTGCAATAGTCGCGTTTTTGTTGGCTAACGTAAAAACCGGGGCATCCTGAACTTGTTCGGCTTCCAAATCCGTACTCTCAGGCTTCGTGCCTCCCCAGTCCCAGCTTCCTTTTTCGATATAACCGATTTCCTGTTCATTGAATGTTACCACGGCAATGCCGTATATGAATTTTTTATTTGCCATCTTTATTCCGTTTTAGATTGATATATATCACTATTGTTGTCAAAATACTCAATAGTATTCCTATCCCGAATCCATAAAAGAACGTTTTAACGGGATTCGAACGCTGTTTTACTTCCGTTTCGTACAGACTGGCCATTTCCTCGTAAGCCTTCTGATATGATGCGGATTTCCTTTCGTAGTATTCTACCAAAATTTGCAGACTGTCACAACTTGCATATACAGTAATTACGTCTTTGTTACGGCTTACTGATACATTGGCCTGACCGCTTTTCCCGCTGTACGATGCCATTGGAGGTAAATTCATCAAGCTGTCAGCCTGTATCTCCAGTTTCACCTCCGACTTCGGAACCGTTTCCGTCCGTATCAGGCGGACTTCGCTGTCCAGACTGTCCGTCATCGTCTGTATTGCTTCCATCTGTGTTCCCTTCAGCGTTGTCTTTCGGGTGCTCGCGCACCCCACGCAACACAGGGCAATCATCATGATGCTTGCAATTGTTAGCAGTATCGATAGCCTTGCGAAGACGAGCCATTTCACGCTTGGTGGCTTGCAGATCTTTCCGTGTTCCATTGAGTTCTTCCTTTAGTGGTTCTACTATGTTTTCTATTAGTATTCGGGTAGCTTGCTCAGTGTTGTCTATACGCACTGTTTCGGCTTCAGCCTGCGCCTTCTCAGCTTCCGCATTGGCTTGCTTTACTTTTGCCTTCAGTGTCACAATACCAATCACGGTCGCCAAGAGAGTGCCACCCAGTACGAAATTTAGGATTTCACTGAGTTCCATAAACATTTTATTTTGCTATTCCTTACTGTCGGCCTTTTTAGAAATCAAGCCTATAATCCATTGAACAAGTCCTGTATCTGCAATACCATTTGAAACAAGAGATGCCCCAAATCCATACAACAAAGCAATATACCAGGTAACACCTTCTACAAATCCGGCGTCAAGCCACCATAACAACATAGTCGCCACGAGACCGACAAGCCAACTTACAATTTGTGTCGCCAGTCCTTGCATTTTAGGAAAGATTGCCTTAATACCTTCAGTCAACAAAACGACACAACCGGTAAAACCTGCAAAGGTCGCAATCATGTTGTCATAATTCACATCTGACGTTTCACCCGTTTGGGCAAATGTTACTGATACAAATCCAAGCATCAGTACAAAAAATAAAAGAAATCGTTTCATTTGTTTTTGAATTTATTGATTTATACCTATTTGTTTAAGCCATTTTTTTACATCAAAACTGGGGCAGGCCTTTGCCGCCAGCTCATTATGTCCGACAATACGAACAGTGGGAAAACGCTTGTGGAAATCTTTTACATATTCTTCAAGTGCTTTAAGCTGCTGCGGTGTTCTGGTATCTTTGGCTGTTTTACCATCTTTTCCGACACCACCTACATATACAACATGACGTGACACTGAATTTTTCCCGGCAACACCGTTGGTTATTTCCCACGGATCCACATTTGCATCTTCATTGTTTTTCACAAGTCTTTCTACCTTGCCGTCAAGATGTATCATATCCGTGTAGCCCACCTGTTTCCATCCGCGTCCTCCCTTACTAACTGGATCCGTATGCCAATGTCGGATATCAGAGGAGGAAACTTCACGCCCTTCCGGTGTTGCGGTACAATGCAGTACAAGATATTTCAATTTCTGCATACGTTATGCCCCCTGCTGATTTTGCGTGATTGTTATCTCAACAGTTTTCTCAGGGGCAGAATTCAAGGTAACGATAACTTTACCGCTTTTTGCCTTTCCCGTGCTATTTGCCTCTGCTGAAATTGTAATTCCGGTTTCGGTTTCTTCTATACTAAAGCCGGATGGAGCCGCACCAACAGTATATTCGCCGCTTGCTGTAATTTCTACCTCCTTACTACCTCCTGTAGGATCGATAGTAACCGTAGTAGGATCTGCGGAAATAGTTTTTTCTGCAGGCTTAAATACAGGAACCTCACGGCTATCCAGAACAACGATTTCCTCACCGAAAGCGATGTTTGTATCTGCCTTCATCAACATTTTGAAGAAGTACAATTCACTGGCATTAGAAATCTTGTCGATTTGGATAACGTTTTCATCATCCTGCAGATTGACAGCAGCAAACAGGTTACCATCTGCCCCCATAGAGCACAATGTAATCACAATCAAACCATCAGGCCAAGCGGCCAATGTTTCAATGTCAATTCCTTTGTAACGCTTCGCATTGACATCTGTTTCACTTGAGTTCTTCGCTTCTCGTTCAGTCAATTCGTCATCGTATTTATCAAAATCATCGATGCTCATGATAATACGAAGGTTCGGGTTATTTCGGATGGCTTTTGGGATTGCCTTTCGCATAGCCTTCAACTTACCGATCATAGTCTCTTCTTCGCTGTCCACAATGATAAGTTCCTTGTCTTTTGCCATCTGGGTAAGAATACCGTTGAACAAATGGTCATCATCATCACCATATTCTCCATTTATATAATGGTATCCCAATTCAAACTGTACTTGTTTTGCTAATTCTGCCAGAAGAGCATTTTGGGCTTCAGGTGGCAACTCTGCAAATACAAGATTACCTTTGGGTTGCCATTTTCTCCAGATGTCTTCAAATGCGCGTGGATTAAACACGGTAAAGGCCATGAAGTCCTTCGGTTCAAGGCTTTTTTCGTCATAGTTGAAATTTCCCTTAGAGTCCTCTACACCTGGATTTTCTTTGCGTTTCTGCAGCATCTTTCCGCTTTTCAGACGCGGCAGACTGATTTTCTTTTCCACTCCGGGAATAACCATGATAAGTCCTTTCTCCACAATCTCGTTCCCGGTGGCAGCGAGTGTCAGAAGTTGTTCAAGGACCTCGCCATTGTAATTGGTGTTTTTTACTACTATTGCCATATCTTTTATTTGTTAAGTTTGTCTTTGATTTCCTTCATTCGCTTATTCCAGGGGCTGTCTCCACCTAAATCAACTTTAATGTCCTCCATAACTTTACGCTTTGGGGTAAGTGAGGCAAGGAGCTTCTTTCCTTCTTCCGGATTAGTTTTAAGGATATTTTCATACATAGGACGTGTTTCTGCATTGATACGGCCGTCATTCTCAGCCTTGTCAAGCAAGTCCTTATTTGCGGCCTCTTCATCAGCAGCGGCCTTATCCTCAAACTCCTTCAAACGCGCCTTCAGTGTCGCATTTTCTTTGGTCAGACTTCCCACCTGTCCGGCCTCGTTTGCATAGGTTTTTGCTTTGGCAATTACCTCTTCCTCGCTTTTGCAATCCTTAAACGAGGGATGCTTTCTGATTTCATCAAGATTCATTGTTTTCTGATTTTGTGGCTCAATGAGCCGGTTATTGAATAAAGTATATATCTGTTCCGGAGTACTATTCTCTGGTACAGGTTCCGCGTCATAAATGCCATCTATAAATCCGAGTTCAAGGGCTTCACTTGCAGTTAACCAGTGATCCTCACCGTCAAAATAGGAGGCTTTAACCTCATCCTTTGTCATTCCCAAACGGGCAGCATAGATATCCCCAAGACTATCCTCAAGGCTTTCTATTTCTTCTATGCACTTTTGCATCTCTTTTTTGTTGCCGTAACACCCACCACTAACACTGTGCAGCATTAGCCTTGCATATTTACTCATCTCTACGGGCTTACCACATAAGGCTATAACACTGGCCATACTTGCGGCAATGCCATCTACATAAAGATGTACATCAGCCTTACTGTTTTTTATGGCATTATAAATAGCAATGCCACAATACACTTCTCCTCCGTTACTATTGATGCGTACATTGACGCGTCGGCTTACCTTCTCAGCTTCCAGAAGTTCCTTGGCAATACGTCCACTCTGAACCTCGCCATAATAATCGCCAATGTCGCCGTAAAGGAAAATGGTACTTATCCCTTTACTATCTGTTTGTATATTAAAAAACTTGCTCATTATCAATCGCGTTTATGATGCAAAAATGCAACAAAACAACGGGGTGTGGAAACTGCATTTTTATCATAAAATGTTATGACGTTATGATAACGCCATAACATCCTATCATGCGTAATGACTTTCGTAAAGCGGTCTTTTTGTGGCAATTTTGTAGCATGAAATTCAATAATATAAAGTATTATGGCAGAACTAACAAATGCCCAGAAAAAAGAATGGGCCAAGACATTATACCTGCGTGAGAACCTTACACAACAGGAAATTGCGGAGCGTGTTGGAGTTTCTCGCGTAACTGTATCAAACTGGGTACGCACCGGGAAGTGGGAAGAACAAAAGGTTGGATTAACTCTTACTCGCCAGGAGCAGGTGGCTAACCTGTACCGTCAGGTTGCAGAAATCAACCGTGCCATTTCTCAGCGTCCCGAAGGGGAACGATTTGCTTCATCTAAAGAGGCAGATATCCTTGGAAAGCTATCTGCCTCAATCCGAAACATGGAGCAGGAGGTCGGAATTGCTGATACAATCAGTGTGCTTACAGGTTTTATTGAATATGTTCGTGCTGTTGACCTCGAAAAGGCTAAAGAACTTACAAAATTAGCGGATGCATTTATTAAGGATAAGTTATAGGAGGAGATTAAATGAAACAAGCAGATAAACTCGCGCTCCTCGATTGGGATAAATATAAAGAGGAGATTGCAAGGGCAACCCCCGTTGATAAGTCCATGACGACGGCAGAACGTGAAAGGCACCGTTTATATCTTGAAAAACATCCCATAGAGTGGATTAAGTTTTTTTTCCCAAATTATGCCAAGTATGAATTTGCCGATTTTCAGAAAAAAGCCATACGCCGAATTATCTCACACGACGAATGGTTTGAGGTACTTTCCTGGAGTCGTGAGCTTGCTAAATCAACCATTACAATGTTTATTGTTATGTTCCTCACGCTTACAGGGCGTAAGAAAAATGTCATTCTTACCTCGAATAGTAAAGACAACGCGATGCGACTTCTTGCCCCGTATCGGGCAAACCTTGAGGCAAATGGACGAATCATAGCCTACTATGGTAAGCAAGAAATGCCTGGTTCATGGACGGAAGATGAATTTGTCACTAAGGGAAAGGTGTCATTCAGGGCACTCGGTGCCGGACAGTCACCCCGTGGATCGCGAAATGAGGCAATCCGTCCGGACCTGTTACTCGTGGACGATTTCGACACTGACGAGGACACAAAAAATCCGGATATCATTCAGAAAAGGTGGGACTGGTGGGAAAATGCGTTGTACCCCACACGTTCTATTTCTGAGCCGACAGTTGTTATTTTTTGCGGCAATATTATTGCTAAGGATTGCTGTGTGGTACGTGCCGGGGAAATGGCCGATTCATGGGATATAGTCAATATACGTGATAAAAACGGACGTTCCTCATGGCCGGAGAAAAATTCTGAGGAGGATATTGACCGCACAATTTCAAAAATATCTACCAAGGCTGTCCAGGGAGAATATTTCAATAACCCTATTTCTGCGGGTGAGGTATTTGAAACTATTTCTTATGGTAAGATTCCGCCATTATCCAAATTCAAGTTCCTGGTGGCTTATGGCGACCCGGCACCTGGAGAAAGCAAAGGAAAGAAGGGCAAGTCTTTCAAGACTGTTTCGCTGCTTGGAAAGATTGGGAGTAGGCTTTATGTCATTAAAACTTTTCTTGCTAAGGCTTTGAATGCCGAGTTTATTGAATGGTATGTAAAGCTACTGGAGTTCGTAAACGGAAAGGCTACAGTATATTGCTATATGGAAAACAATAAACTTCAGGATCCATTCTTTCAACAGGTTTTCAAGCCACTTGTGGCCAAGGTTAGAAAGGAGCATAAAATATCTCTTTACATCCGAGGTGATGAGCAAAAAAAAACCGATAAGGCCACGCGTATAGAGGCAAATCTTGAACCATTAAACCGGGAAGGTAACCTAATACTGAATGAGGCTGAAAAAGACAATCCGCACATGAAGGAGCTGGAGGATCAATTCAAGTTATTTACCTTATCCCTTCGTTATCCGGCTGACGGACCTGATGCCGTTGAAGGTGGAAACCGAATAATTGACGAATTAATACGCAAAGCGGAGCCTCCTGTATTTCGAAGCAGAAAGGATTTAAGGAATAGGAACAAACGTAGAATGTAATATTTAACACTAACAATATGAGCCAATTTGTAGAACTGACCGATTATGATGCAAGTATCCATAGGGATATATTAGATGCACTTGTACGAGAGGACGAAACACTCGTTGAGGTCTGTGAAGACAGGGCCATTGCCGAAATGCGATGTTACCTGTCCAAACGATATGACTGCGACAAAATTTTTTCGGCAACAGGAACAGGCCGGAATGAACTTGTACTTATGATGGTAATTGATATAGCAGTATATCATATTTTCTGTATTCATAATCCACAAAAATTGTCCCAAGTACGCAAAGATAGGTATGAACGTGCTGTAGAATGGATGAAAGCTGTTGCAGCTGAAGATATTTCTATTGAGGGAGCACCCTTGCTCCCAGATGACATACGTGCAAGTAATTCATCATTCAGAATAAAAAGCAATCGTAAAAGAGTAAACCATTGGTAATATTAACAATATGAGCAGAAAAAAGAATAAAAATAAGCCGGGGATTATCACAGTTGGTGGTAATTTTATGGCACCTGGACAGAAAAAGCCCAATGTTATTGTACTAACCCAACCCAAACGTTTCGGGCTGGATATAGCGGACTATATGTCTGCCATACGAGCAGCTGAGAATGTGGACTTCTCACGTAGGTATAAGTTATATGACTTATATTCTGACATACTTATGGATACGCATCTCACCTGTGTGATAGAGAAACGTAAGAATGCGGTATTATGCTCTGATATAGAGTTTCAGGTAAATGGGAAGCCGGACGAGACCGTAAATGAACAGATACGTTCGCCCTGGTTCAATAAACTTATTGGGGATATCATAGACGCCAGGTTCTGGGGATTTTCGCTTTGCCAATTCTATAAAGAAGGAGAATGGGTGGACTATGATCTTGTGCCGCGTAAACATGTAGACCCCATCAAAAAACTAATCTTGCGTCACCAGACTGATGTTACGGGATTGCCTTGGGACAAATATACAGATCTCTTATTTATTGGAAGTCCAAGCGATTTAGGGCTGCTTGCAAAAGCCGCTCCCTGGGTCATATACAAGCGTAACACTACAGGTGACTGGTCACAGTTCTCGGAAATATTTGGAATGCCTATTCAGGAGTATATCTATGATTCAGATGACGAGGAATCCAGACAAAGAGCAATGGAGGATGCGGCCAACACTGGAAGTCTTGCACAGTTTTTCCACGCTAAGGATACCGAATTTAAGCTGACTGAGGCCGGAAACAAAACAGGTTCTGCAGATGTGTACGAACGCCTTTGCGAACGATGCAACAACGAAATATCTAAACTTGTACTCGGTAATACATTGACAACAGAATCTTCTGAAAACGGCACTCAGGCCCTTGGTACCGTACATAAAAAAGTAGAAGATAAAGTTGCTCAAGCTGATAAGAATTATGTGCTTGACATTCTCAATTATGACATGAGCGACATTTTTGCGCACATGGGCATTAACACTGCCGGTGGGGTTTTCTGCTTCCCGGAAAAGAAAGAAACAGACTCTACAACAAAGCTTAATATAATAACCACACTAAAGAAAAACTTCAACTTGCCTGTTTCTGATGAATATCTATATGAAGAATTTGGCATCGAAAAGCCGGACAACTACGAACAGATAAAAAAAGAACAGAATAAGCAGAACCAACACAATAATGTTCCGGCTCAAATATCGGATACGGATAAAGAGGAAAAAAGGGAAGGAAAGACCCAGGAGCCAACCCCGGCGCAAAAAAAGTCCTTCCGTAATTGGATTGCAAGTTTTTTCGGGAAAGCCCCGTCAGGCGACGGGGCAGCTTTAGACTGGTAGTTGATGAACTGTATGGTGTAAAGGGGGATAGTGTAACCGGTGATTTTGAATTCTCAGAAGATGTATTACGTCGTGCCTTATTGAACATATACAGTAAAGACTTCCATCCTGTCACTGATATCGAAATAAACCTTTTTAATGAAATATGGTCACAAATGAACAAGGCCACAAAAAAAGGGTTCAAAAAGTCTAAGGTGACAGATCCGGATGATGATTTTAGGGATGCCGTTATGCGAAACAATGCTGTATTTGCGGCTTTCAAGGTTCATCGTATGCAAAATGATATGGCCAAATTATTATTGGATTCGGATGGCAATCTAAAGCCGTTCGAACAGTGGAAAAATGAGGTCATGCCTATTGCTTCACACCAGGTAGGAGCCTGGTTAAGGACAGAATATGATACTGCAGTAATACGCGCACATCAGGCTGCAGACTGGCAACAGTTTGAACGGGAAAAGGACGTTCTTCCTAATTTACGCTGGATGCCTTCAACGTCAATTACACCAGGTGCAGATCATAAAAGGTTCTGGGGAACAGTCCGCCCAATAGATGATGCCTTTTGGAGCGAACACCGCCCAGGTGACAGGTGGAACTGTAAATGTGGATTATCATCTACTGATGACCCGGTAACACCAATACCAGATTTTGACTCAAGAGATAAAGCACAGGATGGTCTTGAGAACAATCCGGGTAAAGATGGTAAGTTATTTTCAGACAATCATCCCTACCAAAAAAATGCATATCCGAAAGCAGATGATGCGGTAAGTAAACTAAAAAAACGCATTGACGAAATGATAAAGGAAATGCCGGACAACCTGACCATAGATGAAAAAATGGCCATAGCCCGGAACAACCTTGAATTGGAAAAGAGTATCGGAGTAGTCAAAGAGAAAAATATGACTTATGAAGAGGCGAATAAAGGCAAGGAGAACCCAAACTTCTCACAAGACACGTCCTACAAAGTCAATTGTCAAACCTGTGTCCCCGTTCACCTACTTAGAAGACGCGGTTTTAATATAGAAGCTGCTCCTAATAAAGACAACAGTGCCTACAAACTGATGGATAAACAAGGTGTCGAATGGAACAAGAACCTTTTCGTAAACTATGATGGAAGTGATACGAAGTTTACATGGGCAAGGACATGGGCTCTTAAAAACGGAGTAAGGAAAATGACAGAAAAAAAGATAAGCCAATTTTTTCTTGAAAACATGAAAGAAGACGGCTTATATGAGATATATTGCGCATGGAAAGGGGGCGGTGCACATGTATTCTGTGCGGAGACCCAAAACGGAAAGACAAGACTGTTTGATCCACAATCCGGAGACGACAATGTACTCAGATACATTTCAAGTATGTCCGGACAAAGTGTGGGCGTGCTGAGAATTGATAATAAACTGATAAATACGAAAATATCAGGACTATTTACAAAGAAGAAGTGATATGAAAATCTGTATCACAAACCAGCGAAAGGTTTCCGTTGCGGTCTACGATATAATGAGGCAAACCAGTCGGAAGACTAAAGCCATCCGCATCCACCATTTGGATAGAATAAACAGATTCTTCTTTAGTCTGCTTGACCAACTTCACAGTATTAAAGCCGTAGCTGTTAGCCATCCGTGTTATTTGTTCGGGTACATTCATATTATTTGCTTTAGACATCTATTGCAAAGGTAGAAATTTATTTTCTAAATCAATCAATTATGTATATAAAAGATTTCGCAAAACTGATAGAACAGAAACGTAAGGAGCTTGATAAAATGATGCGCCGAAAAATGCCGGTCATTGCCGGGCGTATGGCAAAGGATCATTTCCAGGAGAATTTCCGGCAAGGCGGGTTTGTCAATGGCGGATTGAATCCGTGGCCACAAGCTAAAAGGCTTTCATCTGGAGGAACAGACGCCGCCAGCAATTACGGTACGCTGCTGTCCAGTCGTAATCACTTGTTCAGCTCCATCAAGTACATCCCTTCTGATTATCGGGTGAAAGTATCCAACGAACTCGTATATGCTCCTATACACAACTGGGGCGGAACTGTTTCTATAACCGTCACAGACCGCATGAGACGCTTTGCATGGGCCAGGTTCTATAAGGCTTCAGGTCGCAAGAGAAAAGCGGACACAGGGCAAAAGAAGGGCAAGAAACGGCGTAGAAAACAAACAATGGATAATCCGCAGGCATCATTTTGGAAAGGGCTTGCACTTACCAAAAAAAAGAAGCTCAATATTCACATACCTCAAAGGCAGTTTTTGGGGGAAAGTAAAGAGTTAACAGATAAAATAAACGAAAGAATGGAGAAAGAAATAAGAACCATATTAAACTCATAACATCATGGAAGAAATTTTTATTGAAATTATGGAGCAGATTGCTCGAGAAATGCCGGAACTTTCTCTGATTGATGAAGATTACGGCCAGTTGGAAATGGGAGCTGAGGATGATCATTATCCCGTCACGTTCCCCTGTGCTTTGATAAGCGATACGAGCTCAGATTGGCACGATTTAGGTGGAGGAGCACAAAATAGCGATTCTTTAATAACGGTTCGCCTTGCCATTGATTGTTACGATGATACAAGTTTCGCCTCCGGAACTTACGATAAAGTTCGTGAACGACAAAAAATGGCAAATAAATTATATAAGGCATTGCAGTGTCTGGAATGTTCGGATAATTCATCTCCACTTATCAGAGAAAAGAGTAGAAGTTATTCATTACCCGGTTATATCAAAGTATTTGAATTTACTTTTTCTTTCACAATGCATGACGAATCAGCAATGGAACTATAATGTCTTAAATAACTCAAGTTGTGCAGCGGTTAATTTAGGAACCTTAATCTTGGGAAGGGGTTTGATACTTTTATCTATCCCTTCTCTTGACTTTTTACGGATAATAGTCATTATCCGTTCTTCGGATATGAAGAATTCACGCTCCGATAAAATGCGCAATGCGTCATCGAAGCGTAATCTTTGCACTTCCGTCCAATAATAATAACGTCTGCACAAAGCTTCATCACGTAACCGTATCAGTTCTTTATCTCGTCCTTTACCCATGAGCTATTTCCTATTGCAAAAATAATTGATTTACATCTATTTCAAGCAAAAAGCACCGTAAATATGAACTTTACGGTGCTTTCTGTTTAACACGTCAACAGCTTATCTTACAAACGACAAAAACTCGGCTCAATTCGCGTCCAAACACCGTTGTCCGGATTGCGTCTTGAGAAATAATAGTTGGTTGCATTTCGCTGTACCACGTTGGCCTCTTTGAATAAGCGCATGATATCTGCGTACTCTTCATCGAACTTATCTTCCAGCTCATATAGCTTGGAAATGGACTTATAATCCAAATCACCCATTTTGTTACGCTCCAGGAGCGTCATTGCCATCTGATACATCGGGTCATCAGATCCTTTCTCGCTATTTTGCATATAGCGTTTCAGATAGTCTATCAGACGGTCCGCTGCCATATCCGCACGTTCATCAAACCCTTTCACCTTGTTACTCTTTACCTCCAGGCGGAAGTCACCGTCTGTAATGGTATAGCTACGCTGGTCATCACTCTTAACCTGACCGTATTCTCTCATAACCGAAGTGAAGGCTTCGGCTTCTGTCTCCAGCCAATCGCGGAACCCTTTTACGTCAGACACAAGTTCAGTAACCTTGTTTTTAACGTCGTGCATAAACTCAGCACGCAAGCCTTCGTAAGTTTCACGACGTGCAATGCGGTCGTTTTTTTCCTCTTGCTGCAACTGTGCTAATAAAGCGTTTCGCTCCTCTTTACTCATGGATTTTACATCCACATTTTGTTTCTTTACTTCTTCCATTTTTTTGTTTTTTAAGTTAGTTATTATCTCCGTCTTTCTCATAATCCTGCATCTCAATATCAGGCTCTATAAGACAGGCTTCACTTTGTGCGTATGCCCAATCTGCAAGCTGGTCAAAAAACTCGGCTGCTTCTTCCTGTTCCATATCCAGGCTTGCAGTTCTGGCTTGACCTTCCAGGTCTTTCAAAACTGTTTCTGTTTTTTTGTTCATAGTCAATCATTTTTATGGTTATCTTTTTTTCGTCTTATCACACGTATTTTGGTTAATAGGGCGTCCAGTTCGTCCGGATCCAGATCCCTAAATACTTTTCCCGCCACCCGCTTATCCATACAGAAAGCATTTACCCTATCCCAAGAAGCTGTATCCACCCCAAGTAATTGCATCTGGTGTAATACTGCACTTCGTTTTCTTTTCAGTTCTTTCCGGTACAATTCCCGTCTTTCGTCATATCCGACAACCCGTTCCATTTCGTTACACATAGATGTGTATTCCTTTACCGTCATAAGATGCAGACTGGTTGTGCGTCCGTTGGTGAACTGATAAACAAGTGTTTCTTTATCTGCCCCGGATAATTTCTTAAGCAATCCATAAAATCGGGCAAAATTGGTTATTTCCTGTGCCATATCATTTTCCGTTTAGGATCATCTCACACTCTGTTGATTTTATACTAACACGACAAACTATCTTATCGGGTATGAGTGATTTTTCCGCGTACTCTTGCTCTGTCTGTTTGTAATAAATTTCTTTGAAATGCTTACCCAACTCAGACAGGATTTTCGTGTTGTATTCTCCACAAAATCCTATACGTGAAGAAAGTGTCTCACGGATTCTTCCTTTATACACTGTAGCAGTCAAAGTGATTACCACAACACCGGATTTCATTTTCACATTACCCATATCGTTACATATTAAATTGGTTCTCAAACAACACTTTAATTCCGCAAGAACTGGCCACATCAAGTTCTAACTTTGCCCCTTTTGATAGTTCCCATCCCTGAAGCATATAAATAAAATCACAACCAAGCAATAGGCCTATATCAGCTCTCATGTGATCTCTCCAATGTGCTTCATCTGGTAAACCGTTCTTGAACGGATTTACTGGGATGTAACCTTTCAGACTTAAGAAACGTTCTGCATTGTCAAATGCCTGGCGACGCTCTTCTAAATCATAGTGCGCTATGGCACCACTAATGTAAACTTTGTATTTCATTCTTTCTTTTCTTTAAGATTATTCAAGTCCTTAATATTAACCTGACAGGACGGATGCCAAATTTGTATATTCCTGGCGAACAATACGTCCTTCGTTTCAATCACTACATGACCTTTTGTTTTGGCTTTGCGTAAACGCAAATCACATTCAATATTTCGCTCAACCCAGTCATCAACTATCGCTGATACTTCACTACCTTTCAGTAGCATCTGGAATAGTTTATTCTCTAAACCCATCGTTTTCTATATTATCTTTTAATGCTTTTGCGGCTCCTTCCTCCCATACGACGTATGGAACTCCCGGACGTTCCATAAAACGGCTTTTACACCATGCCTTAAAGCAGCTTACCATGATTTTCACATCGGCATCATACTCAACCTTCCGGGCTGTTCTGCCAGCTGGATGCATCCCTTCCGCGTGACTGATAAATATGAACAGCTTTTTTGGATTACGCTCTTTTAAGGCCTTATACTCCGGATAACTTAGACCACTATATTGGAAACTGTCAATAATAATCACATTTGGACTACCTCTACGACTCAACCTTTCCTCCAGCTGATCCATTGGTTCGCGGTCAAGTATTATCAGCCGTTTTCTTACCTCATCCATTTTATGTCGCTGAAGGGACATCTGGAACGACCGGCCAACACTTTCTTCCAGGCTGTCATATATCACCTTACCGAAAGAACAAAGGTACTTGGCCAACTGCATTACAAATGATGTTTTGCCGTTTCCACTGGCCCCCCAAATAATCCAGGTTCCACTTTTTGCAGGATTACCCATTGAATCATACCAAGCACCGGAAAACTCAAAGCAGGGAATCTTCATATTTAGTACCTCATTGGGGCTATATGCTCGTTTCAGTTTCATTATTATTTTCTCTTTTTATTGATACCACTTTATATTTTAGAAAGCCATGTATAATATGAGGGTAATGGTGTATAGGAAGTAACTGCCCAATGCGAACATCCCAATAAGGTATATATGAGCCTTTCCAGATCTCGTTTTGAAATGGGCCAGCCTCTTCCACAAGTCCACCATCATTAACCTTAAACCACAAAATATCCTGACCTTTATCTTCTAACGATATTTTAGTTATCATGCCTGAACCCTCCTTAACTTTTCAATCTCAGTATATACTCTCCGGAGCCCCCCACCTGTTGCGTTTACTATTCGGGATATATCCGTTCCTTCTGGAGCATTTACCTTGGCAACGATGGCAGCTTGAGCCTTCAGGAACTTCTCGCGTTCCCTTGCGTCGTCCGGGGTAACCTTGCTGTAAGTGTCACCATATCGGCTCAACATTTCAGTATATCCGACCTTCTTGCCCTCAATGGCTCGGTTTATCTTTTCTTTCAGTCCGTCCGCTCCCATCATATACCAAGCACAGCAGCGTTCAGTGGCGTTCCAAAGGGCTTTCAGTTCCAGGAAGGCTTCATACTGCAGGTCTCCGGCTTCATCCAGAACCACCAGTGGTGTATCAATCGTACGCAGGTAAGCCACCAGATCCTCATACACATCACTGTAACGGCCATAGCTTCCAACACCGAACTCCTTGGCAATATAGCGTATCAGTTTGAGCTTTGTTTTCACCTGTGAACAGTCCACATATACAGCGTTCTTGTGCTGTTTCACATAAGCCTTTGCTGTGAATGTTTTTCCGATATTCGGCATATCACACAGGATGGCACTGAGTCCGCTGTCTTGGCAAACCTCCATTTGTTTGCTTATAAACACGTATGTCGGTGTCTTAGCCGCTACCCAAGGCATTTCCACACGTAGCTGTACGCCAAGTCTTCTGGCAATACCTATCCAGTTGGCATCGCTCACTTGCTTTTCATAATTCCCCCTTTTAATGGCGTTATATACGCTTGGGGCGATTCCCAATGCCGTTGCATGACGGTTGTCACTGGGATAATTTTCACGATCAGCCGCAATAGCTGATACAATACGTTTCTTAATTTCGTTTGTTATTTCCATTTGAATGCTATTTTAATATTGTTCTAAACTTAAACCTTTGCCAATGCGTCAGCCTCAAAATGTGCCACATCCATATAGGCTGAATAATCTTCCTCTTCATTCGGGACATAGACATCAACAGCTTCTGCTTTTACATTTTCGATAGCTTTTGATTCTTCTTTGCGTAGTATTCCGACCCTCTTGATTTTACCGTCCTTTATCATCTTGTCAAACTTGGCCACATACTTAGCCTGTTCTGTATAGGCTTCCTTGTCCGCTTCCGTCTGTTCGGCCGTATTCTCATTGTAGCGTTTTACAGGCTTACAGGTGGCAATATATCGGTCGTGCTGGTATATATATACCTCGGTGATATTTCCGTCCGTGTCGGGCAAGTAATAGGCCTCTACTTTGTAATTGCGAGGCTCCAGCTTGGATATGATTTCAGGATCCGGAAGGATGAAATTGTTATATTGCACTGTGAAAAAGCTGTTGTTTTTGATTGTTGTATCCGTGCGGAATCCTATAAAACGATACAACACAGCTTTGTCCCACGGTGCCAGATCCGGGTTTTGCTTGCTACACAATACGTCCCAACGTGTCATTCCAGGAAATCTCTTCTGGTTTGGATGAAGTTGGCTGTTGTATTCGTGGATAGACCGAATATCGTCTGCCACAAGCTCATCGTATGTATATGATTTCACTTTGTAGGTATTGTTTTTTTCGTCATATACTTTCTCCTCTTTTGGCCGGTTGGCCTCCAGCTTTGCATACCAACGTCCAATACCAACCTGACTTAGCTTCTCCACACCATACTTTTTAGCTCTGTTCATGTGCTCTGCTCGTTTTTCCCGGCTGTTGCCAGGATTACACCAGCGGATTAGCGGAAATACTGTTCCGGCTTGCATGAGTCCATCTGCAAAATCACTGACCAGATGGTGCTCAACCTCAAGTTCTGCAGGAATATACATACCGTTCCTGTCAAGAGTCTGAAACATATTACGCATACAATCCAGAAACAGTTCTGCGGTTTTCAGTCTGTTATGTGCATATCCAACTACCGCTCCACTGACCACATCATAAGCATAATATGCTTTTACTCGGTTACCGTCCTTCATTGGACGAGGCAGGTCGCGGTCATCAAGGGAAATTTTACTAAGAGAATATTCTCCAACCCTGCGAAGATGGTAGGGGCGGTATGCATTATTGAAGTCCCATTGGCTCATGTGCAGTTTTGCTCTGAACGCCTTGTTCTTTGGTTTATTCAGGTAAGCTGCCACCGTAGCCGGACTCAATACAATAGGATTGCCGTCCTTATCGGTAAAGTCAGCCGGATTAAGTATCTCACCAGTATCAGGATCAAATAATTCACGCTCACCTTGAAGGAACAAATTGTAGTTCTCATAAACCGTTGTATTGTATGGCTGTTCTGGTTGTGCATCAAGGGAAAGAAGCAGTTTTTCTATTCCATAAGTCACTTTACGCCTGTTCTGGTTCATAAACTTACCACTGATTAAACTTTCGTATCCGCGTGTCCTGAACTCGTTAACGCGCCGCTTGAAACGGTTGGCACTCATAGGTAGTGTGTGACCGAACTCAGATTGATAATAACTTATGGCCCCGGCCATTTCGCCCCAATTTACCGGACCGCCTTTCATTGCCTTTCGCATCAGAACAGCGTCCTCCATCACAGCAAGTACGGCCTCAATAACGGAAGCGTTTACGGTGTATTCGTTTATATGTTCCGGCGGTAATGCGTCTCCATTTTCGAACCGGAACTTTGTATAGAATTCCCTTGCTCTTGCATCAATGCGAAAGTTGCTTCCAAACCAATTCCTGAGTATATCCTCTTTCATGTCTCCGTATTTTTCTTTGATTTTCTCTTGAAATCTTTTCGGCAAGGTGGCTACTTCCACCAATGCGTAACCTCCCAAACCTCTTCCAGAACGTACCACGTTGATTTTACCTGTTGACGACAACTTCTTGTAATTCGGTACCGACATTATCGGGTTCTCTCCGCAAGTAAGGTCGTGATATGATATGCACAATATTTTTCCGTAGTACTCCATATTTCACCATTTTATAGTGCGGAGGCCATTTGCTGGACTTCGTGCTCCAATTGTAAAAAATCGGGAATACTTAAGCCCGTATAGCTGGATTTCTGCCGACCATCCACGTAAACGACAGCTTCATCTGTCTCCCGGTTATAGATAATTTTCACTCTCGGCCCGAAATCCAGCGTGATAGTACGCTCCACTTCCTGAAATGTGGTTTCGCACTCCGGTACAAAACCATCCGTTAGCTTTCCGCCTCTTTTCAGTGCAAGAGTACGGATGCGCCGGGCTTGTTCACTGTTACGCTCAAAGTTCAATGCCTGCCATACAGCCTGTCGGGTACATCCAAATGCTTTCATGAGGAATGTCTTAGTTTCATTGTCTGTCAAAATCTGCTTTTTCATTTGTCTATATGTTGATTTGTTATTATTTTTAGCGAAAATTTATAATGTAAACACAATGGTTCCATACGTACTGTTCACAATAGATATCACCACTGAAAATACAGAAATTACCGAAGAAGCATTTCGCGAAGCAGTCGCTCCTTGTCTAAACCGCCTTCAGGATTTGAAGGGTAGCTTTGACCGCAATACTGACATAACCACCGCCCTTCGTCGTCTTGCACAAGATGATGGACATGAACACTATGTAATGTGCGTAATCCTGGGAATTTCCGTAGGCATGGCTCGTGCTGAACATCTTCTGCAGGTTTATGATGCTTACGCAGAACTGATTGCTTTTGAACTTTCTGAGTACAAGGTACAGGCTGCAGGGGAAATCTTGAAATTTTAGAATCCAAACAAGTGACCTGCAAATAAGCCTTTACCATTTCCGGCTCTTTGTTCTTTATCTTTGCCATAGTCATAAGTTTTTTGATTAATTAAACATCGTAGGGTGCGGGGAATCGAACCCCGTCGGCTGTCTTCTATTTTCGTTTTCGCTTTCCAACTTTCCGGCCGTGCCAGCCACCCTCCAGCCCGTCTTTCCGGGCTGCCAGTTATCCGGTCAATCCTTTTGCCTGTATATTTTATAGCAACTCAATACAATTTTCCGGAACGCACATCAAAGTCCAGACTTCATTTCCCTTCATATACTCAATATCGTATTGAACATCGAATGTGCAGCAGTTATAATCCCAGTCATTTATAATTCCATCAATGGTTTCTCCATTCTTCTTTGTGACGCGAACACGTTGTCCTTTATCAAATTTTGCTTTCATACTCTTTAATCCTTAAAATTCGTTATTCTCAGCCTTTTTCATTATATTTGGCCGCTGTTTACATCTTTAACACGTTGCAAATATGATACGCTTTTGCGAATAAACAAAACAAATGCGAACAAATATTCGCATAAAATACATTTTATACGCTTATGACAATAAATGAAAGGTTTGAAATAATAATTCAAATGTTATTCCAAGGCAATAAAAGAGCTTTTGCTAAAGCAGTGGGTATAAGCCCTACAGTAGTGGAAAATATTGTTGGAACGAGAAAAGGAAAGCCATCCTACGATGTACTTGAGAAGGTGTGCTCAAATGCGAATATATCTGCCGAATGGCTGCTTTTCGGAAAGGAAAAAGATAAGATGTCGGATATGTTTAATATTCGTAAAGACCTTACGTTATCTTCAGCATCAGATGATAACTACAAAGATGATAAAAACACAATAACTACCGTTTTTACAAAAGAAAAAGAACATACATTGCTTCAAGTACCATCCAATAACAATGAGGGTATTCCTCTTATTCCATTAAGTGCAATGGCCGGTGCCTTCACCGGTGATACATCTGTGATGGAGTATGAGTGCGAGCGGTACGTTATACCGGCATTCAAAGGAGCCGACTTCTTGATCCAGGTAAAAGGAGATTCAATGCAGCCTACATACTATTCAGGTGATTTGGTTGCCTGTGAACGTGTTCCACTTAATGATCTTTTCTTTCAGTGGAACAAAACATACGTCCTGGACACCAAGCAGGGGCCGCTTATCAAAAGAATTATGCCCGGATCCGACAGTGAACACATACTAATCGTATCCGACAATAACAATTATCCTCCGTTTGAGCTTTCGAAGGATCAATTTTATGGCGTCGCTTTGGTACGCGGCATTGTGCGTCTCGAATAACCCTGTACAGGCGCAATCGCCGCATTATAGGCACGCGCACGGCTTTTTAGACCTAAAAATGAATGAAAACTCACGGAAATCTCTATAAATCAGGCGTATTTGTATTATATAATAATGTATATAACACCAATAACGTGCATTTTTCCACCTTGAAAATGCAGAAAAACGGCAGTTATTTGTTTGGTATGTATAGTTTCCTATTTCGTGCATACTCCGTAAAAATCGAAAAAGTAACCCCTAAAGTAACCCCTAACTTTATAAGAAGGTAACCCCTAACAGTAACCCCAAAGGTAACCCCTAATTAAAAATAGGCATAAAAAAAGGGGGCATTTCGCCCCCTAATCAGCATTCAAAGGAATAACGCCAGAAAGCCGTTCTAACGGCGTTATTTTATCGTTCTAATCATCCGCCTTCCTACCACCAGAAATAAGCGTAGATTGCTTGATTATAGCCTTTTTAGTGCATATAGTACCGTTCCCGGATAACCCTGCATGCAGTAAATAGTTCTTGGTTACTCCAACCTGTTCAGGAGTAAGAACAGTATAGACGGCCGAAATAGAGCTAAAATACCAGTCTTTTCGTCTGGATCCGTCAATGCTATGTAACAAATGCACGTGTATAACTTTAGCCATATCCTTTCATTTATATGTGCAAATATACCAAATAATTATTATTTGGAATAAAATTAATGATATTATAATTGTGAAAGATAAAAAAGAGATTGGTTTTGGCTTAATTTATTCAATAATGATGTAATTTTGCCATAAAAAGCACTATGGACTCGTTGGCAGATAAGAAAAAAGAATTTCAGAAACTATTTTTGACAGGGAAATATACCCAAAAAGAAATCGCGAATATACTTCAAGTTTCCAGAGTAACAATTAATCAGTGGGTGAGAGATTATCCAGCAACTACTTATATAAGAGTGCGTAACGCACTTGCAAAAGAATTAGAACGCCTTTCTAAATCCCCAAAGGGAAACGAAGAAATGATATTCAAATACATTCAACACCTTGATCTGCTTGATAAGATGATCCGTAAAGCTAAATACCTTCCTAAGATATGAAAATCCTTCATCACCGAAACCGAATGTAAAGATAGCCCCCCTATTTTAAGGCAATATCCCCTGTTTTTGTAAAAGCCATGTAAAGTTTTCGTAAAAGGAAAACCGCTTCGAATTATTTTCAGTTTTTATCCATCCGTTTATAACTACCTATAAACAAACAACTTGCACCATTCTTCCCATTATCATTGAAAAACCGCTTCGTTATACGCCCCATACAATCTTGTTGTAAACATTATTCATACCAGGCACAAAACTGTCAGGTATACATTGTTCAGCCTTTGCCACATACGTCAGCATGCTGTCGCGCCGTCCGGCAAGTCCCATGGCAAGCGCCATGGCGTTATTTCCACGCATTCGCCACTCATTGCTGACAATGCCGGCTGATATTGTGTTAAGCATACGTGCATAGCGCAAAGCGTTTATTGTGTCATGTTGCTTCATGTTGAGCATGGCCAAATGCTCATATATGCGCATTGCCATGACAGAGTCTCTCACATCGTCAATCAGGCGTGCCGCCCTTATCAAATCACATTCCACATCATCAGGCGAAGCACCTTGCCTAAGCCTGATCATGCCCATATAAAGCCAACAGCGCTGCAACATGGGCTTGTTGTCGGTATCTGCATAATAAGTGATGCTGCGTTTCAATGCAACCGAATCTGTGTTAACCACAAGCCGACTAAGGACATACGACATAAGCATGTCGTAATAAGCAACATCTTCTTCAGAAGACAGGTCGAAAGTCGTCATCGAATACAATATATTATAGGCTGAATCCGGATTGTCTTCAGCCAGACTGTCAACAAGTCTGAGTGTTGACGACGAACGACCGCTATCGCAAGATGCGGCTATCGAAATTGCGGCTATTACAAAAAACGAACATTTTATCAAGCCTGATATTGTTTTCATGTCTTATATTTATTCTGTGTTGATTATAGCTGCGGAGTTACCAATTTGCAATGTCTGCCGTAGCTTCCACATTTTTCTCGACATTATCAGGAAGCGAAGGGAAGAAGTCGATGCCAGTGATGCGCTCCACCTCGTCTACGGTGTTAACGTATGAATCTTTTGGCCGGTTGCCTGAAGTATTCTTGTAGATAAAGCCTATTGCCTGCGGATTATCGCCCGTGCGCAGCACTACTTTGAAAAATGCCTCGGGCACAACCACCTTGTTCTTGCCTATTGTCTTGTGCTTACCTTTATATAATATAGGGCCGCAGACTATATACAGGTCACCGTATTTCTTGGCCCATTTGCGGCATGCCATCTCCATCTCGTTCCAGTCGCCGCGGTTAAGATTGCCGTTCTGCGGACACATGTTTGTAAAGAGGAACGACTCTTCCATGGCTTTCTTGCTCCATTTGTTGTCGGCAGCCGGACACATGTGGCCACGGTCGTAGCCCGAATTATAGTAGTCCCAGTCTGTTGCGCGCGGCTCCGGCACTTCCGTGTCCTCTGCAAAGTCTACGCCAGAGCGCTTTGCGCTTCCCTCGGTGCGTTCAGCCGTAAGATGCCATGCCACCCAGTTCGGCAGCAGAGTGGTCTTGTTATACGATGCCACATACCCCGTGCGCTTCAGAATCTGCTCAGGTGTCCCCTTCGGTGATGTCTGCATAACCAGCTTGTCATCAGCTTCTGCTGATCCGGCAGACGCATCGCATGCCCCGGCCTCGCCGTCTTTCTGGTCAAGTTCCTCTACCAGCGCCTTGCCAGCCTCGCTGATAAGCGCCTTGTTATTCTTTGCCAAGTCGCACGAACACAGCGCAACGACCGCAATAAGCAATAAAAAATAAGCTCTAAAGTTCTTCATATCATCTGCGAAGATAGCTATTTATACGGTTATAAACAAGAAAATCGGGCTGATTTTACAGCTTATGCTATAAGACCAGCCCGACTCTTTTTATTCTACGTCAGCTTAAACAGGCATGTTTACGCGTCCGTAGTTGTACATTTTCAAAACGTTCACACAATACTTGTTGAACTTCTTGTTGTCTAAAATCCTGTTAACAATCTTTTTCATAATCTTTTTACCTTTCCTATTTTTAATTTCTACCTGTAGGATGCATCTTCACATCCTTGTTATCCTTTTTCCTTTATTTCTAACGCAAAGGTAATACCATTTTCAGCATGTCAGAACGTTTTTGTCTATGAATTTGGCTTATAGTGCCTCTATTTTGACATGCGTCAAACAGGTTGATTTACATCAACGAAAATCTGACATAATGACACCTTATATAATAAAATGCAGCTTTTATTTGCTCATTATCCGCACTTATATTATTTTTGTAAAGCAATCAGAAAAGACATACACACATTTTGCATAACATAAACAAAACCGAAGCAAGAAGTATGAACAACAATGCCATATTGCTGCCCGAATGGGCAAATCAAAGCGCCATACAGCTGACATGGCCGCACGAAGGCACCGACTGGCGTGAGTATCTTGACGATATATGCGCAACATACGCCGAAATGGCTGACGCCATAACACGATATGAGAAGCTGCTCGTGGTTGCCCCTGAGCCGGAATTGGTGAAAAAGGAACTCAGCAAGAGACTGACAAGCTGTCAGTTGGACAATATAATATTCCATAAATGCCCCACAAACGACACATGGGCACGCGACCACGGATTCATAACACTTGGCGGCGACGGCACCTACACGCTGCTCGACTTCCGCTTTAACGGATGGGGCGACAAGTTTGAAGCCGCTCTTGACAACGCCATAAACCGAAGTCTATACGACAACGGTGTCGTAGAAGGCACTTACACCGACCTTAACAGCTTTGTGCTGGAGGGCGGATCCATTGAGAGCGACGGACGCGGCACCGTGCTGACCACAAGTCAGTGTCTTCTGGCACCTCACCGCAACCAGCCGTTAACACGCAGCGAGATAGAGCAGAAACTGAAAAGTATGCTGCATGCCGAACGCATCTTATGGATAGACTACGGACATCTTGAAGGCGACGACACCGACGGCCACATAGACACACTGGTAAGAATAGCTCCCGACGACACCTTATTATATATAGGATGTGACGACAAGAGCGACAGCCACTATGACGACCTGAAACGCATGGAAGAACAGCTGAAGACGTTCCGTACAGCCGACGGCAAGCCATACAGACTGATGCGCCTGCCCATGCCTGCGGCAATATATGACGACGGCGACAGACTTCCGGCCACTTACGCCAACTATGTGATAGTGAACGGCGCCGTTATTTATCCTACATACAATCAGCCAGACAACGATGCTGAAGCCGAAAGAGTAATCAAAGCGGCCTTCCCCGGCAGAGATGTCATAGGCATAGACAGCCGCACCGTTATACGTCAGCATGGCTCGCTGCACTGCTGTACGATGCAGCTCTACAGCAAAATAACGGAACAGAAACAATAAGCCATAAAAGCATATACGGCTCATAAAATCCTGAATGTCAACACATAAGGCAGCAGCCGTAAATTAAATCAAACAAAACAACAGCAAAACAGAATGAAAACAGGAATAATTCAGCAACATAACACAGCTGACAAGAAATACAACATGCAGCGCCTTGCAGAAAGCATAAAGGCACTTGCATCTGAAGGAGCAGAACTGATAATATTGCAGGAGTTGCACAACTCGCTGTACTTCTGTCAAGTTGAGAATGTCAACAACTTCGACCTGGCAGAACCGATACCCGGTCCGTCGACCGAGTTTTTCGGCAGTCTGGCCAAAGAACTTGGCGTGGTAATCGTTACTTCGCTTTTTGAAAAACGTGCAGCAGGACTTTACCACAACACAGCCGTGGTGATAGAACGCGACGGAACTATAGCAGGCAAATACCGTAAGATGCACATTCCTGACGATCCTGCATATTACGAGAAGTTTTATTTCACACCAGGCGACCTTGGTTTCCACCCCATCGACACATCTGTAGGACGTCTCGGCGTGCTCGTATGCTGGGATCAGTGGTATCCGGAAGCAGCCCGTCTGATGGCTCTTCAGGGCGCCGAAATGCTAATCTACCCCACAGCCATAGGCTTTGAAAGCTCTGACGAACCTGCAGAACAGCAGCGCCAGCGCGAGGCATGGACAACAGTGCAGCGCGGACATGCCGTAGCCAACGGACTGCCTGTGGTTGCCGTAAACCGCGTGGGACACGAGACCGACCCGTCGGGAATGACCGGAGGTATAGAGTTCTGGGGCAGCTCATTCGTTGCCGGACCGCAGGGCGAACTGCTATACAGGGCATCAGACCATGAGGAAGAGCGCAAAATAATAGACATCGACCTGGCCCACAGCGAGCAGGTGCGCCGTTGGTGGCCGTTCCTTCGCGACCGCCGCATAGATAAATACACTGATATTGTGAAGCGCTTTATCGACTGAGACATCACATCATAGCGTTAAATTCATAATGTCACATATGTCTCATTTGTCTCATAAATAATTAAAACAGCAATGGAAGGAATAATCTTAGGACTCCTCATCCCCCTGATGGGCACAATGTTAGGCTCAGGTTTCGTGTTTTTCATGAAGAAAGACATGCCCCCGCTGCTGCAGAAAGCCTTGCTGGGCTTTGCCTCTGGCGTTATGGTGGCAGCCTCGGTATGGTCGCTTCTAATACCCAGCATGAATATGTGCAGCCATATGGACAAATGGTCTGTCATGCCTGCAGCTGTCGGTTTTCTGGCCGGCATAGGCTTCCTGCTGGCCATCGACTATATCACGCCACACCTTCATCTTGGCAAGTCTAAGCCCGAAGGACCGCGCAGTCATCTGTCACGCACGGCAATGCTTTCGCTAGCCGTCACCATACACAATCTTCCTGAAGTCATGGCTGTAGGCGTAGTACTTGCAGGAGCCATGCAGAGCGGAGCCGGTATAACGGCAGCCGCAGCCCTTGCCATGTCACTTGGTATTGCAATACAGAACATTCCCGAAGGCGCTATCATATCTATGCCCATGCGTGCAGAGGGCAACAGCCGAATGAAATCGTTTCTTTTAGGCAGTCTCAGCGGAATAGTAGAGCCGTTAGGCGGACTTATAGTCATTCTGCTTGCCTCGATGATGACGCCCGTGCTGCCTTATCTTCTGGCCTTTGCGGCAGGAGCTATGATCTACGTTGTTGTCGAGGAGCTTATCCCCGAAGCCTCTGAAGGCGAACACTCCAACATAGGCGTAATTGGCTTTTCCGCCGGTTTTGTCCTCATGATGATTCTTGATGTCGTGCTGGGATAAGGGATGATAATTTAGAATGGAGAATGGAGGATGGAGAATTATGATTTGTTTTATTGCTCCTATCCATCAAGAGCAATCATAATTCTCCATCCTCCATTCTCCATTCTAAATTTTCTAAATAAGATTTAGAACATCAGCTACAATTTGTTCCTCGGTCAGATGGTTGTCGCGCAGCAGCTGCTCAACATCATATCTGTCGTAAAGAGCCTTACGCACGCCGAAACATATTGTCTTCATTTCCGATGGTCCGTAATAGCGGCTTATACGTTCTCCGAAGCCACCGTCTATGCATCCGTCTTCTATCGTAACAACCAGTTTGTGGTCTTTCTTCAGACCTTCAAGCATTTCTTCGTCAATGCCGGACACAAAACGGGGATTGATAAGCGTGGCATTTATACCTTTACCGGCAAGCATATCTACCACCTTCTGACCCTTCTGATAGAAGTCGCCAAGAGCAATCACGGCCACAGTGTCGCCCTTTTTATCCATCTTATACTTATTCAGCTGGCTGTAGTCCGTGTCATACTTCTCATCGCTATGTGCCACGAGAGCCTCCGGTATGCGTATTGCCACAGGATATTCTGTCTGCTTTATAGCCCAGTCTTCCATGGCAACAAACTCTTCGTATGTCGTCGGGGCAAGATAAACAAGATTAGGAATATGACTGAGCATAGGAATATCAAAGAAACAAATATGCGTTATGTCATTCATTCCGTAGACAGATGCGCCTACAACATTTATCACAGCAGCGTTTCCGTTCACACAGAGATCCTGTGCAATCTGGTCATAGGTGCGCTGAATAAATGTGGCATAGGTCGTGTAAACAGGTCTTACGCCGCCTTTAGCCATACCGGAACTCAAAGCCACAGCTTCTTCCTCGGCAATGCCAACGTCGATATACTGGCGTCCCATCTGTTTCCTTATCTCCGGAGTAAAGCCTGCTCCACCAGGAACGGCAGACACTACGGCAACCAACTTCGGATCGTTCTTTGCCTTCTCTGCAAGATACTGGCCTATAAGTGCCGGAAGATACTCCTCGCCATCACCTGCAGAAGCCTTCAGATTACCTGTCTCAAGGTCGAAAGGCATACTCCAGTGGAATCTTTCCTTGTTCTCTACTGCAGGCGCATAGCCATGTCCTTTCTCCGTATGAATGTGTACAACGACAGGGCGCTCGGCGTCCTTCACTTGCTTAAATGCGGCTATAAGCGAGGCTATGTTGTTGCCGTCCTCAACATAAACATAGTCGAGCCCCATAGCCTTAAAGAAGTTTAGTTCTGCTTTTCCGTCTGTATCACGCAGCAGCTTCAGGTTTCCATACAGTCCTCCGTGGTTCTCGGCAATAGACATCTCGTTGTCGTTAACCACTATTATCATGTTTGTACCTATCTCAGCGGCCATGTCAAAGCCCTCAAAGGCCTCGCCTCCGCTCAGAGATCCGTCACCGATAACAGCCACTATATTCTCCTTTCCGCCCCGTATGTCGCGCGCTTTCTGCAATCCTGTAGCCAAAGCCACAGACGTAGAAGTGTGCCCTATCTCAAAACAGTCATATTCAGGCGACTCTTCCGGCGAACTGTATCCTGACACATCATCAAAGCGCTTGTTGTCTAAATATCCGTAAGCGCGGCCTGTAAGCATCTTATAAGGATAAACCTGATGAGACACATCGAACACGATTTTGTCCTCGGGAATGTCAAAAACATACACAAGTGCTATCGTCGCCTCTGTTATACCGAGGTTAGGGCCCACGTGGCCTCCGTGATTGCTGACACGGTTAAGCACACCTTCACGAATTTCTCCGGCAAGGACATCGAGCTGCTCAATACCAAGTTTGCGGACATCCTGCGGACTATTAATTTTCTCTAAATACATAAATATATTTCCATTTATCTTATTTCAAAGGCAAAATTACAACAAACCCTACAAAAACAGGATAAACAAATTACATTAAAAAGTAAACATTCTACTCTTTCACACCTTTCAGGCAGTAAACATTAAGCCATTCAAGACACCTAAGTCGGTGTGATGAATGGCTATTACCCCACTGCTGAACAGCCATAAAAGCAAGCCTGACAGCAGCGTATTTCACATCTTACGCCTCGATTTTCACATTCAGCTTTCAATTCATACGAGGCGTTACGGATTATTTCTCTCCGTCATTTTCAGGAGCCACATATTTGCCGTCAACCTTCAACGGCTCAACATGAAGCCCCACATGAGTATCTTCACCAAAATGCTCACGCAGTTTCTCTTCTATATCGCTTGCCCTTCTGTGGGCCTCATAAAGAGATATATCGCCCGGCATACGCAGGTGCATCTCTATCGCTATGTTGTTTCCTATACGCCTTGTGCGCAGGTTATGTATTCCGCTCACGCCGATTTCACTTTCGGCAATGCTCTTTATCTCTTTCTCCACATCATCAGAAAGACTCTTTTCCAGCAGTTCATCAGATGCCTGACGAATCAGTGTCAGGGCTGTCTTGATGATGAACAGACTCACAACAACAGCTGCTATCGGGTCAAGCACGGCCCAACGGGAGCCCAGGAATATGGCTCCTCCAATACCCAAAGCCGTACCTATTGACGAGAAAGCATCGCTTCTGTGATGCCATGCATTAGCTATGACAGCCTGAGAGTCGACAGCCTTGCCAACCTTAACAGTAAAACGATAAACCCACTCTTTTAGAACCACGCTGAGCACAGCGGCAATGAATGCCACATATCCTGGCTGCTGAAGCGGCTCACCGTTAAGGGCCATTATGATTTTCTCCACTCCGCCATAGCAAATCATCACTCCCACAAAGAGCAAAGCCAGTCCGATTAGCGATGTTGCAAGAGTCTCATACTTGCCGTGTCCATAATCGTGGTCGCTGTCCTGCGGTTTGTTGCTCAGCTTGACAAACAGCAGAACGACAATATCCGTTATCAAGTCTGACAATGAATGGACAGCATCGGCAATCATGGCGGCCGAATGTCCAAGTATTCCGAACACAAACTTCAGCACGACAAGAACAATGTTGACCACGCTTCCTAGCACAGTCACCTTGTAGATTTTCTTTTCACGCGTTTTCTTATCCATCATTTTTACCTGTAAACCAATATTTATAAAAACCGATAATTATTTTATCCTCAATATAAAGTTGACGCTTCCGCCGCCAGACTTTTGTCTGGCAGCAGAAACGTCACATAATATCATATATGCTGCAATCTCTTCATACACACCATAACATGCAGCCCGGCTTATTGCCGCTCCTCATGTTCTTTATTGCCAAACTCCGGATCGATGTCGACAAATGCCGCGACAAGGAATGTGATGATACAAAGAATGACAACTATGATGAAGAACCACAGATAGCCCACAAGCTCCTGAAGATATCCTGCCACAAGTCCGGGCAGCATCATCGACAGCGCCATCAGCGCCGTACACAGTGCATAGTGAGACGTCTTATATTCACCCTGACTATAATAAATAAGGTAGAGCATGTAAGCCGTAAAGCCGAAGCCATAGCCAAACTGCTCAATAAACACGCACACGTTGATAATAATGAAACTGTCGGGCATGGCGTAACTCAGATAAACATAGACAATGTCGGGCAGCGTTATGGCGCACACCATGGGCCACAGCCACTTCTTCAGTCCGTCGCGTCCGGCAGCCATTCCGCCCAGAATACCTCCGAGCGTAAGTCCTATTATGCCAACCGTGCCCTGCACAAAGCCATATTCCTGAGGTGAAAGTCCCAGTCCGCCATTGCTTTCGCTGTCGATAAGAAACAGCGAAGAAACCTTCGCCAGCAGTCCTTCGGGCATACGGTAAAAGAGCATGAACAGGAAAGCTATGAGCACCTGTTTTGCCGGCATCTTGGTGAAAAACGTCTTTACAGACAACACCAGCTTTGTCCACACCTCACGTGCACCGGCATTGCGCAGTCCGCGGTCTGACACAGGGCACGGCAACACCAGACTATGCCACAGCCACAAGGCTATAAACAAGCCCGTAACGCCATAGAACATAAGGCTCCACGAATACTTTATGCTGTTGCGGAAAAGCACCTGCAAGTTACCTGCAATCATCACAAGGACGCCCTGTCCGAATATTGTCGCAAACCTGTAGAACGTACTTCTGATACCTACAAACCACGCCTGTTTATGCTGGTCCATGCCGAGCATATAGAAGCCGTCGGCCGCTATGTCGTGCGTAGCACTGCTGAACGCCATCACCCAAAAGAAGAACAACGTGCCCTGAAGCCAGAAACTGGTGGGAATGGTGAACGCCACGCCGCCAAAAGCCGCACCGATGAGCAGCTGCATGGTGATTATCCACCAGCGCTTGGTCTTGACAATATCTACAAACGGACTCCAAAGCGGCTTTATTACCCAAGGCAGATACAGCCACGAGGTGTAGAACGTAATCTCTGCGTTTGTCAGTCCGAGCTGCTTATACAGGATGAGCGAAATTGTCATCACAGCCACATAAGGCAGTCCCTCGGCAAAATATAGTGTAGGAACCCAGCTCCAGGGGTTCCTGCTCAACTTCTTACCAGAATTCATTTTCTTGTTCAAAGTTTTATGTTAACCATATATTTTTCTTATTTCCGCACCGCGGTAGTAGTGCAGAAGTATCTCATCATACTTATATCCGCGCTCGCCCATCACGGCAGCACCGATCTGACAGAGGCCTACTCCGTGGCCCCAGCCTGCACCTGTAAGGACAAAACGCTGCGGCACGCCGTTGCTGATGTCAGCCTTGTCAACGACAAACGCACTGCTGTAAAGATGGCTCTCGCTCAGCACGCGCCTTATTTCAAGCTCCTTGCCGATGGTGAACGAGTCCTTCGTGCCCACAATCTTCAGCTTCCATATACGCCCGCTCTTTCCGCGGGCAACAGGCTGCAGGTCGACAATATCACCGAGATCCAGTTTCAACTTGGCAGCAATAAGTCCTGCCAGCTGCTCCTGTGTGTACTCCACCTTCCAGCGGTAGAAGTCGGCAGTCTCCTGATCATAGTCGTTGAGCACCTGCGACAGAATCTTCTTGTCGTGCGTGTTGCAGAAGGCTTCGCCGTTGCCTCTTATCCATGCCTCAGCCTCATCTTCCTTCGTCAGGTCGGGCAGCACGGCTCCGCCTGAAGCATTGTCGCGTAGGGCTACCAGATATGGCTGCGGCGTGTCTTCCCAACAATACTGATACTCCTCGGTTATGCCTCCACAGCATTTGCTGAAACGGGCATCGCAGATGTCCTCGCCCGACATCAGTATCTGTCCGCGAGTCTCGCTCACGGCCTGCTCTACATGCCTGTTCTTGGCTTTGGTTATGCCCTGATAGCGCTGACAATGGTCGTCGGCACACACGTCGAATATGGTATGGTCGTCGCGGTCGTACCAGCGTATCAGCTCGTCGTCTTTCTTGATGAACGAGAAGAATCCGTTGCCTCCGCTGCTCTGACGCTTGCGGCGCTCCATCTGTGCCAGCAGCCAACTGCGCGATATTACGGCATGAGCCTTGAGGAACTCAAGCGACGAAGTGGCCTTCATCTCACTCGAGATGACACTTATCAGATAGTTTTCCACTGGCAGACGGTTGATGGCACAAATCTTGTCGGCCTCAACTACTATTTTCAGCGTACCCTGGAATGTCTGTGTCTCCTTGCGCTCCCAATGGAAGTTTACTCCAATGGTTACGTCGCTCAGCGAGAACGACGCGTCCTTGTCACAAGGCGTAAACGTAAGTTCACGGTAAAGATTGCCGTTCCACAGGATGCCTCCCTCTGAGAACGACACCTGCTGCGGTCCCGTGATAACCTCGCCCTTTGCCATATACTCGCCGTTGAGCGAGAAGCAGATGCTCTCGGCGCTTACAATGCCTACATGCACCTCTGGCTCAACATGCTTGTAAAGCCTTGCGCCCGGAGCCTCGCCACAATGTGCCGATGCCTTTATCTTAGCCACGACCTCACACATTTCGTCATCCGTGATGGCCACCTCGCGCAATATGCCTTCGGCCTGTTCTGCCGTCAGCCGCTCAAAGTCTTCTCTTCGCGGCGTTATTATCAGTCCTGCCATATCGAGCGCGCCCGGACTGACAAGCATCTTGGCGTCGCCGTCTGCCGAATAGCAGTCGGGTCTGTGCTTGCAGCGCGGAAATACCACCGTCAGCCACTGGCCTGCAGACATCCAGCTCACTACATTCATCATCGGCTCTATGTCGCCGTCGTGCATAGGCAAAGCATTGTACACACAACGGAAGAGTCTCTCGTCGGCCTCGGCATTGCGGCTCCTTATCAGCAAGGCCGGACATGCCCAGCTGTTGATGACTGATATGTCGTTGTCGGCGTCGAGCGCATGCACCACCGTTATGTCGCGCACCAGTCTCGACCATGATGCCTGCAGGGGCACCTTGCCGCTCGTTCCGGCCTGGAAGTGCATGTGGTCAGGAGCAGAGGCTCCGCACTTCGGACCGTTATAGAACACCATAATGTCGGGATTCTGCGTCAGTATGGCGTGCATCTCTCCGTAATATTCGAGTATGTGCTGCGGCTGATGCTTCACTGCCGGCAGCGTGAAGTGTACGGGAAGTATGGGATATGGATTAACCAATATGTCGAAGTTGTCGTCAAAGCGCTTTATCTGCTGCTCCTGCGGACGGTTCTCCTTGCACAGGAAGCATGGGCGCTTGCTTATCGAGGCCTTGTCTATCGAAGCTCCGGTTGACACCATGCGGGCAGGGTTAAACTGTGCCACTAGGGGCATTCCGCCGTCGCTAAGGTCGCGCGTGAGCACCTCCTGCAGGTCTCTGAAGTTGTGACGTGCCAGACTCCACGTCTCTATCTGTCTGTTGAAGAAGCGATAGAGCGAACTGTCTGCCATCATGTCTGCCTTGCCGGCTGTCATCTGCTGACGTGCCAACAGCTCCATGGTGCGCAGGCGGTCTTTATACAGGTTGTTGGCGTTGACCTTGTCTACGGTCAGCGCTGCGTCGCTGTTGCCGCCCCAACGGCGGCACAGATACAGTTCGGTGAATATTCTGCCTATCTTATAGCGCCTGCTGAAGGCCAGTCCGGCAGCATAGTCTTCGCCGTAGCTTGTGTTCGGGAAGCGTATCTGCCTGAGCAGCGGCGTAAAGAACGCGCGCGGCGCTCCCAGTCCGTTGATGCGCAGGGCGTTGTTGCATCCGTTGTCGTCGGTCCATTCTGCATGACTTATAAGTCCCGGCGGCAGCGTGTTAAGGTCGAAGTCGCACATACGATAGCTGCCTACAATCATGGCGGCACGCTGCCTGTAGAACTCGTCGACAATAGTCTGCAGCGTGTTTTCCGACGAATAGAGGTCGTCGCTGTCGAGCTGTACGGCAAAGCGTCCGCACCGCTCGTCGTCTATGGCAAGGTTCCAGCATCCGCCAATGCCAAGGTCTGTACGCTGCGGCACGATATGTATCAGAGGAGCGCGCCCGTCGCTTTTCGCGGCATACTGCTCCAGCAGCTTCGTAGTGTTGTCGGTCGAATGGTTGTCAACGACTATGACGTTGAACGGAAAACTTGTTTTCTGCGACAGCGCGCTGTCAACGGCATCGCATATTGTCTTTTCACGGTTGCGCACGGGTATCACCACAGACGCCTCGTATTCGAAGTCCTGCTCGTTGAAGTCGGGCTCACGATAGAGCGATGTGTCGATCAGGGCGCCAACGGCCTTCAGGTGTGCCGTAACGGCCTGCTCCATCTCTATCTGCACCTCACGGTTGGCAGGGTTGACATAGTCAAACTGCTTGACGCCGCTGGCCCTGAGGTCTCTCTCCTCTTCTGTGTACAGCAGCTCGTTGATATGGAACAGGCGTCCGCAGCGGCTGAGATAGAGCCACAGTTCATACCATCCTGCAAATCTGTATGCCGACTCTTCTACGTCGCGCGCAAACCTGTTGAGCAGCGTGCCTTTGATCATAACCACGCTGCCGAAGTCGAAGTCATCGCGCAGACTGCCTTCCTGCCAGTCTATCACGGGGTGTGGCATTGGTTCGCCGTTCTCTACTGATATGCGGTCGCTGTACACCATCGACGCGTCGGTCTCGGCTGCCACACGCATCATGCGCTGTATTGAATACTGCCCAAGACTTACGGGCACGGTCTTCAGGAATACCAGTGCATAGTCGGCCATGCAGCTCTCGGCTATGGCGTGCATTGCCGATGCCGACAGCAGGCCGTCGACGGCAATAAACGAGCAGTTTTCGGGCACGGGTGTGCTCATAGCCATATCTTGTGTAACCATCAGGTTTATATGCCGTATCATGCGGCTGCCTTTAAGCTGACGCAGGGTGTTGGCCACCGCACTGATGTCAGCGCAAGGCAAGAAGCAGTCTATTGTTCCTCTCATTTCTGTTTTTTCATAAATTGTTACGCCGCGCCTGCCGCTCCATGCCGCCACACGCGGAGGCACGCAACAAAGCCACGGCGACTCGTAATTATATTGACATGCAAAAGTACACAAAAATCCTGACAACTCGGTTGCATTTACCCGAAAATAGACATGGCACAAAATCAAAATCAGCAAAAAAGATGACGGCAATATCCACCAACACGTTTTCACCTTACGCAACAATGCCTCATGGCTTGCCCCTGCGTCCGTTTCAACGGATAACGGCAAGAATATTGCATCTCACGAAATGACGCGCCAACCCATTTATCTTTATTAACAAAACATACGTTTTAGCGCCCACAATTTTAACTTTTCATTTTTCATGTTTTAGCAAAATACATCTGCCCCAAACAGCCCTAACAGCACAACTTCAGGCATATCAGCATGCAGTCTGTGGTCTTTCGTATTGCAAAAGGTATGCTCTTGCAGCACGAAAGACCGCCTTTTGCATAGCCGTTTGATACCTATAAGTGCTCAAAACCGCCTTAATCAGAGGCTAAAAGAACATAAAACGGGCACAAAAGAAGCCATAAAAACACTGCCGAACAAGCTACCCCGAGCGTCAATTTCGCGTACCCATCTGACTGTCAGCATCTTGCAAATAACGGCATAAAACGGGCATTTCTCACCAGAAACTTTACTCAGTTTATGAATAATGCTACTTTTAAACTTTTTAAGTTAAACAGAATCACACTAATTTAACCTACATTAACCATAAAACATTACGCCATCAAACCAAATATATACACTGCCAACCACAGGCATTACACTCAAAACCCAGCCGTACCATTCGCGTTTCCGCATGCCAAAGGCCTGCATAACGCCGGCATGCAACGATATGGCAACACATTTATAATAAAGAAAAAACATTAAACATCCCGATTATCTCACTTTTTTTAGCTAACTTTGTCGGCCGTAAACAAAGAATTTTTGAGATGGAACAAAGCACTACACCGTTATTGGGATTAACACTTAACGAACTTAAAGATGTTGCCAAAGCCATGGGCATGCCGGCTTTTGCGGGGGCTCAGATGGCTAAATGGCTATATACTCAGCACGTAAGCTCAATCGACGACATGCTGAACATCTCGAAAGCTAACCGCGAAAAGCTGAAACAGCACTACCGCATAGGATGCCTGCCGCCGGCCGACTGCCAGAAGTCTGTTGACGGAACGATAAAATATCTGTTCCCGACGGAGAGCGGTAAGTTTGTCGAGACGGTTTACATACCCGACAAAGACCGCGCCACGCTGTGCGTGTCGTCGCAGGTTGGATGCAAGATGAACTGCCTGTTCTGCCAGACCGGCAAGCAGGGCTTTGAGGGCAGCCTCACAGCCACCGACATACTTAATCAGATATACTCGCTGCCCGAGCGCGACAAGCTGACAAACATCGTGTTTATGGGCCAGGGAGAGCCTATGGACAACCTCGACAACGTGCTCAGGGCTACAGAGATTCTCACAGCCGACTACGGCTATGCATGGAGCCCCAAGCGTATCACGGTGAGCAGCGTAGGCGTAAAGAACAAGCTGAAGAGGTTTATCGAGGAGAGCGAATGTCACGTGGCAATAAGCCTTCACTCGCCTGTCCACGAACAGCGCGCCATGCTCATGCCAGCCGAAAAGGGCATGCCTATCGCAGATGTTGTTGAACTGCTGCGCAACTACGACTTCAGTCATCAGCGCCGCCTGTCGTTCGAATATATCGTCTTCGGCGGACTCAACGACTCTATGGTGTTCGCCAAGGAGATAATCCGCCTGCTCAGGGGGCTCGACTGCCGCATCAACCTCATAAGATTCCATCAGATACCTGGCGTTGACCTCCACGGAGCCGACGACGCCACAATGGAGAAGCTGCGCGACTATCTTACGTCTCACGGCGTGTTCACAACAATAAGGGCAAGTCGCGGACAGGACATCTATGCTGCCTGCGGACTGCTCAGTACGGCAAGGAAGGAGAGTCAGGATAAGTGACAAAGTGTCTGCGGCTATTGCTCCTGACGGCCATCGTGGCCTTATGCTCATGCAGCGGCGGCCCGCAGTCGCTGTTGCCCAAGAGCGGCGGACGGCCTTACGAGGTTCTGCTCGTGGCTTCCGACAGGCGTTGCGCAGCCGTAGTAGACAGCGTCCTTACGCAGGACATGCCTTCGCTGCCGCAGCCGGAGCCGATGTTCGACGTGTCGCTGATAGACACCACACGCTTTAACCAGACCACACGGCTGGCGCGCTGCATAGTAATAGTAACCGTCAATCCGGCGGTGTTCACGTCGACACGCATAAGATACGAGAAAAACGTATGGGCAAGACCGCAGCTCGTGGTATATGTCAACACGCCGTCGGCATCACAGCTCAGCCAATATATGGCAAAGGCAGGCCACCGGCTCACAAGTCTGCTGACAAGGGCAGAAATAAACACGGCAATATCAACGCTGCGCGCCGGAAGCAACCGCAAGGCCGAGAGCAGCATTAGGCATATGTTCGGATGGAACATGCTCATACCTGCCGAGATGAAGGCGGGCAAGACGGGACGCAGCTTTATATGGCTTTCGGACAACAGGCCCGACCGCATGCGCAACATCTGCGTCTACTCATACAGCGGCACCACTCTCGACGCACACCGCGCCCTGGCTGCGCGCGACAGCGTCATGAGACTTAACATACCGGGCGAACTCGACGGCATGTATATGCAGACAACTCCCGGAAGCGTGACGGCAGGACTGACAACAGAAGACGGACGCACCGTGATGATAAGCCGCGGACTCTGGGAGATGCGCAACGACGCCATGGGCGGACCGTTCGTGTCGCTCTCTACAGTAGACTCAGTCAACAGCCGCATCATAGTGGCAGAGGCTTTTGTCTATGCGCCGGGCACCAACAAGCGCAACCTGATAAGGAGTGCCGAGGCTGCACTATACACTCTAGGCAGGCACGCCGCCAACGGCAGTAACAGCAAAGGCAGACGGCAGACCGACTGACATAAGGTTAAGAAAGAAACAGATATAACAAACATATACGAATATGGAAAACAGAAAACTACGCGTTGCCATAACGCACGGAGATACTAACGGCATAGGGTATGAAATAATATTCAAGACATTCTCTGAGCCGGCCATGCTTGAATTATGCACACCTATCATCTACGGCTCGCCCAAGGTGGCTGCCTATCACCGCAATGCTCTCGGCATTCAGGGCAACTTCACCATAATCAACTCGGCAGCCGAAGCCCACAACAACAAGGTGAACTTGCTCACAACTTTCGACCAGGAGATAAAGGTTGACCTTGGCAATCCGTCTAAAGAGGCAGGCATGGCATCGCTCGCAGCTCTCGAAAAGGCAATGGCCGACTACAAGGAGGGACTGTTCGACGTGCTCGTAACGGCACCTATCAACAAGAACAACATACAGAGCGACGACTTCCATTTCTGCGGCCACACCGAATATATCGAGGAACGTGCAGGCAATGGCGACAAGGCTCTCATGATATTGCTCAACGACATGCTGCGCGTGGCTCTTGTAACCACACACCTGCCCATCAGAGACGTTGCTGCGGCTATAACCAAAGAGAGCATCATAGAGAAGGCCACGATATTCCACAATTCGCTGAAACGCGACTTCCGCATCTCTAACCCGCGCATCGCCGTGCTGGCGCTCAATCCTCATGCAGGCGACGACGGACTGCTGGGACGCGAGGAGCAGGAGGTTATCATACCGGCCATCAAAGAACTGTCTGACAACGGCATACGTGCCTTCGGACCATACGCAGCCGACGGTTTCTTCGGACATGAGAGCTACACTGCATTCGACGGCGTATTGGCAATGTATCACGACCAGGGCCTGGCTCCGTTCAAGTGTCTCGATCTCGGCAACGGCGTAAACTTCACAGCCGGACTGCCTATCGTGCGCACATCGCCCGACCACGGCACAGCTTACGACATCGCAGGCAAGAACATGGCCGACGAAAGCTCTTTCAGAAATGCCATATACCTCGCACTCGACGTCTTCCGCAACCGCATCGAATACGACGAGCCTTTCAACAATCCGCTGAAGAAACTCTATCACGAGAAGCGTGACGACAGCGAGAAGGCACGGTTCTCTATAAACAAGTTTAAGGAACAGGACAATAGCGGCGACGACAAGAACGCCAAAGAGGAATAACTTCAGGTGAGACATCTTGATTCGGCATGGCTGACAGTTTGACTTTAGCGCAGAGCATGGACACAGACAAACAGATGACCTGCCCAGAAAGTCTGCAAAAAATAAGTCATAAAGGCGACGGCATCGCCTTTATGACGACAGAAAGACAGGCTGCAGACGCAAGGACAGGCATCCGGCTGCGCTCCGGCATGGCCGTGCTTAACATAAACTCACTTATAATAAACCGCATCGTCTGATTACACAGTGCGATGAAATGCCTGGCGGGCAACATAAAAGATTAAATATGAAAAAGAAATATCAGAACGCATTTTTTGTGTTCGGAATAGTTGTGCTCATCATCATGATAACACAACTCGACTTCAAACAGGTATGGGACGGCCTTCAGCATGCCGGCTACTGGTTTTTCGCCGTTGTGGCCTTATGGGCCTTTCTGTATATATTCAATACCGCCACATGGTATATTATAATAAGGAGCGGCTCTGACGAGAAGCCCAAGATCAACTTCTGGTGGCTCTACAAGATTACCGTTTCGGGCTTTGCCCTCAACTACGCCACGCCCGGCGGACTCATGGGCGGCGAGCCTTACCGCGTGATGTCCTTGTCGCCTAAGATAGGCACAGAGCGTGCCTCGTCGTCGGTCATACTTTATGCCATGACCCACATATTCAGCCATTTTCTGTTCTGGCTGCTCTCCATCCTGCTCTTTCTGCTCACCGAGAAGGCAAACTTCGTAACGGGCATTGTCCTTGCGCTCTCAGGCGCATTCTGCATCCTCGGCGTATGGTTCTTCATCAAAGGCTATCAGAAGGGCATGGCCGTAAGGATAATGAACCTGATAAAGCACATCCCGGGCATAAAGAAACGCTCGCGCAACTTTATCGACAAGCATAAGGAACAGCTCGACACCATCGACCGCCAGATAGCAGCACTTCACCGTCAGAACAAGAAGTCGTTTGTCTCTGCCGTAATGCTAGAGCTTGTCTGCCGCTTTCTTTCTGCATTCGAGATTCTTTTTGTCCTGCGTGTCCTCACACCGGATGTCAGCTTTGCCCCATGCGTGCTTATCCTGGCCTTCACCAGTCTTTTCGCCAACCTTCTGTTCTTCATTCCCCTTCAGCTCGGCGGCCGTGAGGGCGGCTTCATCATGTCTACCGCCAGTCTCGCCATGTCTGCCAGCGCCGGCATCTTCGTAGCCCTTATAGTGCGCATCCGCGAACTCATCTGGACCGCAATAGGACTGCTTTTAATAAAGCTCGAGAAGAAGAACACAGGAGAAGCCGTAAGCGAGAAAATCAAGCAACAATAGCCCGGCTTTTTAAGTGAAAAACGAAAAGTGAAGAGTAAAAAATCCAATTGCTTTATTGGGTATTATCATTTGGAGTTAGAGTAGTTAAAGTAGTTATAGTAGTTAAAGTCATATGCCTTGTGGATTTTTTCAATGTGTTACGATCGATAATAATCAACAAGACTAATGTGCCGGCGGATCTGCAATTGTCGTGCAAGTGAGAGCAGAAGCAAATCTCGCAAGCACTACGTTTGGTAATGTTCCGGCGGATCTGTGCTCCTCCGGAATTAAATATAAGAACCGAAGGTCAGCGCAGCTAATTTCCTGATCCGCTAAAAATACCGCTGATTTACGAAGTGAATAATGAAAAATCCAATGATAATTTTGCATTAAAAATATAAGGTGATGTCAAATAGGAAGTAATCGGATTGAAAAATCCTTATATTAAATTCCGGCGGAGCGCAGATCCGCCGGCACAATAGCGAACGTAGTGCGTGTACTTCATCGATTATTGTCAATTGTATTACATTGAAAAGAATCAACAAGGCATTTGACTCTAACTCCTAGCTCACCTTAGTGAGCGATAACTACTCTAACTCCTTTAACTACTCTAACTACCGACAGTCCCCCTCAAAGTACGTGATATAACTAAAATTACATTAAAAATGCAATGCATCGGTGTTATATAAAATAAATTATGTAACTTTGCAGAATAAATGAACACTTCTGAATTACAGAAAGTAAAACAGCGTTATAATATCGTCGGCAACTGCGACGGATTAAACCGCGCCATCGATGTGGCCATGCAGGTCGCACCGACCGATCTCTCTGTACTCATCATCGGCGAAAGCGGTGTGGGTAAAGAGATTATTCCACGTATAATACACGACAACTCTCCGCGACGCCGCGAGAAATATTTTGCCATCAACTGCGGATCTATCCCCGAAGGCACGATAGACAGCGAACTGTTCGGCCATGAGAAAGGCTCATTCACTGGCGCCATCGGCGAAAGCGAAGGCTACTTCGGCGTTGCCAACAAGGGCACAATATTCCTCGACGAGGTTGGCGAGCTGCCAATGGCCACACAGGCACGACTGCTCCGCGTTCTCGAAACAGGCGAATACATACGCGTGGGAGGACAGAAGATAATGAAGACAGACGTCAGAATTGTCGCTGCCACCAACGTCAACATGCGCAAGGCCATCAGCGAAGGCCGTTTCCGCGAAGATCTGTATTACAGACTCAACACCATTCCAATACAGATACCGCCGCTGCGCGACCGCGGCGAAGACATTCTGCTGCTGTTCCGCCTCTTTGCCATGCAGATGGCCGAGAAATATCATCTGCCCAAAATAACCCTTTCTGACGAGGCAAAATATATAATGCTTAAATATAAGTGGCCCGGCAACGTAAGACAACTGAAGAACATCACAGAACAGATGTCTGTGTTAAGTCAGGAACGCGAAATAAGCGGCGAGGCAATACACAAGTTCATCCCAGAGGACGCCGAGAGCACACAGCTGGCAACGATAAGCTCGCCCGGAAGCCACTCTTACGAGAGCGAACGCGAGATTTTATATAAGATTCTTTATGAGCTCCGCGGCAACGTAAGCGACCTGCGCCGCGACATGAACAGTCTGCGCAAACAGCTCGACGCTGCACGCAGCGCCACGGTAGACACGTCAGCCTCTAACCTGCCGTCTATCATTACAGACCAGCCGTCGGCAACCATCAGCTCACCCGCACGCACAGCGGCACCGACCGTACAAGACGCCGTGGCTGAAGAAATATCAGAGCCCGAAAGTCTTAATCTTGAAGACATAGGACGTCAGATGGTTGAAAAGGCTCTAGAACGCAATGGCGGCAACCGCAAGAAGGCGGCTCAGGAACTTGGCATTTCCGACAGAACATTATACAGAAGAATAAAGCAGTACGGACTGGAGAAATAATGTCCTACGGCCAACGATATGACAAGAAGCTCATATTAAGCAACAAACATTTACAAAGCGGCAACAAACAACTTATGCGAATCAATCATATAAAGACAGCACTATTAACCGTCATGATGCTACTGCTGGTGTCATGCAGCGTGTCATATAAGTTCAACGGAGCAAGTATCGACTACACCAAGACCAAGACAATACAGATAGCCGACTTCCCCATCCGCTCAAGCTACGTATGGGCTCCTATGGCCAGCATCTTCAACAACCAGCTTAAGGACGTGTTCGCCAACCACACACGCCTCATTCAGGTAAAGCGCAACGGCGACATGAAGATTGAAGGCGAGATAACGCAATATTCGCAGCGCAACAAGGCCGTAACGGCTGAAGGTACATCGGCACAGGCAGAGCTGTCGATGACGGTAAACGTAAGGTTTACCAACAATGCCAACCACAGCGAGGACTTCGAAAAGCAGTTCACTGCCACGTCTACATTCGAGACTACACAGTCGCTCAACTCTGTTCAGGAAGAACTCGTAACACAGATGGTTGAAGACATCACAGATCAGATATTCAACGCTACAGTAGCAAACTGGTAACAAGCAGACCATATGAACATAGACCTCGAGCAGCTAATAAGGCATCCGGAACAGATGGACAAGGAAACGCTCTACGACTTGCGTTCCCTCCTTGCTCTGTATCCCTATTACCAGCCGGCCCGTTTGCTGTTACTGCAAAACCTGTATCTTCTTCACGACCCTTCGTTCGACGAGGAGCTGCGCCGCTCTGCCGTCTACATCACCGACCGCAAGGTGGTGTTCAATCTCGTGGAGGCAGCACACTACAAGCTGCGCACCACACAGCAGGAGAAGAAGACTGAGAAAGACAACAAGAAAGAGGCAGAAGGCGGCAACAGAACCATATCGCTCATAGAGCAGTTCCTCGACACCATACCCGAAGACAAGAAGGAAGAGGAAAACAAGGAGCGCAAAAAGAAGCGCAAGCCCACACCTGCCGACGCTGCCATCGACTATGTGGCCTATCTGCTTGATACAGAAGGCGACACAGACGACACACAGCAGCCCGTCATGAAGGGACAAGACCTCATAGACAACTTCATCAACAACGAGAACGGAAAAATAGAACTGAAGGACGAGCCCGAGTATGTGCCTGAAATAGAGGACAACGACAAAAAAGAGGGCGACGAGAACTATTTTACCGAGACTTTGGCGCAAATTTACATAAAACAAGGCCGATATTCAAAGGCATTGGAAATTATTAAGCGTTTAAATTTGAATTATCCAAAAAAAAATGCTTACTTTGCAGACCAAATCCGATTTTTGGAAAAACTGATAATAAATAATAAATATAAATAAAAGAAAATGTATACATTATTCGTAATCTTAATCGTGCTGGCAGCACTGCTCATGATAGGCATCGTGCTGATCCAGGAGTCTAAAGGAGGAGGACTTGCGTCAAACTTCTCATCATCAAACCAGATCATGGGTGTGCGCAAGACCACTGATTTCATTGAGAAAACAACATGGGGACTTGCAATAGCCATGGTTGTTCTCAGCGTTGTATGCGCTTATGTTGCTCCTAAGGCAACAACATCTGAGAGTGTTATCGAAAAGGCTGCAACAGAACAGCAGCAGACTAACCCGACAAACCTTCCCGGATTTGGCGCTAGCCAGACACAGAAGGCAGCTCCGGCTAAGGCTGGTAACAATGCTCAGAAAGCTGACCAAAAAGCAGCTCCTGCAGCGCCTCAGGCTCCTAAAACACCGGCAAATTAAACAAAAAGCAAAAAAAACACGGGATTTATTTGGTAGTTTAAAATAAATCCCGTACCTTTGCACTCGCTTTAAGACATTAAGCAACTAACACGGTGGATGTAGTTCAGTTGGTTAGAGCGTCAGATTGTGGTTCTGAATGTCGTGGGTTCGAGCCCCACCCTCCACCCAAGCGGAATTCTTAAAAAGAGTTCCGCTTTTTGTTTTTAATAGCCGACAGACAGCAAGACGACATACAATGTTATGGAAGTTCCACATTTCTGTAATCAACTACAGCTTTATAATTTTCATTATCAATGAAACATTACCTACTCATAATTATTTTATCTGCAATAATCTCATCATGCAGTTCACACAACAGGCGTGTGTATATATGCACAGGCCCATACTCACGGGCATATCATAAAACGAGCAACTGCAGAGGCCTTGACAACTGCAGCAGAGACATAAAAGAACTTACAGAAAACGAAGCAATAGACCTGGGACGCCATAAATGCAGATTTTGTTATTAGTTACACACACTACATTGTTTAATACGAAATTATGCAAAAAAACCAAGATATAAGATATGAAACAGGTAGGAAACATGAAACTCTACTCCTTAGAGGAAGTGAAAGACGAACTTATAGGCAAGATTGGAACTCCGGAAAGAGACGAGCACGAGTGAAAGGCAGAAGATGCTTTGCACGCCTACCAAATTTGAGAGGCTATAAAAAACGTATGACTTAAACAGAAACTCACACAGGAGGGGTTAGGAGAACGTATAGGAGTGCAAAAGGCTCAAATATCACGTATGGAACGATGAATTTGTTCGCTTTTTCTTGACACGGCCAGCTATGCCTGCAAAATATATAACAAATATACGCTCAATATAAAACAAAAATCCAAACCGAATCATAATACATGACATGGGTAAAAACGGCAATATCTGAAATTGCAATCGCAGGATACATCAAACTTAATTAAATACAGAAATATTATGAGAAGAATATTTTTTATCTTGTACCTGATTATTATTTGCATATCAGCCAAGGCACAATATTCATCAGTAAATTCTTTTATCAGAAAAGAAATCGTTTCTTATACAAAAGACCAAAAGGGATTCTATGTAAAAGAAACCGACAGAATGGTTGATATCGTTACAGACATCACTGAAAATTATGCTTACGACAAAAAGGCCCAGAATCTTTATGTCCTCACAGATAACAGCAATGTTGTAGTAACCTTGACAAAAGACTACGCCAAAATTATTAAAAGAAACAAGGACATCCCACATCTGTCAGGTGAAGCGCTTGATAACGAAATCGAGAAGCGCAACAAACTATTATACGATAAATTCACAGCCTTAAACAATAAAAGGGAGCAACAGATTACAGATTCTATTAACAAAGCCTTCCAAGACTCTATCGATGAAGTTAATAGACGCAATGCAATAATAGCAGCTCAGAAGAAAGCACGCGAAGATTACATCAGCAGCCATCAAAGCCATGAAGTTCCTTTAGGACAAAATTCCATAAGATGTGATATATGCGATAATAATATTAATACAGATGATGTTGTTTATACCATTGGCATCAAAAACGACACAATTTATTATGCCACAATAAATACAGGAGATCTTGATCTTTCATACGTGGAGCTGCATGAGTCCAAAATACCAGAAGCACTTTATTCCGACCATAACTTTATGTATCATTACGAAGTTTACAAAGATAGTCTTACTGACGATTCCATCGACTATAAAAAATTTGTTTATATAGAAGGCTATAAATATTACGAAGACTATTTGGCACGATTAAAGAAAACCGCTCCATATGGCTACATCAACGAATGGAGTTGGAACGACGAATATTCTATGGTCACATTTAACATCCGCTATACCAATACGAATGCTAAGACCATTAAATATATTACTGTCTATTTCAAAATTACCAACGACGTTAACGATGTTCGTTGCACAGGTTATTTCAAAGGTACAGGCCCACTCAAAGAAGGCGAAACGGCATCATGGAACTGGGATAGTTCATCCTATTTCACTGCCGGCGACTCTTCCAATATGAGCATCACCAAAATCGTCTTGACATATATGAATGGCACAAAACAAGTGGTTTCAGGAAAATATCTGCGATTTAATTAGCCCGTATATATCATGCCATGTTCTATCTGATATGTTTTAAGCTCATATATGCCCATAAAATACAATAGTCATATAAAAACTCCGGCAGATTTTTCGCTGTACTCAACAACTCGTGCAAATCAGCCGGCACATTGGTCTTGTTGGTTATTATCAATCGTAATACATTGGCAATACCCACAGGACATTAGCAAACGTAGTGATTATGAAGTTATGATAAGAATCAACAATGCATATGACTCTAACTACTAGCTCACCTTAGTGAGCGATAACTTCTTTAACTACTTTAACTACCAATAATATTAGCGCCTGTTTTTTCACTCTTTTATTGCGCTTTGCGCCTGCCTGCTTTTCACTTAATTTCCACTATTTCCCTTACGAAGAACACGCCGTCGTAGTCTTCGGCGAAGCCGGTGTCCCATTTGCCGTTATATTCCAGTCGCAGAGTTACGTCTACAGGGTTGCCGTTTTTCTGTCCTCCAGTTATCTTATCGTACATATCCTCCAGACGACCGGTCTTGTCCACTATCCAGTATTCGTCATCCGTCCCGTCGGGCCTGAAGGAGCGCACCTCATGAGCCAGACTCATCTCGCCCTTCATCGTGTAAAGCACATCGCGCGACAAGGTGCTGTCAGGTTCATCACATAGCGTTACGCTGTTTTCGTCGAACAGAGGAGCGTCCTGACCTATCTCTACAAACACCACCTTGCCCGGATGGCCGTCGTACATCTCAAAATATCTGCTTCCGCTGTTGCCTACGCCCCATCCGTTGCATGTCGATGCCACAGGCTCCGTCTTCATAAGCTCATCCGTTGCCTTGGCATAGTCGCCGTCAGGAACCATCACGTAGCGTTTCACGCCCTCGCGCCCCGACTTCACCTGCTTAAACTTGCCCGACTGCTCCTTGTCCCATTCTCCGGCCTTCTCAATAGCATCTATCACCCCGTTGATGTCATTGCCGTTAATGCTGAACACCTGAATAAGCCTGTGCGGCCTCTCGTCGCCGTCTCTCACCATCACGATGCCCGGAAGCAGCGGATCGGCCATCAGTCTTATCTTATCGTTACGCTGAACCCTCAGCTTCATCCCGGCTCCTTTCAGCTCACGCCATTCAAAGCCTGCATGTGCAGTACGCTGCACCCTTCTGCCTTTTATAGGCTCATTGATAGCCGACTTGCGCACATACACCACCTTGTTCATGCGCCTTTCAAGTGTCAGCGTGTCTTTAGCTACGTCGATAATGCGCAGCGTGTCAGAGAAATTTATCGTCTGTCCGTTGCCGATGCTCTCTCCGTCAAGTATAAGGCGGTCGCCTTCAGTCCTCCAGTAACAGTACCTCAGCGTAGCCATGCCGATAGACTCCGCGCTGCCGTCGTCGTTAAGACACATGCCCCGCATATATGCTATTTCCTTAGGCACCTGCTCAATCCAGCATCCCGTCAGGTCTGTTTCGCATCTTCCTGCAAGCGGACTAAGCATCAAAGCCGCCAATAAAACTATCTTTTCCATCTTTTCCTCCTTATTCTATACGTTAATAAACTTCTACGGCACAAATATATGAAATAATTGATTAGCAAGAAGCGCCGTTAAGATTTTTACTCTTTAATTGTCCTTTTTCAACAGAAGCCCATCTGGCTTTTGCGCCAGCTCTTCGTTCTTCACTCTTTATTTTCGTAAGACTGCGGTATTTTTAGCGGATCAGGAGATCCTTATATTATATTCCGGCGGAGTTTTTCACTTTTAATTTTTCATTTTTAATTGCGCTTTGCGCCTGCTCTTCACTCTTATCTTTTCACTTAAATACGCACTACGTTTACTATTGACTCTAACTCCTATAACTACTTTAACTACTATAACTACCAACAATATTAGCATTTGGAACTGCGGTATTTTTAGCGGATCAAGAGATCCTTATATTTAATTCCGGCGGAGCACAGATCCGCCGGCACATTAGTCTTGTTGGTTATTATCGATCGTAATACATTGAAAAAATCCACAAGGCATTTGACTTTAACACCTATAACTATTTTAACTACTATAACTACCAGAGTTAAGAAGATATGAAAGCAAGCACTACGCCGGCACATTAGCATTTTAAGTGAAGAACGAAAAGAGAAGAGTGAAAAATCCAATTGCAAACGTAGTGCTTAAAAGTAGAAACCACAATACATTTGGATTTTTCGTTTTTCACTTTTAACTTTTCACTTTCGTAAGACGCACTACGTTGCCATTGTACCGGCGGATCTGCGCTCCGCCGGAATTGAATATAAGGATCTTTGATCCGATTACTTCCTATTTTGTCATTGCATCATTTATACTTCACCTAAATCAGCGGTACTTTTAGCGGATCAGGAGATCCTTATATTATATTCCGGCAGATTGCAAATCAGCCGGCACATTAGCCTTGTTGATTCTTGTCGCAAGCACTACGTTTGCATTTGACTTTAACTCCTATAACTACTTTAACTACTCTAACTACCGAAACAGAGGAGCGCAGATCCGCCGGCACATTAGCCTTGTTGGTTCTTTTCGCAAGCACTACGTTAGCATTTGACTTTAACTCCTATAACTACTTTAACTACTCTAACTCCTACCCCCATTATTTATTTGTTAATTTCCCAATCATATATTTTATATTAAAAAACATTTACCATGACTACAGTAAGACTAACATTCAGGATGGCGGCTGACAGCAGCCGCAAAGGCACATTGTATTTTCAGATTATACACCGTAATACGGTTAAGACGCTCAGCACCAGATGCCGCATCTTTGCCGACGAATGGGACGAGCCCAACAGCCGCATATTCATCATGTCGCCGGTGTCTGCCAGGCGCACTGCCACGCTGCTAGGCATACGCAACAGAATCAGACACGAGATGCAGCGGCTTAATGGCATAATCAACAAATACGACTGCAGCGGACTGCCTTACAACACTGCCGACATCATCCATTGCTACCGCAACTCTCAGCCGGCTGTCAACCACTCGCTGTTCGCCTTCATGCACCGACATATCCGCATGCTCAGTGCCCAGGGCAGACAGCGCACCGCCGACACTTACCGACAGACGCTCAGCAGCATCACCACATTCCGCAACGGCGCCGACATCAGCCTCTCCATGCTCACCGCCCCGTTCGTCGAGTCGTATGAGTCGTGGCTGCGCTCCCGTCGCCTTTGCCGCAACACCACGTCGTTCTATATGCGCATCCTGCGCAGCGTCTACAACAAGGCAGCAGCCGAAGGCATCGTCCCTAAGGGCAATCCCTTTGCCACCGTCTACACCGGTGTCGACAAGACCTCGCGCCGCGCCGTCAGCCTTGCCGACATCAGCCGCATCAAGGCTCTCAACCTCGCTGCCCACACCCCACTTGCCTTTGCGCGCGATATGTTTCTCTTCTCGTTCTACATGCGCGGCATGTCGTTTGTCGACATGGCATTTCTGCGCAAGAAAGACCTCAACAACAACTACGTCGTCTACAGCCGCAAGAAGACCGGGCAGCAGCTCACCGTCAGATGGGAGCGTCCCATGCAGGCCATCGTCGACGCCTACGGCCCTTCTTCCACACAATATCTCCTTCCCGTCATCGTCCGTGAAGACGGCACCGAGCGCAGCCGGTATCTCAACGCCATGCTCCGCGTCAACCGCAACCTCAAGAAGATAGGCGTCATGGCAGGCATCCCCATTCCGCTCACCATGTATGTTGCGCGCCATTCGTGGGCCACGGCAGCCAAAGAGAAAGACATCTCCATTGGCATCATCAGTCAGGCAATGGGCCACGACTCCGAGAACACCACGCAGATATATCTCGCATCCATCAAGACCGGAAAAATAGACGATGCCAACCGCGACATCCTCAATGGTATCTGAATAAATATTTAGGGCTGTATGTTCAAAACGACTTACTCTTACGAAGAGTAAGTCTGACGTTGCTAAATGTTTGATAATCAGAGAATAAGAAACAATATGACATGCATCTGGTTCACATAAGTTCATATTGTAACAACTTTGAAAACATGAATAAACACTATTTTTATCGGCAAAATATTGGTAATAAAAAATAAATTCGTAAATTTGCAACGTTAGATGTACTCTTCGTAAGAGTGAGTCATCAATTTGTTGAGCTAAGCAGACGAGACTATTATGGATAGCAATACACCGATGCATGTTAAAAGTCCGACGGTAACACCTACCGACGGCGCCGTAGGCGTGCCAAAAGCAGCCAAAAACGGCAAACATTGGTATATAGCCGTCGTAAACAACAACTCCGAAAAACTTTGTTGCGAGAGGCTTCTGGCACGCATTGCGTCGCAGCCTGACAGCGAAAAAGACTATGAGGTCTATGTGGCAGCGCAAAAGGAGATGCGCACATGGCGCAACGGCCGCCGCAAGCTCGTAGAACGCATCATCTTCCCCACCCTCGTCTTCATCCGCTGCACCGACCTCATGCGCCGCAAGGAGATAGTGTTCCTGCCATACATCAAGCGCTTCATGGTCAACATAGCCGGCAGTCCCGAAAACGGCCATCGCCCTGTTGCCGTCATCCCCGACCAGCAGATGCGCAGCCTTATGCGTATGGTCAGCGATGCCGAGAGCGACGTAACCATCGACCCGCGCCCGTTGCGCCGTGGTGAGAAAGTACGCGTCAACGGAGGTAAGCTCATGGGCCTCGAAGGCTATGTCCTTCAGTGTCCCGACAACAGCACCAGCCTCGTCATCGACATCGGCATCCTTGGCAGTGCCAAAGTCAATATATCGCGCGACCTGCTCGATCCGATAGAGTAACAGAATCGTCATAATAAACACCACATATATCATCATATCTCCAATTAATTTCAGAACTTAACCGTAAAGGCGGGCAATATCAGTCAGGTAAAAAAGACACCGGACATAAATCGTCCAAAGCTTCATCGGCAGGATAACACCCCACTCCATTAGCAACAGACTGTGCAAAGATATAGCCACTCTGAACATATTTCACCATTTTGTCCCAAACGGGACAAAAAAGTTGCTAACGCAACGCTATATAAGTGAAAAATTAACAGTGAACAGATGGCAATAAAAAAGTAAAAAATAAAAAGTAAAAATTAAAGGCTAAAGAAATTACTTGCAATCACTACCTACGTTTGCTAATGTTTGGTATAAAGTTATGATGTAATGCCACATAGGAAGTAAGCGGATCAGGAGATCCTTATATTCAATTCCGGCGGAGCACAGATCAGCCGGAACAATAGTGAACGTAGTGATTATGAAGTTATGATGAGAATCAACAAAGCATATGACTTTAACTCTTCTAACAACTACCGAATGTCTTGTGGGTATAGCCAATGTATTACGATCGATAATAATCAACAAGACTAATGTGCCGGCTGATTTGTAATCTGCCGGAATATAATATCAGGATCTTTGATCCGCTAAAAGTACCGCATATTTAATGAAGTATAAATGATGCAATGACAAAATAGGAAGTAATCAGATTGCAAATCTTTATACTCAATTCCGGCGGAGCGCAGATCCGCCGGAACAATAGCGAACGTAGTGCTTGCGAAAAGAATCAACGAAGCATATGACTTTAACTACTATAACTTCTTTAACTACTATAACTACCGATGATAATCCTCGGTACAAAAAGTTATGATGAGAATCAACAAAGCATATGACTTTAACTACTATAACTTCTTTAACTACTATAACTACCGATGATAATCCGCCGGAACAAAAAATGATATTGTGTAAATTCAATTATACAACAATGAAAAATTTAGAATCAGCCGAAAAGAAGGCACGTCTGTTAACCACAGTGGTTATCGACAAATTAGTTAAGTCAACCTGCCGCAGCTGCAGGACACTAGAAACAGAGCTGCATGTACGTCACGGATTCATTAAAGCAGTCTAAGACAACAACCTGAAGTCTGGCGACAGCCTTACCTGCATTCAGCTGTTGGCCGCCAACTCGATAATAGTAGACGGCTACAAGCGCAGGATAGAAAGCTATCGCCTCATCAAGTCGCCACAACAGCAAGCAGAACAAGAAAAGCTCAACGAGTGGCGCAACTACTTCACACAGCTCATCACACAACTCACAAGAGACTGAGGCGCAAATAAAGAGCTCCACCAAACCTCCCCCGTGGGGAGGCTTAAGTTTCGATTTCTCTAAGTGAAGAACGAAGAGCGGGCTTGCGCAATTAAAAATTAAGAATTAAAAATTAAGAAAGTTAGTCCTGATGCTGGCAAGAAGCAATAAAGACACATGGTTTCCTGTGCTATTGTCATTGGGAGTTAAAGGAGTTAGAGTAGTTATTGCTCACTAAGATGAGCTAGGAGTTAGAGTCAATAGCAAACGCAGTACTTGCGAAAAAATCCAGCAAAGTATTTGGATTTTTCACTCTAAATTCCGCCAGGCATTTTTCACTTTTAATTTTTCATTTTTAATTCACCCTGTTATAGGGTGGTAACCTGCTCTATAAACTCCTTACGCGCGCGCCCGAGGAATATAAGTGTTAATATCCATTTGGGATGACACAAAACACAAATATTATATAAAAGTTACGAAACCTACTTACCACCCTATCACACCCTAATGCCTGTTTTGTCGTAATTTCGGAACTATTATCTGGTATAAGGCGTTGATAATAAATGATATAAGATAATGCGTGATGATGAGGCATATACCACTGCAACCTTACAGGCAAGGTTGTCACTTTTATGCGAAGATATGCCTAAAAAAGCGAGTAAAAAAAACGTTAACAATGTTAATATCCAAATTTTGGATGACAAAAAATTAACATTCATTATATGTTGAAAATCGACTAAAATGCGCAAAAACGTGATAAGGTTACAGTAAGGTGATTATGCTCTAGATATATAAAGATAAACTATTAAGAATAGAGGTAAAAAGAAGGACAGATGCAGAATTCGGATAGGAGTTAAAGAAGTTAAAGTAGTTGTAAGAGTTAGAGTCAATAGCAAACGCAGTACTTGCGAAAAGAACCAACAATGCAATTGGATTTTTCACTCTTATTTACGCCAGGCGTTTTTCACTTTTAATTTTTCATTTTTAATTAGCTAACGCTGAACTTCGTTTGCGCTTTTGCGCCTGCTCTTCATTTAGAAAATACTACTCTAACTACCAAGAAACAAAAGCCTCCCCACGGGGGAGGTTTGGTGGGGCTCTTAACTCACGCAGTGCTAGGTTTACCACCTACTTTATAAACTTTTTATATTATATACGCGCAAAAAAAATAAAATGAATATATATACATGCCGATAATTTATTTTATCGCATATATATAAAAAGTTTTGAAAACAGCTTACCACCCTATCACTCTTACTGTGCTCCGGAAGGCTGAAAATGGCATAAGAAACGAATGTAACATGCATATATACAGCGACTTGCATCTGTGCGGTTGTCCTTTGACAGAGCTCTGCAGGCTTTAATCACTACCTGTCGTAAAAAACGCGAAAAAGGCCAAATCTTTTTTGAAATAAAAAAATAAAACCGAAAAATAAAATGTAAATATTTATTTTCAAAATCTTTTTCAAAACCGAAAAAAGATTTTCTGATATAGAACAATAAATATTACATAAATAACAAAATATATACAACCTTACTACAAGGTGATTATGCTCTTGATATGTAAAGATAAATTACTAAGAAATATGAGTAAACGACGAAGTTATGATAATAATCCACAAAGCACATGACTTAACTTCATAACTCCCGAAAAGCAATCATTTCTGAATAGAAAATCATTGTTTTTCTCCTCAAAACTCACTGAGTTTTACCTCGCAAATCAACACGTTATGAAAGAAATAATAATAGCAAAAAATAGATTCAAAGCTCTATGATACAACATTCAATAGGTACAATCAACAGCATTATAATTCAAAAAATGCAACAATATTTAATTTTTAACTTGTAACCATTCATTTCCGCTAAAACGTTTAATTTTTAATTAATAATTGCGCAATCCCGATTGTGCTCTGCGACTGTTTTCACTTATATAACATGACTGACAGATCTCAAAATAATAAAAGAATAGCAAAGAACACAATATTCCTTTATATTCGAATGTTGTTCCTTATGACTATAACACTTTTTACTTCAAGGATAGTACTCGACAAGCTAGGTATTGAAGACTTTGGAATTTATAATGTTGTTGGTGGCCTGACATCAATGTTTATATTTTTCCAATCTTCATTAGCTAATGCTACTCAACGTTTTCTTAATATAGAATTAGGAAAAAATAACATTAAAGGTGCCAATGATGTTTTTTGCCAACACCTCATCTTATATTTAGTAGTGTCAGTCATCATTATTTTCTTGGGGGAAACGATAGGATTATGGTTTGTTTATAATAAGCTGACAATACCCCCGGAAAGACTTACAGCCGCAATCTGGGTTTATCAGTTTACGCTAATTTCATTATGCATTACGCTCATGGGCATAGTTTTTAATTCTGAAATTATTGCTCATGAGGACATGAACATATATTCGTATGTAGGTATCTTTGAGGGCTGTGCCCGTCTTGCTATTGCGTATGCTATTAGTATAACTCCTTTTGACAGGCTTATAGTGTATGGTTTCTTAATGCTATTTGTTTCATTAATAGTACAATCTACATATTTTATCTACTGCCGTAAACGGTATCAGGAATGTAAACTATATTATATATGGGATAAATCATTATTTAAAAAGACATCATCCATTGTAGGATGGAATACTGTAGGTACAGCCGTTTATGCCATAAATGATTCCGGAGTGAATATCTTGCTCAATATGTTTTTCGGCCCTGTTGTAAATGCTGCACGTGGAATATCATTTCAGATAAACAATGCGGTAAATAATTTTACGACGAACTTCTTTGTTTCTGTACGTCCGCAAATCGTTAAATCTTATGCACAAGGTGATAATCAATATCTTCTAAAACTTTTCTATAATAGTTCAAAATATTCATTTCTTCTATTGTGGGTTCTATGCCTTTCTCTTGGCTTATGCATTGATAGAATATTGCATCTGTGGCTTAAGGAAGTACCAAATTATACAAACATATTTACTCTTTGGATATTTGCATATTCTCTTGTTAATGTTCTGAACAATCCAGTATGGTCTGTAGCGCTAGCCGTTGGAAAACTAAAAAAATACATTTCTGTTGGCAGTACAGTTTTCCTTTTAGTTTTTCCATTGGCATATATAGCATTGAAAAGCGGCTATTCACCAGTTTGTGTCTTTATAATTCTTTTCATTGTACGTTTGTGTTATTTAGTAGTTGTTTTAACCATAATAAAACCATACATAAACTATTCTGTAATTGATTATTTTAAATTGGTCATACTTCCTATATGCTATGTCATGGTGTTATCATTTATAGTAAATTTTATTATTAAGAACATTCTGCCTGACACACAGACTATGATGTTTATATTCATAATTTTGTCCTTAATAGTAACTTGTATATCAACATGGCTTGTAGGAATATCTAAAAATGAGAAAAAATATATAATATCAATCTTAAGAAAATATATAAATAAAAATGAAAATGAAAACAATTGACAAATTAAGAGAAGCTTATTCAGATCGTATATTAAAGAAGTTATGGAGTCATTGGTTCAATCCATTATATACGATTTATTTTAATTTCATATTCTTCCCATTACGTCAAGCAATTAAATTCCCTGTATTTATATATGGATGGCCAAAACTATTTTCACAATTTGGTACAATGGAATGTATTGGGAAATGTGAAACTGGAATGGTACGAATAAATGTAACTATTCCTTATAGCCCACAATGCGCTGTTGGTAATACACAATTAAATATAAAGGGGAAAATCATATTCAGAGGTAAGTGCGAAATAGGAACAGGCAATAAAATTAATGTTGAAAAACAAGGCATACTTGAACTGGGTGATGATACAAAAATATCAACATTTTGTAATGTTTCGGCTTACACAAAAATGAGTATTGGCGCACATTCTAGAATTGCACATCGATGCCAAATATTTGATGCAAATTTTCATTATGTGGCAGACTTCAATAAACATATTGTTAGAAGATTTTCTCGTAAAATATTCATTGGTGAATATTGTTGGATTTGCAATTCTTCTACGGTATCTAGTGGAGCTATAATTCCAGACAAGACTATAGTAGCAAGTAATAGTCTTGTAGGTAAAGATTTTTCATCTATTCCTCCAGAATCAATAATTGGAGGAATTCCTGCAAAACTAATATCTACCGGACACAGAAGAGTGGAGAGTATAAAATTCCAAATTAAGATAATGAAATTTTTTGAAGAAAACCCAATGTGCAATCAATTTAAGATTGATTTAGACACCCCCCACTCTATATGCGATGTTGATGACATATGATATACAAAAATAATAAAGCATAATATCAAGGATAGCTTATGATACCCAAAATTATCCATTATTGTTGGTTCGGACATAATCCAAAGTCACAAAATGTACTTAAATATATCGATACGTGGAAAAAATATTTCCCCGATTATGAAATCAAAGAATGGAATGAAAATAATTTTGACGTTAATCAATTAAATTTTACGAGGGAAGCTTATTTCGCAAAAAAATATGCTTTTGTATCTGATGTATGCAGACTTTATGCTCTATATACTGAAGGTGGGATATATTTTGATACGGACATTATTGCTCTAAAACGTTTCCCTGAAGATATTCTTTCACACAAAGCATTCGCCGGATTTGAGCATGAAATCTATATAGGGACAGGGATTATCGGAAGTGAAAAGAACAATGTCATTATAAAACAATTTTTGTCTCTATATAATGATATGCACTTTTTTAGAAGATTCAGATTTAATCTATCTCCAAACGTAATACTATTCACGAATATTTTAGTTAATCATGGATTAAAAAGAGATAATTCATATCAGGATCTTAATGAAATAACTATATACCCACAAAATATTTTCTGCTGTAAAGATTGTAGGACAAAAGAGTATTATAATAATTCAGGCAGTTTATCTATACATGATTTTTCTGGTTTATGGACAGACAAGAATGATACTGTATGTAATAAGATTAAAGTCCGTTTAAAAGAATTTGAAACAATAATAAAATATAAAATTCATTCAAAATGAAAGCTGAAAAATTCTTTTTGCTATATATATTTATAACTTTATTTATTGGTATATCTGTACAGCAATTTCTACACCTAACCTTAGATGGTAATGGCGTTATTGCCTTATCACACTACTTAGCATTACCATTTTTAGCTTTAGTATTTTTAAGAAACATATCGAATATTAGATTTACAAACGTAGAAAAAAAATTATTCATTCTAATTATTATATTCGGTTCACTTAATATATTCTTTTTTAAGAAATCTGCAGGTCTATCAGGATTTTTAAACTTTATAATTGAACCGGTCTTATTGATGTCGTTATTACGTATAACAAAAGAAAAACATATATTCTATATACGTAAGATGATAATATTATTTTTTATAATAGAATGTGGAGTCGCTATTTTTGAATCTGTAAGCAAAGTTATACTTTTTGCGGATATCTCCGCAATTGATGTTATGGGAAAAAGTTTGGATATGCGAGCTTATAGCCTGCATGGACATCCACTACAAAATGCTTTCTTGGTCAGTATCTTGTCCACAATCATTTTAAGTTCAAGAATGAATATCCAAAATAAATATGCATTATTTTTTCTTGGATACATTGCCATATTTGCATTCAACACAAGAAGTTCCATATACTTTTTAGGATTTATTTTCATAATCAATTTGTTTAGAGATATGAAAGGTAATAAAATGAAAATATGGCAAAAAGCAATATTTATATTATTTATAATTGCAGCAATAAGTTTCAGCATATCATATATTGAAACCCATTCATTAGGTTCACGTCTATCAACAGGCTTAACGAAAGATGACAGTAGTTCAAACGCAAGATTTATCTTAATTGACATACTCATGTCATTAGATATAAAAGATATATTATTTGGTATTTCAAATAAACTAAATCTGCTTATTATGCAAAAAAATGAACTTATTGCAATAGAAAATTCAGTTGTAAATTTAATATTTGGATATGGAATAATTTTCACAATTTGTTTCTTAATACTTATGTTTAAAGAATTAAAAAGCATTAAAACAAATAATTTTATGTTTTACAGCACAATCATAATCGTTTTTTTGCTATTAAATACAAACAATGCATTACAAACATCATGTCCAATTATACCAATACTGATTATGTCGTTATATACATTTAAATATGATGACATTAGAAAGTCTAAATTATACTACAAATACAAATAACAATTATACTGCCTTATGATAAAAAGAATTATTAATAAAATATATAAATTATATTATACGTCATCTTCTAATAGATATATCAAATATCTTAAGAAAAATAGAGTTAAAATTGGAAAAGGATGTATAGTTCTTGATCCAAAAAAAATACAGATTGATATATCTCGCCCTGAATTATTAGAAATTGGCGATAATGTATTCCTTCATAGAGGAACTGTGATTTTAACACATGATTGGGCTTCTTGGTGTTTTGTTAATAGTCACAAAGATTTCATACCAAGCCATGGTAAAATAAAAATAGGAAATAATGTATGGCTTGGTGAAAATGTGACGATATTAAAAAATGTAACTATTGGAAATAATGTTATTATAGGTATTGGTTCTGTTGTAACAAAAGATATTCCTGATAACTGTATAGCAGTTGGAATTCCAGCAAAAATCATTGGTACTTATGATGATTATTATAAGAAAAGAAAACTCCAATATATAAATGAATGTTTTGAGTATGCCAATAGCATATTAGATACAGGCAGAGAACTACAGGAGGATGATTTCTATGATGACTATCCGATATTTGTAAATGGAAGTAATTTTAGAAATTACAATTATCCTTATCATAATATTTTTAATGATGAACAATTTGAAGTATGGAAAAAGAATCATAAATCACAATTCAATGGATTTGAAGAATTTGTAAATGCTGTTAAAGAAAGAAGACATGAATAAAATACCGAAAGTAAGCATAATCGTTCCCATATATAACGTTGAAAAATATCTTGACCGCTGCATACAATCACTAGTCAACCAAACACTAAATGACATTGAAATAATATTAGTTGATGATGGTTCACCAGATAATTGTCCTTCTATGTGTGATGAATATGCACAAAAAGATAATAGAATAAAAGTAATACATAAGCAAAATGCAGGGCTTGGTTATGCACGCAACTCAGGCCTTGATATTGCAACTGGTGAATATGTAGCTTTTGTCGATTCAGATGACTACGTTGATACTTCAATGTATAAAAAGTTATATAATGAAACGATAAATCATAAATATGATATAGTTTATTGCGGATTCATAGTTGAAAAAAAAGATAAATCTACTTATACTGAAAATACAAAAGACCGTGATTTAAAAGACTCTAATGAAATCCTTGAATTATGTCGTAATATGATAGCATGTAATGTGGGAGTAAAAGAGGAACGTTCTGAATCAATGGCTGTTTGGCATGGTATTTATAAAAAAGAAATAATAGATAAGCATAATATTAAATTTGAGTCAGAGCGGAATATTCTTTCTGAAGATATTGTATTTGATGCAACATTCATTCCTTTATGTAAAAGCATAAGGACTATTCAAGATGCCTTGTATATTCATTGTTTTAATAATGAATCATTAAGCAAGACATTTAATGCAAATAAGATAGAAAAAAATATATATCTTTATTACAGACTTAATGAAATTACAAAAGCATACGGATTAAATAATTTTAATTTAAATATTGTACGATTTTTCATTGGTTACAATAGAAGTTTTTTTAGAAGTATTTTTAATTCAAATATTGATAATAAAAAAGAACTTTGTGAAAAAATTTTCAATTTAAATATATGGAATCATATTTTTGCTATATATCCGATTCAAACTCTACCTCTTTTTCATAAACTTGTGATATTTTGTGTAAGGAAAAAGAACTTTTATTTATTATCCCTAATATATTATTTAAGGAACAAATTATAAATGTAGTACATAAAAATTATGAATATTGTATATATAGTACCAGAGATGTCACATCCTGGAGGTATAGGGAGAGTTACAGCAATAAAAGCCAATCATTTTGCCGCAACCGGAAACGATGTCACAATTATAACAGAAATACAGGGAAAAAATTCGTTCTATTATGAACTAAATGATAATATTAAGCACTATGATATTGGATTATCTGAATGTCAAAATAAAATTTTAAAATTTTTTATTCGAATAAAAAGACTTAAGAATCTATTAGAAAATATAAAGCCCAATATTGTTATTTATACATATTTTGTTCTACCTATACATTGTAGCTTTCAATATGTTTCCATATTAGAATGTCATTTCAATCATGATGTAGCAAATTTAATGGCCCAGGCTTTTAATACATCATTAGTGAAGGCCAAATATATAACAAAATATTATGAATATATAGCTTCAAAAGCTGATATATTAGTGGTATTAACAGACCAAGATAAGAAACTCTGGAAAGATTCATGTAAAAAAACTAATATAATAAGAATTCCAAATATGAATTCTTTTTCCTCAGAACAAACGTCAAAACTTAATAATAAAAAAGCTATTGCTGTTGGAAGATTAGACGCTCAAAAGGGATTCGATAGATTAATTGCTATTTGGGCACGAGTTTATAATGAACATAAAGATTGGCAATTAAATATTTATGGTAAGGGACCAGACAGGAAAAAATTAGAGGATTTGATAAATACATACGGATTAAATAATAGTGTTTTTATCAACGATCCAGTAAAAAACATTAGAGATAAATATATAGAATCCTCCATTTTATGTTTCACCTCTACATACGAAGGTTGGGGACTTGTAATAACAGAAGCTATGTCTTGTGGTTTACCTGTAATTGCTTACGATATTCCATGCGGTCCTAAGGATATTATTGAAAATGATTATAACGGCTTTTTAGTTAGAGACAATGATATTGAAAAGTATGTTAAGTATTTATCCGTATTAATGGACGATAAGACAAAGAGAGAATCTATGGGTATGACTGCATTTGAATCAGCCCAAAAATATAATACGAATATAGTAATGAAACAATGGGACAATTTGTTGGAACAAATAAAGAAGAAATGATACAATCAAGGCAAAATTTAAAATATTATTTGTTAGAAGACTTAAAAAGATTCAATAATAATAAACCAAATTTGAAAGATAGAATTTTACATAATGAAGTTTGGTATATATATCATTACATCAGACATTTAAGATATGTCGAATATTATAAAAATACAAAACGTTCAAAAATATTATTTTTATATCACTGGGTTAAATATAAACGTTTAGGTTTTAAACTTCGCTTTACTATATATCCTAATACTGTCGGTCCAGGATTTAGAATATATCATACAGGAGACTTTGTTCATATTAAACCAACATGCAAAATAGGTAAAAATTGCACTATATTGCCTGGTGTGGTCTTTGGTAATAAATATAAAGATGAAGACAATAGCATTGTTGAAGTTGGGGACAACTGCTATTTTGGACTTGGCGTTAAAATTTTTGGTCAAGTAAAAATTGGTAATAATGTAACAATTGGTGCAAATGCAGTTATTACCAAAGATATTCCAGATAATGCAATTGTTGGAGGCATACCTGCAAAAATAATTAGATTTAAGCAATAAAATGATAAAAACATTAATCATAGCAACCTCTCACAAAACCCGCGGTGGTATAACATCTGTAGTTAATGCCCATAAAAAAGGCAAACAGTGGCAAGAATATCATTGCAAATGGATAGAAACACATATAGACAAGAGTGCCGGATGGAAAATATTATATCTGATAAAAGGCTGGCTCACGTTTATATGCTTGCTTCCGTTTTGTAAATTGGTTCATATACACATGAGTGAACCGCCTTCAGCCATAAGGAAATGTCTGTTTATGCCTTTTGCTAAACTGTTTGGTAAGAAAGTAATTGTGCACTTTCATGCTTTTTCGCCAAATACAACAATTAACAGCAAACATAAAGGCGTGTACAAATATCTGTTTGGTAAAGCTGATTGCGTGATAGTGTTATCGCAATTATGGAAGAAGTATGTTAATGACGCTTTTGATTTAGGAGACAAAGTAAGGGTTGTTTATAATCCATGTACATCAGAGGTGTCATACAAGACATATCAGAAGAAAAAACAGATATTATATGCAGGAACAGTAAATGCCAGAAAAGGATATGCCGATATGATAAAAGCATTTGCCAAAATAGCAAATAAATATCCTGACTGGAAAATAGTTTTTGCCGGAAATGGTGAAGTTAAGCAAGGCGAAGAACTGGCTCAAAGCTTAGGAATAGAAAGTCAAACCGTATTCTTAGGCTGGGTTAGCGGTGATGCAAAAGACAAGGCTTTTAAAGAATCGGAGATTTTCTGTCTGCCTAGTTATGCAGAAGGGTTCCCAATGGCTGTGCTTGATGCATGGGCTTACGGACTGCCAGTGATAACAACTCCTGTAGGCGGCATTCCTGACATCGCTTTAAATGGTGAAAATATGCTGCTGTTTAATGCTGGAGACATAGATAAATTGGCAGAAAACATGCAAAGGCTTATTGACGACAATGAGTTAAGAAACAAGATTATAAAAGAATCTGTAAACCTTGCCAATACAACATTTAACATTGATACAATAAATAATCAAATTGGCAGCTTGTATCAAGAAATGATTGGATGAACAAGTTATTTTAAGTAAGAATAAATTTGTTCTTGTATCTTTTCTAATTGTTGTTCTTCTAAAAGGAAATAAGGCACAGGCTGTTTGTTGCCTTTTAGATAAAAGAAAAGATGCCTGATGCCGGGAGCTTCAGGATATGTATATGCTTCAATCTTTGTTACAGGTATATCAAGCGAGTTTAATTGACAGATAAGGTCCTTACGCTGTTTGGCATCAAGACCTACATACGCATTATATACTTTATCTATGTAGAACTTTTTCATGTTGTGTGAGACTTTGACAAAGCAAAGATAGTAAATATTCCCTAAACACAGAAATGTTTGAATGCACTTGGCTAGTTGCTTGATAGTTAATATAGTATTTGGAATTTAAATAGAACTATACATAGAATAAAAAGACTATTGACAAATTTTATGATGAATTAAAAATCAAAATCTCCTGTCTTGCGCATAGAATACGCAAGCAGGAGACTTTAAAAGTTTAACAATAAAAACTGTTAAGTTACCAATTGCTCGGCAGTGGAATCAAAACTTCATCCACAAAAAACTCATCAGTTCTATTGTTGCATGATCTGCACAAGGGAACAATGTAGGAATGATTATCCAATCCATACACTTTCTTTACATGTGCACCTACAAGATTTGTCCTGCCGTATACATTACAGCCTATAGCAGAACATTTACGTGCGGTTTTACCGCTTTTTTTCTCCCAATATTCTAGCCAAGAACTATAGCCAGCAGGAGCATTGTAACGGCTTGTGCCGTTTGTATTCTTTACTTTTATCATTTTTTAATGGGAGCTCCATTAGAGGACGCTCACAAACATACCAAAACCGTTAGTATAATAAAATAAATGACACAAAAATCTGAAGAGCAAATAGATGGTATCGCTTTATTGAAAGCGATAGGCGATAAAAATAATAAGGAAAAGGCTGAAGAAAGTCTTGTCTTGTTTACAACTTATTTTGAAAATAAAATTCGACTCTATGCAGAGATACAGGCATTGAAGTTGAAACTTACAGAAGTAGATGCTTTACAAGCAATGCAATGTACTTTCGTAAAAGTATGGAAGTATCCAAACTCATTCGACATGAATAAGTCTCGTTGCAAAGATGAAGAAACAGCAATTATTATATGGTTGAAAAGAATAGTAGCTTCACAATTATTCGATTATGCAAAGAACGGGTATTGTGTTGACCAAAAGGAAGAAGAAGACTTATCGGTGATTGAAAATGCACAAGGTTTTGTGGAATATTACACACCGGATATAGATTCAGATAAAAAGATGGAACTAGTTTTAGCATTTGACAAAAAACTTTCGGTACTTGACGATAAGCATAGAATAATATATCTTACATATAAAGCATACGAACTAAGCGGTAAAAAGCTGCCTCGAAAGCTATTAAGTAAGTTAAGAAAAAGACTTGGAATTTCACAAACAACGATAAGAGTATATAAAAGAGAAGCATATATGATGTTAAATGACAAACCAAAGAACTAAGATATGGCACAACTAACAATAGATGAATTGAATTTCATGCTGGGAGCAACAGGTAATTTGCCTCCAAGAAATGAAGAGGAGCATTTGTTTTTTGAGCAGATGTATGAGAACTATGTGCTTAAAACGAAAGATATGATGGTGGATATTGAAGCTATTGTGAGTAATAGATGCGAGATGCATAAAGTTATTGATGATGATATGTGTTTCGAAGAAGAAAAGTTGCCAGATATGTACCCTAAATCAAATTATACTATGGCTGCTAGAAATTTTAATAAACTCCCTAAGAGCGTTATAGAAAAGATAAAAAGTCAGCACAAAAATAAAAAGAATGATGATGAATAGATGTGTTGGCACTAATAAACTTGCAGAACGAATAGCATTACGGTATTCTATCCCAATATCATTAATAAAAATTGTAAAAGAAGAGGAAATAGAGTTAGTGTGTGATGATTACGGTAAGGATACTTTTGACGGATTGACTGTTTATGAACAAGAAAATGATATTTTTTATATCCATCTGAATACTGCTCGTGGTAATAGACCAGATAAGGTAAAGGGAAGGTTTACTTTGGCTCATGAATTGGGACATTATTTCATTGATCATCATCGAACTGCTTTGATAAACGGAATTATGCAGCCTCATTACCATAATTACAACCAATTTGGAAATAATGAGGCTTGGATAATAGAACGGGAAGCAGATGACTTTGCCGCATCTCTGCTGATGCCATGGTCGCTATTAAAACCTGATTTGCAGAATGAAAAATTTGGAGGATCTTTGATTAAAGAACTTTCTGGCAGATACAACGTGAGTTTTTCTGCTATGGCTATCAGGTGTTTGAAGTGCGCTTATATACCAATGATGCTTGTGTATGCGCAAGATGGCAAGGTTAAGTGGCAACTGCATAGTGAAGATTTCCCATTTTGGCAATTGAAACATGGAAACACAATGGTTCCGGAAAATTCTGTTATAGGTGAATATTTTTGTACGTGTGATGATTGTAATTGCCGTAAAGACGAGGTCGTTTTTGCTGGTGATTGCTTTGATACTTTTAATCAAGAACAGAATAATTTACAATTTTATGAATACTGCCTCCCTTATAAAAACAGTGCATTCAGTATGTTTTGGCAGAAAAACTAGAACAAGTAGAAACCTTTAAATATAATATAGCGAATGTTAATACTTAAAAATTTGACAATATTAGAAAGTAAGGCTGCCTTAAATAATATTCCTGAAGGCAAGTTGCTGATAAATACTATCAACGCCCATTCGTATAACACCGCCCTGAAGGACAAGCTGTTTGCAGAGGCCCTAACAAAAGGCGATGTGCTTATTCCTGACGGAGTGAGCATAGTGAAGGCGTGCAAATGGCTGAAGGCTAAGTCGCAGCCGAAAGAGCGCATAGCGGGATGGGATATGTTTGCGTTTGAGATGGACAAGCTGAACCGCAAAGGCGGCAAATGTTTCTTTATGGGCAGCAGCGAAAGGGTGCTGAGCCTGATAAAGAAAAGGGCTGCCGTGGACTATCCTAACATAACAGTGGAGACGTATTCGCCACCATATAAGCCGGAGTTCAGCAAAGAAGACAACGACGCCATAATAGAGGCTATAAACAAGGCTAACCCCGACTTGCTGTGGATAGGCATGACGGCACCGAAACAGGAAAAATGGACTTACTCACACTGGAACGAGCTTAACATACACTGCCACGTAGGAACGATAGGCGCAGTGTTCGACTTCTTTGCAGGCACTGTGGCACGTGCACCGATGTGGTGGCAGGAGCATGGACTGGAATGGGCCTACAGACTGCTGAAAGAGCCTAAGAGAATGTGGAGAAGATATATTATAGGCAACACGCTGTTCTTGTGGAACATTGCGACGAAAGGATGAGTATTTAAGTGAAAAAAACATGCGCTAATATTATTGGTAGTTAAAGGAGCATTTTTAAGTGAAGAACGAAGAGTTAAGAGAGAAAAATCCAATTGCAAACGTAGTGTTTACAAGTAGAAACCACAATACATTTGGATTTTTCGTTTTTCACTTTTAACTTTTCACTTTCGTAAGACGCACTACGTTGCCATTGTGCCGGCTGATTTGCAATTGTCGTGCAAGTGAGAGCAGAAGCAAATCTCATTTGGTTATGCCGAGCGCAGCCGACAATCAATAGAATTAATCTGCCGGAAGTGAATATAAAGATTTGCAATCTGATTACTTTCATAATCACTACGTTTGGTAATGTGCCGGCGGATCTGCGCTCCGCCGGAATTAAATATAAGGATCTATGATCCGCTAAAAATACCGCTTCCTTATGAAGTGAGTAATGAAAAATCTAATGCTAAGTTTGCATTAAAAGTATGAGGTGATGTCAAATAGGAAGTAATCGGATCATAGATCCTTATACTCAATTCCGGCCGATTGCAAATCAGCCGGAACATTAGCCTTGTTGGTCCTTGTCGCACGCACTATGTGAAGTCATGATAATAATCTACAATGCATTTGACTCTAACTTCTGTAACTACTTTAACTCCTTTAACTTCTAACAACCACTTCCATAATCTGTGGCTTACTTACGCGACTATCAGACGGACATAATGGCTCGCATCATTGACGAATGGCAAAGATGCAAGAGCGTGATGGTGCAGATGCCTACAGGCACCGGCAAGACGAGAGTATTGGCTGCACTCGTGAATGAAGAACTAAACGCTAAAAACGAAACGACAGGACGGACGCGTAGCGTGTGGATTGTTGCACACAGACGGGAACTGGTGGAACAGATAAAGGAAACGGTAGAACAATTCATAATTCATAATTCACAATTTATAATTGGGGTAAACCGAACTACGTTTCATAATTGGGTTAAACCGAACGATGTTTCACAATTAGACTGTGACAAACGTTGTTCAACGCCTAGAAATAAGCACAAGGCAAATCATAATTTTCCATTATCCATTATCAATTCTCAATTGTCTTACGCCAGTAAGATCCATGTGTTGTCGATACAATGGCTGGCGAGACACTGGGAGGACGTGAAGGACGAGAAGCCGAGCCTGATAGTGATAGACGAAGCTCACCATGCGCTGGCTGACACATACGCCGAACTGTGGCGAAGATACCCGGAGGCTAAGAAGCTGGGAATGACGGCCACGCCATGCAGAATGAACGGCAAGGGATTTACGGATCTGTTTGACAAGCTGATATCGGGATGGAGCATTGCGGAGTTTGTAAGACGCGGCTATCTGTCGGTGTTCGACTATGTGTCGATAAGACGTGAGAGCGAGGAACAGAGACTGATAAACGAACTGAAGAGACGGGGAACCGACGGCGACTACCAGATAAAGGAGATGAACGAGAAGCTGAACAGGCAGACGAGCATCGAAAGGCTGTATGACGCCATGAAGCGCTATGCCGACGGCAAAAAGGGCATTGTGTACGCCATAAGCATTGAACACGCCAGAAACATTGCGGAATACTACAGCAGACGGGGCGTGAAGGCGGTGGCGATAGACAGCAAGACGCCGCGGGCTACACGTAAAGCCTTGGTGGACGACTTTAAGGCGGGAAGGATAAAGGTGATGGTGAACGTTGACGTGTTCAGCGAGGGCTTCGACTGTCCTGACGTGGAGTTTGTGCAGATGGGCCGCCCCACCCTGTCGCTGGCTAAATATCTGCAACAGGTGGGCCGCGGACTGAGAATGAGCAAGGGCAAGGATGCGTGCATGCTGATAGACAACGTGGGACTGTATCGTGTGTTCGGACTGCCGACAAGGGAACGCGACTGGATGGCTATGTTTGAAGGCAGGATGACTGGAAAGGCGGAGACGGAAAGACGTGGCAGGCAACTGGCTGCGACGGCACTGACAGCTTACGAAGAGGCTATAGGAAAGGACGAAATGGAAGTGGTGATGAACCACGAAAGGCTGCTGACATATATAGAGAAAGCCAAAGACGGAGACGAGACGGAGGCTAAGGCACTGACGGCATACAAGGACAAACGGAGTGGAACATGGGGCCTGAAACGCGGCAGGAAGATAACGGCGAAGGCGCAATATGCGAAGGTGTTTGACATAAAGGACAACATGGCTGCCGTGAGATTCGGCGACATGCGCGTTGGCGTGGTTGACGGCGACGGTAATGTGATGATGAGAATCGACAGATACAGCGGCATGAGGTTTGTGAAGAACGACTTCGTTGAGGTGAAAGACAACGGATGCAAGACGTTTTATATTGACATAAGGACAAACAGACTGTACAGGGAGAAGCCGGAGGTGATGGTATTCGGAGGCGTGGAGATGCTGAAGATGGGCAGAACGCTATACAGCAGGACTAAGAATGTGTATGTGAACGCTCAGGGCATAGGACGCGGCGAACTGGCATGGCGCGGCTTTTATCTGGAAATACCTGACAGCAACGTGCCGGAGACGTGCCGCAAGGCAGCGCTGACGCTTAGCACGGGCTACGAGACATCGGCATGCGTGATTGAAGGTGACGAGGAAAGGGCATACTGGTGTTGCGGCAGACTGGCTGACGGAAGTATTATTGCGGCAGACAATGAAGGACGCTTCTATCACATGGCTAAAGGCATGACGCCTGAACGGATAGACGGAAAGGACGACATGGAAGCCCTGCTAAAAAGACTGAAGACGGAAGCCAGCGCAAGGGCTGCGGAAAAGAGACTGAGAAAGGAACAAGAGGAACAGGAACAAAGACAGAAAAGACTGGAAAGGATAACCGACGCACAACCATTTAAGAGCGGAACGAAATGGGGACTGAAGTCGGGCGACAGAGTCGTAGTGCCGCCGAAATACAGAATGATAATGCCGCCGATAGGCAAGCTCTGTGCCTTTGAGGACAGTCCGAGACAATGGGGCGTAATGGAAGTTGACGGAAAGGTGGTGGAAAAAGCCAGATATATGAAAGTGGCAATAGAAGAAAACGGCACCATGAAACTGACCGTGATACCGGGAAAGGTGATTACAAGGAGGAAGTAAAAGCCCCACCCAACCTCCCCCGTGGGGAGGCTTTTGTTTCTCGGTAGTTAAAGTAGTTAGAGTAGTTAAAGGAGTTAAAGTCATATGCTTTGTGGATTCTTATCCTGACCTCATAAGCACTACGTTCGCTAATGTGCCGGCTGATTTGCACGAGTTGTTGAGCACAGCGAAAAATCTGCCGGAAATGAGTATAAAGATTTATTTAATCCGATTACTTCCTATTTAGCATCATCTTATACTTTTAATGCAAAATTATCATTAGATTTTTTATTACTCACTTCATAAGGCAGCGGTATTTTTTAGCGGATCAAAGATCCTTATATTATATTCCGGCAGATTGCAAATCAGCCGGAACAATGGCAACGTAGTACGTGCGAAAAAAAACAACAAGGCTATTGTGCCAGCAGATCTGCAATTGTCGTGCAAGCGAGAGCAGAAGCAAATTATATTTGGTTATGCCGAGCGCAGCCGACAATCAATGAAATTAATTGTCGTGCAAGTGAGAGTTAAAGTCAAATGCATTGTGGATTCTTATCCTGACCTTATAAGCACTACGTTCGCTAATGTGCCGGCTGATTTGCACGAGTTGTTGAGCACAGCGAAAAATCCGCCGGAATTAAATATAAGAACCGAAGGTCAGCGTAGCTAATTTTTGATCCGATTACTTCCTATTTAGCATCATCTTATACTTTTAATGCAAAATTATCATTAGATTTTTCATTACTCACTTCATAAGGAAGCGGTATTTTTAGCGGATCATAGATCCTTATATTTAATTCCGGCGGAGCGCAGATCCGCCGGCACATTACCAAACGTAGTGATTATGAAGTTATGAAAAGAATCAACAATGCATACGACTCTAACTACTAGCTCACCTTTGTGAGCGATAACTACTTTAACTCCTTTAACTCCCGACTTGAAAGCACAGATCAGCCGGAACATTACCAAACGTAGTGCGTCTTACAAAAGTGAAAAGTGAAAAATCCAAATGTATTGTGGTTTCTACTTGTAAGCACTATGTTTGCAATTGGATTTTTCACTCTTCTCTTTTCGTTCTTCACTTAAAATGCTAATGTGCCGGCGGATCTGCGCTCCGCCGGAATATAATATAAGAACCGAAGGTCAGCGCAGCTAATTTCCTGATCCGCTAAAAATACCGCTGATTTAGGTGAAGTATAAATGATGCAATGACAAAATAGGAAGTAATCGGATCAAAGATCCTTATATTTAATTCCGGCGGAGCGCAGATCCGCCGGAACATTAGCAACGTAGTGCGTCTTACGAAAGTGAAAAGTTAAAAGTAAAAAACGAAAAATCCAAATGTATTGTGGTTTCTACTTGTAAGCAATACGTTTGCATTTGGATTTTTCACTCTTCACTCTTCGTTCTTCACTTAAATATGCTCCTAGCTCACCTAAGTGAGCGATAACTCCTCTAACTACTTTAACTCCAAAGTCTTATGCTAGCTTGTCATTCGTTTTTTCACTTTTAATTTTTCATTTTTAATTGCACTTTTGCGCCTGCTCTTCATTTATTATGCTATACGATTAAAACTCGGAAATGGTGGGGCGACCTTCTAGCCAGGCTATCATGTTTAAGACTAAGAAGTTCCAATTCTGGAAGCCTTTATTGAGCACCGGCTCTCCGTTTTCAGGCAGGTAATACTCATGTAACGCACCGAAGCGCTCGAAGTCGTGGCCAAGCAGGATAACGGTCTTTTCAGCCAGCTCACGGGCTTCGGCAGTGTAGCCATAGTTAAGAAGACCACGGAAGACGAGGTAGTTGACATTAATCCATATTGGTCCCTGCCATGACGAAGGATTACCGCTGGCACGAAGATTATACATCTTCTCTAACGGAGACAGTGAACGGATGCCGGCAGGGGCATTGAACGACGTGGTGTCACGATAATGAAGACGGACTATGTCGGCAGCCTGAGACGGCGTAGCTATGCCTGCCCACATGGACATAAAGCCACTCCACACGCTGAAACGCTGGATAAGGCAGTCGTAATTACGCGGCTGACCGACATGCAGATAGAGGTCGCCGGGATTAAGACCGCTGATGGACGGCTTCTCGACAGGCAACAGATTGAGGTCGACGCTGTAATAAAACTTGTCGCGCGGGTCCCAACAGTGCTCCTGTATCTTCGACTTCAAGTCGGCTGCCTCTTTATCATACTGAGCCGCTATCTCGCCCAAACTGAGACATCGGGCAATGTAGGCCATAGCCTGCAGTTCCTTATACATAAGGGCGTTGAGGAATATTGAGCCGGAACTTTCGTGGGGACGATAAAACGTGCTGGGATCGTTGTCTACGCCTATAGCCTCATCAGTTTCCCAATAAAGAAGACCTGTTGCCTTATGGCGGTGGAAGTTCATATATTTAGACACAAAGGCCTGCAAATAATAGAAATCGTCGCGCAGCCACTCAGCATCTCCATTCATTGTCCTGACGATAAAGGCAGCATGCTGAGCCAGCGTTGGCTTGTGCATATTCGACTTCCAGGGATTACGCTTCTTGAGCATCTCTTCGCGTGAAGGTGCGTTGCGCTCTATCCATATAGGTATCCAGCCGTCCATGCCGCAATAGCTCAACGAATTGAGCACACAGCCGCGCTCATAGTCGAGAGCCTGAATGCTGTCTTTAGGCGTGCCGTTGTCGAGAAGAATCTGCCTGAGAGCCACGTTGCTGAGCCATGAGTCCCAGTCCCAAAGCATATCGAGATACTGACTGCTGCCGGGAGCAAGAAACTTATATTTAAGTGAGCCGCCTGCCTCGCGATACATTCCGCGCATCTCCTTATAGATGTTGCGCTTGCAGATGTCTGCATACTTGCTGACGTTAGCTGCGGTACGCTCAGGCAAAGCGGAACGGAGCTGAGACGAGAATGACAGCAAGACAAAGAATAAGGCAAGGCGCAAGGGCATGCGTGAAGGGCGCAAAGATGACATAAGAGACGAAACGGACATGAATGTGCGGCAAGAATAGCTGTAAGCGTTCATAACATTTGATTAAGGTTAATTATTTTTTAAGCAATGCAAATATATAGCTTTTCAGGAAAAAAGCAAAGACATAAGCAAATAAAAAGCGACTGTATACAAACTGACGATTTATGGTCAACGGGAAAATATGCCTATATGTAGACATTTAACATAAATTAAACGACAAAATCGTCATTGACGAACAAACAGACATTATCTTTGCAAAAAATGTTTTGTAAGAATTATTAAAGAGAATGATAACCCACGATAAAACGTGGAATATAAGAAAAACACCATGAAAGAATTTACATCAAAACTTATTACGTACATGATGATGGTGTGCGTGGCATTATGCACAACAGGATGCGGAAGTGACAGCGACGAAGACGGCACTACAGACGGAACACACGAGGACATGGCTTTAGAAAACCTGAACGGACACGAACTGAAGTTCTATTATGAATATGAAGGAAAACTATACAGGGCCATGGCATTGTATGTAGACAAGCAAGGTACGCCAAACGTGCTGAGCTATTCGGCTGTGCAGATGATAGGCGTAACGAAATATGCATACGTAAAAACGAGCCAGAGCAAGGCGACGGTAAGCATGACGGTGATGTATTATCAGGCATCGCCAGACCCTGAAGGATGGAGCGACCCATGGCACCAATATGACATGGAACTTAACTTTGTGTCGGGAAACCAGGGATATGCCAAGGTTACAACGCAATATAAGACGCTTGTTAACGGTCTGCTGACAACGGTAAAGAAAGATGACCTGTGGTATTTCAAAATTGACAGCGATGAACTGCCAGACAAGACTCTGATTGACATCTGCATAGGCAACAGTGAAGGTAACGACGACGGAGATGGCGAAGGCAGCTCTGAAAACGTGGTAACATCAAAGGCACTGAAAACAAAAGTAAACTTTGTGCAGGACGGTGAAAGACCATGTATAGCCGTGGGGCTGACAAAAAACAGCACAACAGGACTGCCTGACAAAACAGGATTCTGCATTGGAACATCACCCAAACCCACTATTGAAAACGCAATAATAAAGCTGAACGAGAATGATGAATGTCTGAACGGTTTTTCACGGATTATCGGCAACAGCGGAACAACGCTGAAACGCGGCACAACATATTACATAAGACCGTATCACAAGACGGGCAACAAAATAATATATTATGAAGAGACATCGGTTGAGACACCGGGAAAGAATTATATACTGACCATTACGCCTACGCTGACAAAGTATTACAACCTTGACTATAATTTAAAGAAGGAAGGCACATACACACTGGGCATTACATGTAAAGTGAAAACGGCAAACGGCGACAAATATTATAGAGAAGAACTGAAAACCGTAGGCAAAGGCTCTGGCTCAATGTCTTGGGACTCTTCAAAATCCGGCTACGACCTTGAAGATATCTACTACATAGAATTTAATGCAAGGGACAAAGCTACCGGAATATTGTATATATCAGACATGGCATCAGGAAGAGTCGGCGCAAAGCGCAAACGAAGTTCAGCGTTAGCTAATTAAAAATGAAAAATTAAAAGTGAAAAACGCCTGACGGAAGTGAAGAGTGAAGAGTGAAAAATCCAAATGCTAACGTAGTGCGTACGAAAAGAACCAACAAGGCTAATGTGCCGGCTGATTTGCAATTGTCGTGCAAGTGAGAGCAGAAGCAAATCTCATTTGGTTATGCCGAGCGCAGCCGACAATCAATAGAATTAATCTGCCGGAAATGAATATCAGGATTTATTTAATCCGATTACTTCCTATTTAGCATCATCTTATACTTTTAATGCAAAATTATCATTAGATTTTTTATTACTCACTTCATAAGGCAGCGGTATTTTTAGCGGATCATAGATCCTTATATTTAATTCCGGCAGATTGCAAATCAGCCGGCACAATACCAAACGTAGTGCGTGCGTTTCGTCGATTATTGTCAATTGTATTTTTCACTCGCGTAGTGCTTGCGATAAGAACCAATAAAGCTAATGTTCCGGCGGATCTGCGCTCCGCCGGAATTAAATATAAGGATCTTTGATCCGATTACTTCCTATTTGACATCACTTTATATTTTTAATGCAAAATTATCATTAGATTTTTCATTATTCACTTCGTAAGACAGCGGTATTTTAAGCGGATCAGGAGATCCTTATACTCAATTCCGGCGGAGCGCAGATCCGCCGGTACAATAGCAACGTAGTGCGTGCGCTATGTTAATTATTATCGATAGTAATACATTGAAAAGAATCAACAAGGCATTTGACTCTAACTACCAGCTCACCTAAGTGAGCGATAACTCCTTTAACTCCCGCCTCGAAAGCACAGATCAGCCGGCACAATGGCAACGTAGTGCGTCTTACGAAAATGAAAAGTTAAAAGTGAAAAACGAAAAATCCAAATGTATTGTGATTTTCAGCCCGCCTTATTGTTTACATTGGCACTAAGCGCAAACGAAGTTCAGCATAGCTAATTATGAAACGTAGTTCAACATTAGCTATTTATAAATTATGAAACGCAGTTCAGCGATGCTAATTATGAAACAAAAAATATATTATATAATAAAGAAAATAGAGAATTGGGCATGTAAAGAATCCCAATTCTCTATTTTTATCTTATTGATGCTGCTCGCGAAGAAGGTCGTTGACGGTCTTTACGGGGTTGAATGTTGACAGAGGAACTTCTACGAACACTGTGTTCCAGTTGCTCATAGCACCATTCCACAAGCCCGGCAACTCGAGAGCCTTCAGCTCCTTGCCGTTCTTGCTCTTGCTGCTGATAAATCCTGTTGTCTTGTCAACATAGTCAGGCAGATTGAACGGCTCGCCCTTATAGTTCTTAACGGCACAAACGAGGTCAACGGGATTGAAGTGTGTACCCTCGGTGAACATCTTCATGTATTCGGTGTTGCTCTTGTCAATCTGACTGCTCTCAAGTATCTGCAGACTGATGGTGCCGTCCTGATTGTAGGTAAGGAACGGACCTCCGCCCGGCTCGCCAACGTTCTTAACAACTCCGCAGACACGGATAGGACGGTTGAGCTTTGAGCGCAGATAGATAACGAGGTCGGCATCCTCAAGATTCTTGATGTCTGGCTTGCGGCAGCACAGATCGTTCTGAACGAAACGTATGATTTCTTCAATCTGTGAATTGCTATACTCGCCGCTGTCGAGCAGGCGCAGATAGCTGAACACCTTTTCCTGCAACGTTACAAGAATTCCGGCAATGAGCTGCTTGTAGGTTACGGTGTCGTTCTTAAGACGATCGGGTACAACGTTGTCAATGTTCTTTACAAAGATTACGTCGGCGTCGATGTCGTTAAGATTCTGGATGAGAGCGCCATGACCTCCGGGACGGAACAACAGAGAACCGTCGGCATTGCGGAACGGAGTGTTGTCCGGATTGGCGGCAATAGTGTCGGTGCTGGGCTTCTGCTCAGAGAAAGAGATATTGTAGTTGATGCCGAACTTGGCAACATATTTGTCTTTCTTCTCAGCCACCTTCTTCTCAAACAGAGCCTTATGCTCATGGCTTACGGTGAAGTGAACATTAGCCTCGCCTGCGCTTGACGCATATAATGCTCCCTCAACAAGATGCTCCTCGAGAGGAGTGCGCACGCCGTCTTCATATCTGTGGAAGAGCAGCAGGCCCTTAGGCAGCTGTCCGTAGTTAAGGCCCCTAGACTCGAGCATATTGGCAACAACAGCCTTGTAGTTGCCGGCAGCAACAAGGGCTGCAATGTCCTTGCCCTCATTCTTTACGCAAGCTGCGTTAAGCTCATCATAGAAAGCAAACTTCTCTATGTTGTCGAAGAATTTCTTTTCGAAGTCAGTACGCGGTTCGTCATAGTCAGCGCCGAGAAAAGCGAACATATCCTTGAACATACGGCTGGCAGCTCCACTGGCAGGAACAAACTTTACGATCTTCTTGCCTTCTGCCTTATAGGCTTCCCACCTTGCGATATAGTCGGCACGCTCACTGTCGGCAGGAGCAATGACGCCACGGCCTATGCCTGCTGCTGCCTCGAGCTTCAGGAAAGGAAAGCCTTTTTTAAACTCTTCGAGTTGGGTTGCTACTTGTTCTTCGGTTATGCCTTTTTCGGCAATCTGCTTTAAGTCTTCTGGTGATAACATAAGTATTATAATTTTATAAGGTTTCAGTAAATCAGTTACAAATATATAGTTTTTTTCTTAAAAAACATAACTTTAGATATTAAAAAGTTATTACTTATTGTCAGAAATGCCTTATTATTTAATTTATTTGAAAGAACATCCGAAAATATCAGGAAAAATGTGTAAGTTTGCATAACAATGTACTCCGGCAGACCATGAAAAGTTGCCGTGCAAAGGCATTATTAACCTGTAAGCATACACGCCGGCACGCATGCTGAAACATGGAAGACAAGCCAAAGCCGGACATTTTAAGATAGATTCATCAACGGCAGACGCCAACAGGCGGCAATGCCCTTAACACACAAGAAGGATATGGCTGAAAAACTGTTCTTTACCAAAAAAGAGAGAAACGACATTGTAAACATAATACGCGGACTGCGCGAGAACGCACACGGCATGCTGAAAAGAGAAGACGAGAAAAACGTCTTCAGGCATCTGAAAACCGCTCTCGAAAACGACCTTATACAGCGCGATGTGTTTGGAATGAACCCCATACTGCTGAGTCTGCAGACCGCACAAATTGCCGTAAGCGAGATTGGACTGAAGCGCGACGGCGTGATGGCCATACTTCTATATACAAGCGTGGCTGAAAACGACAACTCGCTTGAGGAAATAGAAAAGAACTTCGGAAAAAACGTATCTACCATAATTCACGGACTCAGAAGCATACAGGAACTGTATAAGAAGAATCCGGTGATAGAGAGCGAAAACTTCAGAAACCTGCTGCTGTCGTTTGCCGAGGACATGAGGGTGATACTGATAATGATTGCCGACAGGGTAAACCTGATGAGGCAGATAAGGGACACCACGAACACGGAGGCAAAGATGAAGGTGAGCGAGGAGGCAAGCTATCTGTATGCCCCGCTGGCACACAAACTGGGACTGTATAAGCTGAAAAGCGAGCTGGAAGACCTGAGCCTGAAATATCTTGAGCACGACGCCTACTACATGATTAAGGCGAAACTCAACGAGACAAAGAAAAGCCGCGACGCTTATATAGAAAAGTTCATAACGCCTATAGACAAGAAGCTGAAAGAGGCCGGACTGAAGTTTCACATGAAGGGACGCACAAAGAGCATTCACAGCATCTGGCAGAAGATGAAGAAGCAGCAATGCGGCTTTGAAGGCATATATGACCTGTTTGCAATAAGAATAATACTCGACTCGCCGGCAGAACTGGAGAAGATGCAGTGCTGGCAGGTGTTCGCCATAATAACAAACATGTATCAGCCTAACCCGAAACGTATGCGCGACTGGCTGAGCGTGCCTAAGTCGAACGGATACGAGAGTCTGCACATAACCGTGCTCGGACCTGAAAACAAATGGGTGGAGGTGCAGATACGCACAGAGCGCATGGACGAGGTGGCAGAAAGAGGACTGGCTGCCCACTGGAGATACAAGGGCGTGAAGGGCGAAAGCGGACTTGACGAATGGCTCAACAGCATAAGGACGGCGCTGGAGAACAAAGACGACCTGCAGGTGATAGACCAGTTTAAGATGGATCTTTATGAGGACGAGGTGTTTGTGTTTACGCCCAAAGGCGACCTTATGAAGTTTCCGAAAGGAGCCACCGTGCTCGACTTTGCCTACCGCATACACTCTAACATAGGCAACCACTGCACGGGAGCAAGGATAAACAACAAGGCGGTTACTTTCAGATACATACTGAAAAACGGCGACCAGGTGGAAATTATGACGTCGAGCACGCAAAAGCCGAAACAGGACTGGGTGAACATCGTGAAGACAAGCCGCGCAAAGTCGAAGATAAGAATGGCCATAAAAGACCTTATGGTGAAAGACGGAGCGTATGCAAAGGAGATGTTTGAACGCCGACTGAAAAACCGAAAGATCGACTTTGACGAGAGTGCCGTGTCGCACCTGATAAAGAAACTGGGATATAAGGAGGCAAACGACTTCTACAAAGACATGGCTGACGGAAGCCTCGACGTGAACCAGACAATAGAAACGTATCAGCAGGTGCTGATGTTCGACAACAACACCGCACCAACGGCTCCGGCAAGAAGTGCGAAAGAGTTTAGCTTTGAGAACCCCAACGAGGAGATTGCCTACTCGAACGACGACGTGCTGGTGATTGACCAGAACCTTAAAGGCGTGGACTATACGCTGTCGAAATGCTGCCACCCGATATACGGCGACGATGTGTTCGGATTTGTAACCGTGAACGGCGGAATAAAGATTCACCGCACCGACTGCCCCAATGCACCCGAACTGAGAAAGCGATTCGGCTACAGAGTGGTGAAGGCGATGTGGAGCGGAAAGGGCAAATCGCAATACTCTATCACGCTGAAGATTATAGGAAACGACGACATAGGCATCGTGAACAACATAACGAGCATTATATCGAAAGAGGAGAACATCATGATGCGCAGCATAAACATTGACAGCAACGACGGACTGTTCCGCGGTAACCTCGTGGTAAACGTGGAGGACACATCGAAACTGGAACAGCTGATAAAGAAGCTGCGCAACGTGAAGGGCGTGAAGCAGATTATAAGACTGTAAGAAGAATGAGGGTGTGGCAGCGATGCCGCACACAATGAAGACATACAAAAGGCTATGATGCCTTGACTATAAAAAGGAAACGGACAAATGCACAGGCACAACAGCCGGCATTTGTCCGTTTTTATATAAACCTTTCTTTAACTTAAACCACAATAGGTTATTAGCCCGCACACAGCATTATCTGTTTTGTGCATTCATGCTTTCAGCCGTCTACTTGCTGAAGAATATGCGGAGCGTTGACCTGTTTACGGTTAAAGAATCTGCTGCAACATGTCTTTGTTCAGGAGCTTCATGGCATCTTCCTTGCTTATCTTGCCGGTAACGTCGATAAGGGCACAATCTTCATCGTCTGAAAAGGCGATGAAAAGTTCGGTAACATAGTCGCCCTCACACTTGCCGAATACTTTTATGGTGTCTGACTCGTCAACGAACGAAGCCATAGCTTCATAAGCTTCAGAGTCTATCTCTCCCACCCTGTCGTTGAATGTCTTTATCTGCTCGTCGGTGCCCTCAGACAGCAGGACGAGAGTGCCGCCGTCAAGATTAGACAGGAGAGCCTTGACATTTTCAGGCATGGCGGCAGCCTGCGCAACAATAAGGTCCTTGCTGAGCGTTATGGTCTGAGCACCTGTAGACTTTGTGATTTCGTTGATTACCTCTTGTGTGCTTTTGGCAAAGCCGGCCATGCAGAACATTGCTGCCAGCGCCAGAATAAACAGCTTTTTCATAATAGTGTCGTTTTGTTGTTAATTATGTCATTTGTTTCTATTGTCAGAGACGTATGACAAGGCCGTCAGTGACATGAAAGATAAAGTTTTTCACACTTTTTATATTATACACACCTCATTCAGTTAAAGCCGTCAGGCATGGCGTTGCCCTGACATGAGGCATAAGCCCAAATCAGCAATCAGGATTTTTGGTAAAACGGACGACGGCTCCGATGACATGTCGTTACATCATTGGAGCCGTCATACATAATGCTATATCGCAGGCAGCTGCGCCGTTATTGTCTGTTCTCCTTTATCTTCTGCACGTAAGCGTCGATAACTGCCACGGCAGTGATGTTGACAACATCGCGTACGCTGCACTCGAAGTCGGTGAAGTGTATAGGCTTGTTAAGACCCATCTGGATAGGACCGATAATCTCTGCGTCAGAATTCATTGCACGCAACAGCTTGTATGCGTTGTTGGCACTGCTGAGGTTAGGGAACACAAGCGTGTTGACATCCTTACCCTTAAGGCGCGAGAACGGATACTTGGCGTCGCGCAGCTTGTTGTCGAGAGCAAAGTTTACCTGCATCTCGCCGTCGATGGCCAGGTCAGGATAACGTGTCTGCATAGCCTCAACGGCAGCATGAACCTGAGCCGGACTGCCTATCTCGTCGGAACCGAAGTTTGAATAGCTTATCATGGCTATCCTCGGCTCTTCGTTGAAGAATCTTACGGTCATTGCGCTCAGACGTGCAATGTCTACGAGCACGTCCTTGTCAGGATGGCGGTTGATAAGCGTGTCGGCCATGTAGAACACACCCTTCTTGGAGTTGATGATATGCATCGTGCCAAAATGGTTGTATCCGGGCTGTATGCCGATAACCTCCTTTGCCACCTTGATGGTGTTTGAATACTTGGTGTAAAGACCCGTGATGAAGGCGTCGGCCTCGCCGGTCTCAACCATCATCATACCGAAATAGTTGCGCTCAAACATCTTGTCGTTGGCTTCCTGGAAGGTGTAGCCCTGGCGTTTGCGCTTCTCGGCAAGTATGCGTGCATAGCGTTCACGGCGGTCGTTCTGGTTGTCGTGGCGCAGATTTACTATCTCTATGCCGTCGAGATTAAGGTCGAGTTCCTTGGCAAGCTTCATTATGCGCTCGTCGTTGCCCAGCAGGATAGGCTGGCAGATGCCCTCGTTCCTTGCCTGTACGGCAGCCTTGAGCATCGTAGGGTGTATGCCTTCGGCAAAGACAACGCGCTGCGGGTGCTTGCGTGCTGTATCATATAGCTTCTGCGTGAGCTTGGTTTCCTGTCCGAGCATCTCGCGCAGGTGGTTCTTGTATTCGTCCCAGTCGGTTATCGTGGTGCGTGCCACCCCACTCTCTATGGCTGCCTTGGCAACGGCTGCCGACACTTCGGTGATGAGGCGCGGGTCGACAGGTTTCGGAATGAAGTAAGACGGACCGAAAGTAAGGTTGTTTACCTGATATGCGTCGTTAACGACATCGGGCACAGGCTGCTTTGCCAGGTTGGCAATAGCGTGGACGGCGGCAAGCTTCATCTCCTCGTTTATGGCAGAGGCATGAACGTCGAGAGCGCCTCTGAAGATATACGGGAAGCCGATAACGTTGTTAATCTGGTTAGGATAGTCAGAACGGCCGGTAGACATGAGCACGTCGGGACGGCTGGCCATGGCTTCCTCATAAGAAATCTCGGGCACGGGGTTAGCCAGGGCGAACACAATGGGCTGGTCGGCCATCGACCTTACCATGTCCTGAGTGAGCACGTTGCCCTTGGAAAGACCGACAAACACGTCGGCTCCCTTTACAGCCTCCTCGAGTGTATGCACGTCGCGGCGGTCGGTAGCAAAGAGCTTCTTCTGCTCCGTAAGGTTTTCGCGGTCACTGGTGATAACGCCTTTAGAGTCGAGCATCACGATGTTCTCGCGCTTTGCGCCGAGAGCCATATACAGCTTTGTACATGATATGGCTGCCGCACCTGCTCCGTTGACAACAATCTTAACCTTTGATATGTCCTTGCCGTTCACCTCGAGAGCGTTCTTCAGTCCGGCGGCAGATATGATGGCCGTGCCGTGCTGGTCGTCGTGCATCACGGGGATGTCGAGCGTGCGCTTCAGGCGCTCTTCGATGTAGAAACATTCAGGAGCCTTTATGTCTTCAAGGTTGATGCCGCCGAACGTGGGGGCTATCTTCTCTACAGCCTCGCAGAACTTTTCGGGGTCTTTTTCGTCAACCTCAATGTCGAACACGTCGATGCCGCCATAAATCTTAAACAAGAGCCCCTTGCCCTCCATGACGGGTTTGCCGCTCATGGCTCCGATGTCGCCCAGACCGAGCACGGCGGTGCCGTTGCTTATCACGGCAACCAGGTTGCCCTTGGCGGTGTATTTATATGCGTCATCGGGAGTTTTCTGTATCTCAAGGCACGGAAACGCAACGCCCGGCGAGTAGGCCAGACTAAGGTCGGTTTGCGTACTGTAGGGCTTTGTCGGTTTAACTTCTATTTTTCCGGGTTTCCCGTTCTTGTGATATGCAAGAGCGGCCTCTTTTGTTATGTTTACCATAGGCGTTTTCTGTTATCTTATTTTGTATTGTCTTTTACCTTATAACCATTTCACTTTATCATGAAAAGTCATGCAAATGTAATAAAAATAAAGGAAAGCAAATAGTTTTTTTAGAAAAATTATTAACTTTGCAAATAAAATAAGAATAGTGTTTATGCGCAAAACAGGCAACATAACAGTTTATCGTGAAAATCTGAAAACAAGGATACTCGAAACGTCGATGCAGCTCTTCAAACAGAAGGGAATCAGGGCTGTGAAGATGGACGATATTGCCACAGAAATGGGAATATCCAAACGCACCCTGTATGAGATTTACAGCAACAAGGAAGACCTGCTTTACGAGTGTGTAAAGCACGACTCTGAGAAGATGACCAAGCAGCTGCAGGAGTATGCCGAAAAGACGGACAACGAGATGGACGTCATAGCCTTCTTCCTTAAAGCCAAGCTGAGAGACCTGGGAACCATCAATCCGCGCTTCTTTCTTGAAACGCAGAAATACTCTAAGATTGTAGCTTTTCTGCAAGAGTATAACGAGAGACAGCGCGCCAACTCGTACCTCTTCATGAAGAAAGGCATAGAGCACGGATTCTTCAGGGGCGACATCAACTATGACATCGTGCACAAGATGAGCGACGCCGCCATGAACTATGTTATGCAGACAAAGATGTACCGCAAGTATTCGCTGAAGGAGATATTCCACACCTTCATAACGGTCTACATGCGCGGGTGCTGCACAAACAAAGGGCTCGACTATCTGGAGAAGTATATGGACGAAAGCAAGATAAACAAATAGGACACAGATAAGAGAATGACGCTGCGCGGACGGCGGCCCAAGGAGCAGGACAACAAAGTTAAGATTCAGGACGAAGCGCAACAGGAGAGCCTGAAATCAAATAAAAATCAGTATACTAAAACAATTCAGCCACATACGCGACCGCATCAAGGAAGCAAAGGAAAATCATAACATCAGCAGAAAACGACATACGCAACCGTGATGTCTCTACACACGAAGAGCATCAGCGCACCCATGAAAAGACATTATAAAATGGTGTGCGACAATGGTCTGTGCATGCTGACATATTGCCGGCACGGCGGACACGGTGCTTACGTTGTGATTTCTGTCAACGCTCCAGAATCTTGCTATTCTAAAATTTCTTTCCGCAGGACGTAAAATTCCGCAGTTTTTGTGTGCAAGCGTAAACTGCTATACTGCAACATGTTGACACGGCAAAGAGCATCAGTGTGCATTTTCCTGGCACTAAAACAGCGGCATTTTGCCTCAAAATTCACTCATGATATAAGGCATAACGCATGGCAAAAGGTGGCTTTTTAGGATGCAAAAGGCCACAAACGGCAACACGAAAGGCGGCATTTTGCAGACCGGGATGCTGCCGGACGCACAAAAGCGGCATATTATCGGACACATATTTTCTATTTTGTCTGAAAATCCATACAAAGGCAAAATATCATTATGAACGGCATAAGCCTCAATATGCTTACACTTATCAATATTCAAATGTCCCAATCATAAACCAACACTTGCCAAAGAATGGCATACCGTCAATACACACTAAAACTCAGACAGAAGCATGCTCAATATAAAAACAAAAATCCTGCGGATTATAATTGGCAGATTTAGGATAAAAAAGTAACGCTCACACAGAAGCCAAGCCTGCATGAGCGTTTCAGTCACTATGTTTAAACAGAATTAAAATATATAAAAACAAAACACTAAATTTTGTTCAATCCCGGCTTGCAGACCACGTCTGCACCATTGCTGCGGATGACTATGCCCGAAGCCTTGCTGCCCTTTATGTCCATGTTGAGCGCGCCGTCGGGCACATAGAACGTAACATTGTCGAAGAGCACGTTGCGGCTGTCGTCTATCACCATCGTGTTGTCTGTGGCCTGTATCTCCATGTTGCGCAGCGTCAGTCCGTCGGCATCGTTGAGCGTCTTTATTATCCTGTTGGTCCTGACACTGCCGTTCTCAAGTAGCACGCCAGAACACGGAATCTCAGGTATGCCGTTGACAGTCATTAGCCTGTCGGCCGACTCAACTATGAAGTTGCGTATGGTTATGTCCTTAACCGTAGGCGTAAGCGGAGTGATGTCGAGCGGCGGATAGCGGCGCGCAAGCTCACCCATATACATCTTTGAACCGAGCAAATCCCACGTGAAAGCCTCGCGCACGTTCACCAGTCTTATGTTCTCATAGGTGATGTCTTCAACGGTTCCGCCGCGGTTGCGCCTTGTCTTGAAGCGGAAGCCCGTGCGTGTGCCATAGAACACGCAGTCGTGAAGATACACACGGCGTATACCTCCTGCCGTCTCGCTGCCGCAGGTGATGCCTCCGTGACCGTCCTTGGCGAGACAGTAGCGTATGAGCACATTCTCTGTAGGACGGTTGACGCGCAGTCCGTCTTCGCATCGTCCGGCCTTCAGCGTGAAGCAGTCGTCGCCGCAGTTGAGCGTAGAGTATTCTATAAGCACGTTCTTGCATGAAGAGATGTCTATGCCGTCGCCGCTCGGCACGTCTGTAGAATTTACGGTTATACCTCTTATTATCACGTTCTCACAATAAACGGGATTAACGTTCCACAGAAGGCTGCGCTCGAAGGTTACACCCTCAACGAGCACGTTCTTGCAATTGATGGGCGAAAACGACTTGGGGCGGTAGAACGTGCGGCCTTCCTTGCCGTCGCACAGGCGCTCTTTGACGGGCATACGGTAATCGATGTCGTTCTCAACTACGCTTTTGCCGTTAGGGAACTTGCGCATGGGAACGTCCATCGGCGGACCCATAATCACGCCTTTGCCCGTAAGGGCTATGTTCTTTGCGCCGTTGGCATATATAAACGCACCGGCACCCATAACCTCGACGCCCTCATGACGCGTGAACACGGCAGGCTGATAGTCGTCTACCTCGCCCGAGAACTCTATCACGGCACCTTCATCCAGGCGAAGCTCCACGTTGCTCTTCAGTTCTATTCTGCCTGAATACCACTTGCCGGCAGGCACAACCACGGTGCCGCCGCCACGTTTAGAGAGGCGTTCTATCTTTTCATTGATTGCAGGAGTTATCTTGCCCGATGCCGAAACGTCGGCCTTGCCCACGGTTTCGCGGCGATCGGGAAATTCGGGGCGCCTTATCTTCTTCAGCTTGAAGGGCGCTTCGTCTACAGGAGCTATGTCGGCAGGCATTGCGGCTGCTCCTACGTTCTCTTTCTCTGGCACTACAATAGTGTTGCCGGCATCAGCCCCGTTGGCGAACACCGGCAACATTAAAATTAATGATAATAAAGATTTTGCGTATCTGTCCATTGTTATGTTTCTTTTAAAGAAAGAACGTAAACAGATTTGATTTGTAACGTTATTTATGCTGACAATTTTCACAGAATGTTTCTATTTTGGTTAATGTTTCGCATATTTTAAGCCAAATCGGTTATTTTAATCCGACCTTATTGTCGTTTTGACATTTAACCGGCTGCCGTTTGATTCTCCGCAAACACTGCGGGCAATGTCAAGAAAAGGCAGACGGCAAGACGCCAACAGAAAGCAATAAGACTGCCGGAAGCCTCAATCTGCAGATAGAAGTAAGACAATGACCGATTTTAGACTTGACGCATTTATCTTCAACATGCATCCTTCAGAAACAGTCTGTAAGGCTGTCAATGTGTTGTTTCAGTCTGTAGCCCAGACCGTTATTTGTTTAAGGCAGGCAGTGCCCCGGCTGTTTCAACCATGCCAGAATGCATCCGGACTGCACTGCCTTTACCATTATGTATTATCCGCGTGTGGCATACAGGCCGATGGTGGTGCCTGTAAATCCGCCGGCGTTGCGTGTCGACAGGAAACCGGCGTCTACGTTGTTCTTCAGCAGTTTCCATTCGCCTTTGCCCACTGCATAGTAGAAGTCGAACGTCAGACCGCGTGAAACAATCTTCAGGCGTATATCCTTGTCGGCCTTTGCGAGAGCCGAACTTGCCAATATTTCGTCTTTGCCTCCGTCAGCTGTCTTTCTAAGTTCAACGGCCTTGCCGGCTGACGTCTTGGCAACGCAAAGCAGATACTGATGTGTCTCGTCCTTGAAGAGCAGCATGCCTGCGCGCTCGTTTACAGTCTGAGGCTCGAAAACCAGACGTGAAGAGCACTCAAACTTATGATGCTGTATGCGGCGGCCTACGTATGCCGGAACGGCTTTCTCGGCAGTTGTGGTCTCAACGCATTTCATTGACAGATAACCGGGCACGGCATTTGTGCTGCAGATAGAGTCAACAGGACCGCGAAGCGAGAACCAGTCGAGCGGCAGTGTCTTTTCAGAGAAATCGTCGTTGTATGCAAAATTACCGAAGGTTACGTTCTTTCCGCGTACAGCTCCCTTTACATTGCCTGTCATAGGCACGGTTTTTCCCTTTTCAAGTATGAGCGGGAAACCTTCGTCAGTCCAGCTTACAGGCAGGAGGAATGTCTCACGTCCAAGATTCTCAAACTTGCCCTCACAAGGACGGCATGCAAGGAACACAGCCCACCAGTCGCCGGAAGGAGTCTGCACGAGGTCGGCATGACCTGCACATGTAACAGGGTCTATGCGGTTAGGATCAAGGTCGCGCTGAGTAAGTATAGGATTCTTCTTGGCGGGAACGAAAGGTCCAAACGGGCTGTCGCTTCTGAAAATCACCTCTGAGTGCATGTCGCTGGTGCCGCCTTCGGCCGACATCAGGAAATATTTACCGTTAATCTTATACATATGAGGACCCTCAATCCATATAGGCTTGTCCTCCGGATGCACGCCCTTGTTCACGAGAATCTTCTCAGGACCAACAGTCTTGTCGGTATTTACGTCAAATTCGCGCACGCGGATAGCCCTGTGGCCGTCGTATTCAGCCTTGCCTTCGGGCTCGTCATTGTTTACGATATAGGCCTTACCGTCGTCGTCAAAGAAGAATGAGGGGTCTATGCCTTTTACGTCAGGCAGACGGATTGGCTCCGACCATGAGCCGAACGGATCTTTTGTCTTAACGAAGAAGTTGCCCCACCCCACGTTTGTGGTTATCATATAAAAGGTCTTGTTGTGAGGATTATACGATATTGCAGGAGCAAAGATACCTGCTGAAACCTTCTGACCGGCAAGAGGCAACTGCGACGGACGGTCGAGGATATAGCTGATCTGCTTCCAGTTTACGAGGTCTTTGCTGTGGAACAACGGCACTCCTGGATAATAAGAGAAGCTTGAAGTTACCATAAAGTAGTCGTCGCCAACACGGCAGATGCTCGGATCTGAATTCCATCCGGGAAGTATCGGATTGTAGAATCCGCCCTCGCCTTCGAGCTTCACTTTCTTATAGATGTCGTCATCTCCACTATAACTGAAATAATCGAACAATGCCGTATGGGCAACAGTGGCAGGCGCCTTTGCGGCACTTGCTGTTTGAGCGCCGGCTGTCTGTGCCGAAAAGGCAAGCAATGCAGACGCAAGAATGCAGCTAATTTTAGTTTTTTTCATATCTCTATATATCAGAATATTAAAGTTTTTCATGTCCATGCATAGGTCTTCGCCATAGATATGCGCCATCCGCTTATGGCTTATGCCGTAAAAGACCTATACCGAGTACAAAGGTAAAAACTATAATCAATTAGCGCCCCACTATTCGTCACCAATACATTAATATTTGTTTCATGCACATAATTCATCACCATAAAACACATGAAATCAGGATAAAACAGAGATTTTCATACTAAATCTGCAAGTTCAGGAAAGATTACAGATATGCCGTAAAGTAAACAAAAAGGCGGCGTAATAAGCTTACACCGCCTTTTGTGTGGAGCTGGAGGGATTCGAACCCTCGTCCAAACAGGGAAACCATACGCTTTCTACACGCTTATTCCGGCCTTCGGTTTTCGAGCTGCAGCAAGACCCGGACCACCAACTGCAACCTTATCCCCTAAAACTTCATCTTGAGTGCGGGGCCGCACAAGACTATTTCCGATTTAACCGCACCGCTTTACCGAAACGCTTCGGAACAACAGCTTTCGAGCAGTGTCTCGTCCTGTCACCTTGTGACTGGATTAAGCCGATAATCTACTATGCTTCGATTAGGCAGCGAGAGCGTATTTGTTTTCGCCAGATAAATTTTTGACCGCTGAGATTTAGGAGCCAACAGACGACGCTCCGCGTGCTTACGTACCATTCCAACCCGCTGTCAAATCCGGTCAACCCCAATCTGCCAAACGTGCCGGAGCTACGTTTTATCCGTGCAAAGATAACTCTTTCTGTAAGAATACGCAAATTTATGGCTATTTTTTCAATAATCAGAGAGCAACTAACATTTTTTTCAAATTATTTGTGTTACCTTTGCAACAAATTTGAATATTTGGGGTTATTATAGAGAAACAATATTTTTTAGAAGGTGAACAACGTCTATACGAAAGAGGCGGACTGCATAAGCTGCAGCCATGATGCTATGAATGCTACACAAAGGGCAATAAAAAGGGCTTTCGACTTTATATCAGCCTTTTTAGGACTGATTATATTATCACCATTGTTCCTCATTATATATATAATGCTCAAAAGACAAAAGAACGGACCTGCAATATTCTCGCAAGAACGCATAGGATACAGAGGCAAGCCGTTTACCATATATAAATTCAGAACTCTCAGCAAGGCTGAGGACAAACCACAGCTGGTGGCTAAATGTGATGACAGCAACTCGACCAAAACCGAAAGATTTTTAAGAGAGCATCATCTTGACGAGCTGCCGCAGCTCTGGAACGTGCTTATCGGCGACATGTCGCTCGTAGGACCGCGCCCTGAACGCAAGTACTATATCGACCAGATAATGGAAATAGACAATTCGTATGTGCTAATATATGAAATGAGGCCCGGACTGACATCCGAGGCCACATTATATAATGGCTATACTGACAGCATGGAAAAGATGCTGAAACGTCTGCAGATGGACATTCATTATCTCGAGAACCGCTCGCTGGCGCTCGACTTCAGCATAATAATGCGTACAGCCGCAAGTATAATTAGTGGCAAGAAATTTTAAGTGGAAATTAATTTAATATGAAAAAATATATCATTCTTTTCTTATTCGCACTGCTGTTGCCTTGTTATGCAACGGCACAATCGTCAATGACAGACGAACAGATACTGAAATTTGTAATGAAAGAAAACGCCGAAGGCACATCGCAGGCACAGATTGTAACAAAACTGATGCAGAAAGGCGTAACTATAGAACAGATCAGGCGCGTAAAAGACAAATATGAACGCCAGGCAAAGAACAAAGGCCTTGGCACCGTAAGCAGCAAAGACACGGAAGAAGATAACGGACGCCAGAGAAAGAATAACGGAAAGAAAGGCTCAAGCAAAAACGACGATGACGAAGAATCACCGCAATACAGAATAAAAGATACAAGAGAAAAGAAAAAGAGCAAATCAAAAGAAGTTGTCTATGACGAGACAAACGAAGACTGGCTGATGATGCAGGATGAACTGAACACATTCATCCCTGACACAACTGCCATGCTGGAAAAGCTCCTTGCAGAAAAAAGAAAGAAAAAAGTGTTCGGACGTGATATCTTCAACAACAAGGACCTTACGTTCGAGCCCAACATGAACATCGCCACCCCGCAGAATTACATCTTAGGCCCGGGCGACGCTGTTTATATCGACATATATGGCGCATCACAAAAGACTATAGAAAGCACCGTTTCACCCGACGGAGAAGTAACAATAGAAGGTTTCGGCCCCGTACAGGTAAGCGGTCTGACCGTGGCACAGGCAAATGCACGCCTGCGCTCTACGTTAGGAGCAAGATACAGCAGTTCGAAGATAAAGCTAACTGTTGGTCAGACACGCTCGATAATGATTAACGTGATGGGTGAGGTGAAAAACCCTGGAACCTACACTCTTCCTGCGTTTGCAACAGTATTCCATGCCTTGTATATGGCGGGCGGTACAAACGATATAGGTACGATGCGTAACATCAAGGTATACAGAAATAACCGACTGGTGTCTGTCGTGGATATCTATGACTATATCCTGAACGGAAAACTCACAGGCAACGTCAGACTTGCCGACAACGACGTCATTTCCGTTGGTCCTTACGACTGCCTGGTAAATATTACCGGAAAGGTGAAAAGACCGATGTACTATGAAATGAAGCGTAACGAAAGTGTTGGCACCTTGCTGAAATACGCCGGAGGATTTACAGGAGATGCATATAAGAAATCTGTACGCATTGTCAGAAAGACAGGAAGAGAATATTCTGTCTACAACGTTGATGAATTTGACATGAGTGCATTCCATCTTGCAGACGAGGACTCTGTAAGCGTTGACTCTATCCTGCCCCGCTTCTCTAACATGGTTGAGGTCAAGGGTGCCGTGTTCCGTCCCGGAATGTATCAGGTAGGAGGCGACATCAACAGCGTAAAAACACTTATCGAACACGCCGACGGTCTCCGTGAAGAAGCCTTCACTGCACGTGCCGTAATGCACAGAATGAAGAAAGACCGTACACTCGAGGTCGTTCCTGTTGACGTTGAAGGCATATTAGACGGCACCGTTCCTGACATACCTATACAAAACAATGACGTGCTGTTCATCCCGACTAAACAGGAGATGATGGAAGAACAGACTATCACAATACACGGAGAGGTGCAATACCCGGGTATTTACAGATATGCCGACAACGAAACCCTTGAGGACTTCGTCTTGCAGGCAGGAGGCTTAAAGCAGACAGCCTCAACAGTAAAAGTGGATGTGTCAAGACGAATTGTAAACCCGAAGGCACTGACAACCGACTCTGTCATTGCCCGCACTTACACATTCGCCCTGAAAGACGGTTTTGTGATTGACGGTACACCCGGCTTCAAGCTCATGCCATTCGACGAAGTGTATGTCCGCAAGAGTCCCGGCTACTACAAGCAGCAGAATGTTATCGTTGAAGGCGAAGTAATGTTCAGCGGTACATATACGCTCTCTAAGAAGAATCAGCGTCTGAGCGACCTTATAAAGAGTGCCGGCGGCGTTAACGACCGTGGCTATGTTGCAGGTGCACGCCTCGAAAGAAAGGTGAACGAGAGCGAACGCGCACGTATGGAAGCCGTGCTCAAAAAAGCCAAGGAAGAGGCTGAACAGATGGAAATAGAAGCTGCGAAGGAAAACAAGAAAAGAGATCTTAAAGACAGCGAGAAAATCAAGAAATTTGAAATACCTGAGTTCTATTCTGTCGGAATAGAATTAGACAAGGCCCTAGCCAACCCCGGATGCGATGCAGATATCGTTTTGCGTGAAGGCGACAAAATCATCGTACCGCAATATAACGGAACAGTAAAGATAAACGGTGCTGTGATGTATCCTAACACCGTAGGTTTCCAGAAGGGCAAGAAGGCTAAATATTACATTAACCAGGCCGGCGGATTCAGCGAAAAGGCAAAGAAGAGCCAGACATACATTGTTTACATGAACGGCACTATTGCAAAGGTTAGCCAAAATGCCAAGCCAAAACCCGGATGTGAAATTGTTGTACCTGAAAAGGAAATCAACAAGATGACTATTGCTGAAAAGATGACTATCGGAACATCTGTTGCATCAATAGCAACTATGATTGCGACACTGGCAAATATATTGTAAAAAATAAAAGAAAATGGTTGAGAATATAGAATACAAGCTCAGGGAAATAGACCTGAAAAAGCTTCTTAACAGAATAAAGACACATAAGAAATTATTTATAATAAATCTTTCTGTTGCATTTGTTGTAAGTGCATTCTTAATTTTATGTGTTCCGAGATTCTATGTCTGTGAAGTTAAACTGGCACCTGAAACCACCACTCCAAATATAGGTGGCCTTGGTGCCTTGGCGTCGAGTTTCGGCCTAAACATGTCTAATATGGCAAATCAGGATGCCATTGTGCCAGAACTGTATCCTGACCTGATGGAATCTGCCGACTTTCAGACAAGCATGTTCCCCATTAAAATAAAATCAAATGACGGGAAAATAGAAACTACATATTACGAATATCTTGAGAAGTACCAGAAATCAGCATGGTGGGAAAAGATAATAGGTTTTGTAAAAGACTTGTTTAAAGACGAGGATGCTGAAGGCGGAGCTAGCGCAATGAAAGTCAATCCTTTCAAAATGACAAAGAAGCAAAACGACATAGCCAAACTGGTTGGGCAAAAGATTAAATGTAGCGTTGACAAGAAGACCAGTGTCATCACTATAAACGTTGAGGATCAGGATCCTTTGATCTGTGCCACCATAGCAGACTCTGCAAGGGTAAAACTGCAGCAGTTCATCATAAAGTACAGAACAAACAAGGCACGTATAGACCTGGAGTACACAAAAAATCTGTATCAAGAAGCTAAAAGACAATACGAACGTGCAAGACAGGTATATGCGGTGTTCTCTGATGCCAATCAGGACTTGGTGCTTGAAAGCTACAAGGCAAAACTGGAAGACCTTGAAAATGAGATGCAGCTGCAGTACAACAATTATCAGCAAATAAGTCAGCAGCTTCAACTTGCGAAAGCGAAATTACAGGAAAGGACGCCTGCGTTCACTACACTACAGTCGGCATCTGTGCCACTTAAGCCTACAGGCCCCAAACGCATGGTGTTTGTTGCGTTCTGTATGATTCTAACATTCATAGGAACATCTGTCTATGTTTTCAAAAAAAATATTTAATGGTAATGAACGCACAGCTTTAATAAAAAAGAACATTGCCGGTTCCATACTTATAAAAGGCTGGAACTGCATTGTTCAATTATTGCTCGTGCCCATTACATTAAATTGTCTGAACCAATACGAATATGGAATTTGGCTTACCATCAATTCCATTTTGTTATGGATAGACCAATTTGACATAGGCCTGGGAAACGGACTCAGAAATAAGCTTGCAGAAGCATTAGCAAAAGGCGACAAGGAAAAAGCCAGAAGGCTTGTCAGCACAACATTCATGATGCTGATCATTATTGTAATACCCATTGTTCTCATTTTAAGAATAATAATTCACAATATTGACCTTCATTCGCTATTGAACATAAACAGCGCTACAGTACCAAACTTAGAGGGTATATTTGTTATTTCCATTGTATTTGTAGGCATAACCTTTATCTTCAAATTTATCGGAAATGTCTATCTTGGGCTTCAACTTCCGGCAATAAACAATCTTCTCGTTGTTTCCGGCCAGACACTGGCACTGATCTGCATATTTGTTTTGTCGCTAATATATAAGCTCACATTATTCGACGTAGCCTGCATCTACACATTGTCGCCCCTGATGGTCTACCTGATTTCGTATCCGCTGACATTTTGCAGATACAAATATCTAAGGCCTTCATTCAGGCTGTTTGATAAAACAGAACTTAAAGAACTGTTCTCACTAGGAATATTGTTCTTCATTGTTCAGATATCAGGTCTGATAATATTTGCCTCTTCAAACGTACTGATTACGCGCATATTATCTCCGGCAGAAGTTACGCCATACCAGATTTCATACAAATACTTCAGTCTGACGATAATGGTGTTTACAATCATCACCGCACCGCTCTGGTCTGCAACAACTGATGCGTATACAAAGAATGACTGGAAATGGATAAACAACATGATGAATAAGATGAATAAAATAATGCTGGCGTTTTTCGTTCTTCTGATACTGATGCTCGCATCATCTGAATTCATCTATAAAATATGGATTGGCGGTAAAGTTGAAATAGGCTATCTGCTGTCTGCATTAATGGCAATATATATGTGTGTACTTATTTACAGCACATGTTACTCTAACATCCTCTTCGGAATAGGAAAAATACGTCTGATTACAATAATAACAGCGTTAGAAGCTATAATATACATCCCGTTGGCTATATTCTTAGGCAACAGATTTGGTCTTTACGGCATCATCAGTGCACTGATATCCGTTAATCTGATATGCACTATATGCAATAAGATTCAGTTTGAAAAGCTGGCAAACAATAAAGCAACGGGAATATGGAATAAGTAAATAAAGGCAAAATGTTGACAAACATAATAATATTAATATTTGTGTTCGCAGGAATGCTGTCTTTTTTCCTGCTGTCACCCAGATTCTGCTCTTATCTTCCAAAACGTCAGATATTCTCACCATGGAATACAACTCTGATTGTCTGGATTATAATTCTTACGCTCTATACTTTTGTTCATAAGGAGCTGTATGCTGTTTCTGAACAATTTGTATATGGCTTAACCATTTGGGTATTTACCTTTGTCATTACATCTGCCGTCACCTTTGTAGTTTTCCCTTCATATAAAAAAAGCCCATGGAAAGTATGCGAAAAGAATGTTGACATAATAACATTAATTACGCTGATCCTTGTTCCTATGGCCGTGTATAAAGCTGTGCAACATGCATTTATGCTCGGTTCGCCCGAAGGCCTGTTCTACACGTTAAGAGAACAGGCTGTCAACCCTGAAGAGAACCAGCTTGGCATTGTAAAATATTTTGTATACGTCATAAACACTCTGCTAATCATAGAAATATGCCGCAGCAAAATAAGGAAATGGCGCATGTTGCTTGTCATATCGCTCTGCTTTCTCTTCTTTATTGCGACAATGGGAAAGATGACATTGTTCATGTACATATTTACGAGCCTTTATCTGCTTTATGAGAAAGGAAGAATATCATTAAAGCCTATATTTTGGGGATCAGTGTTTCTTATTGCATTGGTACCGCTGATGTTTATTCTAAGAGGAAGCTCAGACACCGAAACAGATGCCGAGGTTATTGGAGACTTGCTGATAATTTATTCTGTAACATCTATCATCGCATTTGGACAACTGTCTCCATGTTCATCTACCCAATGGGGTGAAGTAACTCTCCGCTTCTTCTATGGAATTTTTGAATCACTCGGATTCAACATAAACACCCCTCCCCCTATCGTTCAGGAATTCTGTACAACGCCTCTGCCAACTAACGTATATACAATAATGTCTTCATACTTCAAGGACTTTGGGTTTACCGGAATTTTTGTATTTGCCTTGATTGAAGGATTAATTATTGGCGCAATATACAAATATTCAAAAACAGGCAACAACCTGATGATGTATCTATATGCCTATATTTTTACATTATTAGTTACCCAATTTGTTGACGAACAGATATTCCAGGGTTTGTCATCAATCATACAGATGACCGTACTTATCTTTATTTGTCACATCAATTTGAGCTATAATAAGGAGTGATGAAAGATGGATAAATTTACAAGAAACAACAATCCTGCATCAATTGCCGTTGTAGTGGTGATTTACGGGTCGAAATTAACCAACTGCAACGTATACAATACATTAATAAAAAATAATATAGACAACATAAGCTGTTTGCTTGTTTTTGACAACTCGCAAACAAAACAATACGAAAAGATAGATCTCCCTAATGGGAAATACGAATATGTATGGGATCCTTCCAACCCTGGACTATCCATACATTACAATGAAGCAGCAAGGTATGCCAGACAACACGGATACGAATGGATTTTGTTATCAGACCAAGATACGACATTTCCACCGGAAGCAATGGCTGAATATGAAAAGGCTTTGACGGAGAACCTTGACTGCAGTCTGTTCGTACCCATACACAAGATATCCGGCGACAGATTTCTGTCACCTGTCAGATCGTGTATTTGGAAACAGACGACATGCATAAAACCAGGCATGCATAAAATTAAAGAATATGACATTATAAATAGCGGGATGCTGATAAAAGTCGCCGACTTTATTAAAGCGGGCGGATATAAAGAAGACGTAAGCCTCGACTTTTCTGATTTTCAATTTATTGAAAGACTGAAAAGAGTCACTAAAAACTTCATCGTATTAAACATCGAATGCATACAAGACTTTTCGAATAACGCTGAAGACAAAGCAAAACTTATCAGCCGCTTTAAGAAATATTGCCAAAATGCTACCAACTTCGAGACCAGAAGCATATATACAAAAGCCAGGATATCGTATCTTGTCTTAAAACATACTATTGCCCTCTCTGTAAGATGTAAGACAACAGAAACGTTCAAAATATTAGTCAAAAGTATAATAAAGAAATAAAGTTGCCATGATTTCAGTCTGCATAGCCACATACAACGGTGAAAAATTCATAAAACAACAATTGACTTCCATACTGGAACAATTAGCCCCCGCCGATGAGATAATCGTATCGGATGATAATTCTAAGGATAATACAAGAAATATAATTGAGGAATTAAATGACGGCAGAATAAAGATTATTGACGGGCCCGGCATGGGTTCACCCACAAAAAATTTTGAGCAGGCACTGAAACATGCTAAAGGAGACTACATCTTCCTTGCCGACCAGGATGATGTATGGAAAGAGGGAAAAGTTTCTACATGTATGAAATATCTTAAAGATTATTGTTGTGTTGTCAGCGATGCAACAGTAACCGACGGGGATTTAAAGGAGACTTCATCTTCTTTTTTCAGGCTCAACAACACAAAATACGGGAAATGGTATAACCTGCTTCTAAAGAACGGATATCTTGGCTGTTGCATGGCTTTCAGAAAAGAACTGCTAAACGCTGCCATACCATTTCCGGAAGACACCCCTATGCATGACATCTGGCTCGGAAATGTCGCAGCATTCAAATTTAATGTATGCTTCATACCCCAAAGTCTTATCCTGTTCAGAAGACATGGGCACAACAGTTCGTCAACAGCAAGAAAAAGCACCTCGTCGTTAAAAGACAAAATAAATTTCAGGTATGCGATATGCAAAGGCCTCATAAAACTGTGACGGACAACCGCAATGATGTTTTGTTACATCTAAAATATTCAAAAATTTGCTCAAAATATTTATTTTGATTAACTTCGCATTTAATTTAGAGATGGCTTAACTGCAGACAATTGAGCCTGTCATGATAAAACTTGCCTAATATACAGAAAATGATTAAAGTATCAATAATAACAACTACATATAATAGTGCCAAAACGGTTGCAAGCACGATAGAATCTGTATTAAGCCAGACATATCCTAACATTGAATATTGGATTATTGACGGGAATTCGTCCGACAGGACATTAGACATAATAAAAAAATATCAGGAACGCTTTAACGGTAGGCTGCATTATCTGTCTGAAAAAGACAAAGGTATATACGATGCAATGAACAAAGGCATCAGCAAAAGTTCGGGAGACATCGTCGGCATTCTCAACTCAGACGACTATTTCACATCAGATGACATCATAGAAAATGTAGTAAAGGCTTTTGCTGACAACAAATTAGATGCTGTCTACGGAGACATACATTTCATTGACGGAAGCAACCCCGACAAAATTGTAAGGTATTATTCGTCTGCCATGTTCAAGCCATTTTGGCTGCGCTTCGGCTTTATGCCCGCACATCCGTCATTTTACGTAAAACGTGAAGTTTATGAAAAATGCGGCAATTATTCGTTAGATTATAAAATAGCATCTGACTATGACATGATGGTCAGGCTATTTCATAAATACCAGATTAGGACAAAGTACCTTAAAAAGGATTTTGTAACGATGCGAACCGGCGGCGTCAGCACTAAAAGCATCAAGAACAGAATACTGATTACCAAAGAAGACGTTAAGGCATGCAAACGTTACGGACTATACACGAATATGTTTTTTATCTCAATAAAGTATCTTTACAAAATCTTTGAATTTAAACGCTTTTCTGTAAAATAACTCGGCTGCATGGACTTATAAACGGCAATTTATAATACAGAATATATAAGTCAGCCCAACTGCTCTTTTTTGAGTTCAACTCTATATCTACTTATTTTGTTTTTACGGGCAACAAAAGTTTAATTGCATTTAAACTAAGAAATCTGAAAGTAATAGGCGTATTTTCATTAAAGTTAGGTAAAAATACAGCCAATTTCAATAAAGACTGTAAACTAAATCACATCCATAGGTTTCTAATCATTAATCTATTGTTTATGAGTCAAAACTCGGCCACTTTTGATGCAAAAGTGGCCGAGTTTTCTGTTGCAAACAAGTGGTTATTTTTGAGCAAACCAGATATTTCGGACTCGCCGATCTATTTTCTATATTCGGATTACCGCCATTTTGTCAGAATAAAGCCTGCATATACCGAATAACACAAGCTTTGAAAAGACTTATCTACTAATATCCGGCACAATACAAAAAAGAGTATGAACGACATGAAAAATCATACGCGCTCATACTCCGCTTTATTTCTTATTCAAGCCAGCAAACGTCTATCAGTGAGACGGATGCTCCTGAAGATAATTCTTAGCCTCTATTGCCGCACGGCAACCGCTTGCAGCTGCTGTGATAGCCTGGCGATAGTGAGGATCGGCAACGTCGCCGGCAGCAAATACGCCGGGCACATTGGTGCAAGGAGTATTGCCTATGGTCTTGATATATCCTATCTCGTCGAGGTCAAGCCACTCTTTGAACACATCGCTGTTAGGCTTGTGACCGATAGCAAGGAAGAAGCCGTCGATAGGCAAATCGTATTTCTCCTCGTCGGGTTCGCCCTTGCGCTTAACAAGGTGGGCACCCTCAACACCGTTCTCACCGTAAAGGCCGAGCGTGTTGTGCTCAAACAGAATTTCTATGTTCTCAGCCTCCTTTACACGGCGCTGCATAACCTCTGATGCACGGAGGAACGGCTTGCGCACAATCATGTAAACCTTCTTCGCAAGACTTGCAAGATAAAGAGCCTCCTCGCATGCTGTGTCGCCGCCGCCAACAACGGCAACAACCTTCTTGCGATAGAAGAAACCGTCGCATGTGGCACATGCAGACACGCCTTCGCCCTTATATTTCTCCTCGTCAGCCAGTCCGAGATATTTTGCCGAAGCACCTGTGGCAATGATTACAGTGTCGGCAGCAATAACATGTCCGTCGTCTGTTGTCAGCTTGTAAGGAGCCTCGCTCAGGTCAGCCTTAACGATAACGCCGTCGCGCATGTCTGTACCGAAGCGCTCTGCCTGCTGCCTCAAATCCAACATCATCTGATTGCCGTCAACACCCTCGGGATAGCCGGGGAAATTCTCTATCACTGTAGTCTGTGTCAGCTGTCCGCCAACCTGCAGACCGCAATACTCTACCGGATTCAGGTTAGCACGTGCTGCATATATCGCAGCCGTATATCCTGCCGGACCGCTGCCTATGATAAGGCAGCTCACTCTCTCTGCGTTTTCCATATTAATTTATAGTTTTTTTAAAAGACAAAGAAAAGCCAACAATACACCACCATGCCCCATAAGGTTGCACCGCGCTATATCATTGGCTTTTCATTTCATCTTATACAAATATGAATGTATATGTTTTTATTTCTTCAACAGTTCTTCAATCTGCTTCTCTATGTTCTCTATCTTCTCTGTAGGCTCGAAACGTGCCACAACTACACCGTTCTTGGCAACAAGGAACTTTGTGAAGTTCCACTTGATGTCTGCCTTGCTCTTATAGTCGGGATCTGCCTTTGACAGCATATCGTCAAGAATCGGAGCTATAGGATGACTCATGTCCCATCCGGCAAAGCCCTTCTGACTTGTAAGATATTTATACAGAGGATCTGCGTCTTCTCCGTTAACCTTCAGTTTCTTAAAGCGGGGGAACTCTGTGCCATAGTTCAGCTTGCAGAACTCGTGTATAGACTCGTCTGTGCCCGGAGCCTGCTGTCCGAACTGGTTGCAGGGGAAATCGAGAATCTCAAATCCCTGGCTGTGATATTTTTCATAAAGTTTCTCCAACTCCTCATACTGCGGTGTGAATCCGCACTTTGTTGCTGTGTTTACAATCAGCAGCACCTCGTTGGAATACTCCTTTAACGATACGTCTTTTCCTTTTCTGTCCTTGACAGTGAAATCATAAACTGTTTTCATCTTTTGTTTTTATCGGTTTATATATAAAATCTTCTACAAACTTTATGCCAAACGCTGCGACAACTGTTTATCAGTAAACTTTTGGCATGATATTTTTATCTTCTGCAAACTTACACAAAAGTTTTGAATATCCCACATCCTTTGAAGAAGTTTTTTGAAATATTTATGTAATTGCACAAAGTCAAAAATACCTTTATATCTGTTTCCGTAATACAGGAATATTTACAAACGACGGCAGGCATACTAAAAATAAGGCGGCTCGGCCAAGACAAAATTCAAAAACTACGCTTTTTATTTGACTTTGCTCTCGCCTTTCACTATCTTTGAATAAGATAGGAGGCGGCTCGGCCAAGACAAAATTCAAAAACTACGCTTTTTATTTGACTTTGCTCTCGCCTTTCACTATCTTTGAATAAGATAGGAGGCGGCTCGGCCAAGACAAAATTCAAAAAACTACGTCTTTTATTTGACTTTGCTCTCGCCTTTCACTATCTTTGTATGTCATTAAAAAACTATATGTGCTAAAAGCCTGATATGAAACAATATGCTAAACACGACGGCTCTGCCGTTACAAAAGACATAAGACCGCAGATAAAGCTGTGCCGCAAAGAGGAATTTGAAAATCTGTGGCCACAGATAAACGATATATTCGACAAGGCGCGGCAATATATGCGCCGCAACGGCAACAACGTGCAGTGGACTAACGGCTATCCGCAGAAACAGACCGTGGCGAGTGATGTTGCCGACGGGTGTTTCTATCTGATATGCCTCAACGGCCGCATTGTGGCATGCTTCTGCATGCGCCCGTCGCCCGAGCCTACTTATGCCAAGATATACAACGGTCAATGGCCCGACGACGAGCCTTATAACGTGATACACCGACTTGCGTCTGACGGTAGCGTAGGCGGCATCGCACTGCTTGCCATAAGGTTTGCCCTTGACAAAGGCAACCTGAGGGTGGACACTCACGAACTTAACTCCACGATGATCAGTATCCTAGAGAAAGAAGGATTCATAAGATGCGGCACAATTTACGTTGCCGACGGCACCCCGCGCATAGCATTCCAAAAACAAGGAACAAGACATACAAACCAAATAAACATAATGCCATGAACGAAAATGAATATAATCTGCAAAGATTCGTCGATGCACAGGAAACTGAATATGCAACAGCATTGAGCGAAATACGCAGCGGAGGCAAACGGAGCCACTGGATATGGTACATATTTCCGCAGCAGAAAGGTCTTGGGCACAGCTACAACTCTGAATATTACGGACTCGACGGCACCGGCGAAGCACGCGCATATCTGGCACACCCGCTGCTCGGAGCGCGACTGCGCGAAATATCAGCCGCACTGCTCGAACACAAAAGCCGCACCACAATACGAAGACTTATGGGCTCACAAATAGATGTACTGAAGCTGCGCACATGCATGCAGCTGTTTGACAGCATATCGCCAGGCGACATATTTGCCGAAGTGCTCGACGCCTTCTTCAATACCAAAGAGGAATAACCTGTGGCCAGCAATGCAGCAATCAGGGCTTTATCCTGACTCATTACATACCGAAACATATTTAATATAACCATAAAACCAAGCAAAACGATGTTAGCATACACATACATAGAGCGCGGACGGTTTGAACTTAAAGAAAAGCCCGTGCCGCAAATTAAAGACGCGCGCGACGCCATTGTGCGCGTAACCCTCGGAAGCATCTGCACGAGCGACCTGCACATAAAGCACGGCAGCGTGCCGAGGGCCGTGCCCGGCATAACTGTTGGGCACGAGATGGTGGGCATAGTTGAACAGGTGGGAGCTGAAGTAAGAAACGTTAAGCCGGGCGACCGCGTTACGGTGAACGTTGAAACGTTCTGCGGCGAATGTTTCTTCTGCAAGCACGGCTACGTGAACAACTGCGAAGACTCCGACGGAGGCTGGGCGTTAGGTTGCCGAATAGACGGCGGACAGGCCGAATATGTAAGAGTGCCGCACGCCGACAACGGACTCAACCGCATACCCGACAACGTAACAGACGAGCAGGCACTCTTCACAGGCGACATACTTGCCACTGGCTTCTGGGCAGCACGCATATCCGAAATTACATCAGACGACACAGTAATGATAATAGGTGCCGGTCCGACAGGCATATGCACCCTGCTGTGCGCCATGCTCCATAAGCCACGGCGCATAATCGTCTGCGAGAAGTCGGACGAGCGCATCCGTTTTGTACGAAGTCATTATCCCGATGTACTCGTAACCAAGCCCGAAGACGCCGAAGCCTTTGTAAGAGCCAACAGCAGTCACGGCGGCGCCGACAGAGTGATTGAAGTGGCAGGAGCCGACGACACTTTCGAACTGGCATGGCGATGCGCACGTCCCAATGCTATAGTTACCGTTGTGGCTCTTTACGACAAGCCGCAGACACTGCCCCTGCCCGATATGTACGGCAAGAACCTTACGTTCAAGACAGGCGGCGTTGACGGTTGCGACTGCGACGAAATTCTGCGTCTGATATCCGAAGGCCGCATCGACACCACCCCGCTGATAACCCACCGCTATCCGCTAAACGAGATTGAAGAGGCCTACCGCACGTTTGAAAACAGGCTTGACGGAGTGATAAAGGTGGCTATAACCGAGAGGCAAAGGCCATAGGCAGCGCATGGCCTTCACGTTGCCGGCAGGCACAGCTGAAACGGCTTTGCAGCCGACGTCTCAAAGAGTGATAAAAAAAGTCTGTAAAAGTGGTTAATCTATCCGTAATCCATATCCTCTTCACTCAGTTATTTATTGCTAACTTTGCAAGGTGAAAGAAACATTTTGCTAAATATAAAAACACAGATAACATGAAGACAATAAAACTGAACAACGGAATAGAGATGCCGCAGATAGGCTACGGCGTATATCAGGTTTCGCCCGACGAATGTGAACGTTGCGTGAGCGACGCACTGAAAACAGGCTACAGGATGATTGACACGGCACAGGCCTACCACAACGAGGAAGGTGTGGGACGTGCCGTGAAGAACAGCGGAATTAACCGGTCGGACATTTTCATCGTGAGCAAGGTGTGGATATCCAACTACGGCTACGAAAAGGCAAAAGCATCGATAGACGAGAGTCTGCGCAAGCTGCAGACCGACTACATCGACCTGATGCTTCTTCATCAGCCATTCTGCGACCGCTACGGAGCCTACAGGGCACTCGAGGATGCCTACAGAGAGGGCAAGCTGCGCGCCATAGGCGTGAGCAACTTTTATCCCGACCACTTTATCGACCTGGCCAGCAACGTCGACATTGTGCCTGCGGTCAATCAGGTTGAGACGCATGTGTTCAATCAGCAGACTGAAGCACAGAAGATAATGGAGGAGTTCGGCACACACATCATGTCATGGGGTCCGCTTGCGGAAGGCCGCAACAATCTGTTCAGCAACGAAACTCTCACAAAGACAGGCAACAGTCACGGCAAGAGCGTGGCACAGATTGCATTGCGCTGGCTGATTCAGCGTGGCGTGATAATAATACCGAAGTCTGTTCACATAGAGCGCATGGAGCAGAATCTCGACATCTTCGACTTTGAACTTACAGATGAAGAAATGGCAGAGATAGCCACACTCGACACAGGCAAAAGTCTGTTCTTCGACCATCATGATGCCGAAACTACAAAATTATTTATGAGCTGGCGATAGATCAGAAAATTAGCCGCTCTGATTTTCGGTTGTTATATTTAATTCCGGCAGATTCTCAGCTACGCACAACAACACCCGCGCAAATCAGCCGGAACGTTTGTCTCGTTGATTATCATCCTAACAAAGACACCATAAACAATCAGAGGGGACGTTTTTTGATTCGCTCAAAAAACGTCCCCTTTGATTTTCTTAATTCACAAAATATTATTTTTCTGCAAGTTTCTCCTTAAACCATCTAACCACGCGGTCGATGACAGGCTGCTGAAACCAGTACATGTCGCCATGCCCGGCATCTTCAACCTCTACATAGCTTACGTCGTTGTCTGCTTTCTTCAGCGCGTCATACAGCTGCCAGCTCTGCACAGGCGACACCAGTGCGTCTGCCGTGCCGTGCATTATCAGGAACGGAGGCAGTCCCTTGCGTATATGCCCCATCGGACTTGCCTTCATGGCCTTTGCCGTATCGCTAAGAATGCTTGCGCCAGGATAAGAGGCAAACGCCGTTCCGTGAACGAGCAGCGCCTCGGTAACGGCCTTCGATGCGTGTATGTCCTGTATCTCCTTTGAATACCCCTCGCCTATGTTCATCAGGTTGCTTATGCCATAAATTGTCGCTGCGGCCTGCACATCCGAACTCTGGTCGAGATAGTCGCCCTGATCATATTCCTTGTCGCCGCCCGTAACGCCTACCATCTGCGCAAGATAGCCTCCTGCCGAATCGCCTATCACGCCTATGCGCTGAGGGTCGATGCCAAACTGACGGGCATGGGCACGAAGATAGCGGACGGCCGACTTGCCGTCGACCAGCAAAGCCGGAAACATGTCGGGCACGGTGCGATACTCTACTGATGCCACCACAAAGCCGGCCTCAGCCAGAGCCATGCGCATCTCTACATATCTGTCGTGTGCTGCCGAAAGAAATCCGCCGCCGGGATAATATATTATGGCCGGTTTTGGCTTGTCCGTACACGGCACGAGCAAAGTCATCTGCAGCGTGCGGTTGTCTGATGCCGATGTTATCTGCGAATATACTATGCCCGTAACGGCATCAATGCGCCCGCGCTCAATGTTCACCTTCATTGTTTCGTGTACGGCCTGCGCCTGTGCGCACACCGGGGCAGCCATAAGGGCTGCTGCCATAATCAAGTGTTTCTTGTTTTTCATCCTTCAGTCTGTTTATTATTCTGCACGAATGCAAAGATACTAAATTAAACGGAGCTTTAAAAACTTACTCCCCACTATCTCGCGCTACACCGGACAATAAAGCCTTCTGCCGTTATCGCGCCTTCACTCCAGTGCGTCTCTCACGGCACGATTCATCTATGAAAGTAGGCTTTTGGTAACATAAAAATAGGGAATTTCCTAAAAACAATATGGATTTATGCTTGCACAGGCAGACACAATGAATTATATTTGCAACAGAATATTTAAAACAGCGAAACAGAATATTAATAATTTAAAGCGATATATTATGAAAAAGTTTACATCTATCCTTGCTATGATAATGATGGCAGCCATGTCATTGACATTCGTAAGCTGCGACGACGACGAATACATAGCCGACACACTGTGGGGCGTTTGGGAAGGCGACATGTACGTAACGAGCGAGTGGAACGGACACACCTACTACTCTTCTTACTCAATCCTGGCCTTCGACAAGGATCCTTACGAGTATGCTTCGGGCACAGGCTACTGGATTGACTATTACAGCGATGCTCCGTGGGACTATTTCGCAAGCCACATAGAATGGAGAGTGAACAACCGTAACATCGAAATTTACTCACGCGAGGACGACACCTATTTCACAATATACGACTACTCGCTATCTGAAAGCTGGTTCAGCGGAACTATCATAGGCGAATATGGCGACCCAATGCAGTTTAGGCTGCGCAAGACGTCATCACCTAACTGGGGTGACTTCGAATGGGGCTGGGACAGCTGGTATGGCTACTCTTATCCTGACTACTCGCCTTCAACACGTGCTGACGGCAGCAACAACGCCGACAGACCTGTAAGAAAGTTTATGAAGAAGACGGCTGAATAACAAAATCTTTATTATCATATTCTATTCCCCGTAAGCACCCAGCTGTGCTTACGGGGAGTTTTTTTATCATAAGACAGCTGTGGCTAAAAGCTTAAACACAAACCGCCTTATGCATATAATTTAATTCTAAATTCTCAGTTTTATCATAACCTTATGGATAGCATAAAAAAGTCATAGGATTACAACTAAAAACTCGGCCACTTTTGATGTAAAAGTGACCGAGTTACAATGCATAAACGATAGGTTAATGATTTAAAACATTTACGCATGACTTTGCTTACAGTCCACATTAACAATATTATATTTTCAGGCATACGTTAAGCAAAACAATTTAATTTAGTTACGATTTTCAGTGTCTTTTTTCAATAACCGGTCTTTTAGCACCTTAAGCAAGACTAAATACCGAAACCCAATATGAAGTTGGCACCATTATAATTGTCTATGCCGGCTGTGCGCGAACTGATATGGCGGAATCCCACACCGACGTTCATATGTATTTTTCCGCGCCCTAATTTCATCATCAGCGCAGCGTCGTATATAACATTTTTCCATTCAGAACTAAGTCCTGCTGCCACCGTGCCACGCACTTCGAGAGCCACGGCATCTGCTTTACATAAAGTATACCCCACTCCACCTCCAAGAGTTTGTGTCCTTGCGTAGCTTTTCTGTTCGTCATAATGCCCATACAGCGTTTCCGTGTGTAGAAACAAAGACATACGCGGAATAACCTTATAGCCTAAATTTACACTTGGCGAAAGCAGCGTGACTCCATTACACTTAGTTCCGCCACCAATTTCAAAATCTACTAATAACCTGTCGTAAAACTTTTCCGCATTTGATGCGTTCTGCGCCCCGGCTGATGTCATTACAGCCAAAAGCATAAATAACATGATGATTTTTTTCATAATACTTTTTTTAATAATTTCGTTACTTCCAAAATTAGTGTTATCCAAAATTACATCCAAACTTTTTCGGCTTATCTTTTCGTGTGTGTTACATTTTTCATTTAGACATAAAGCATTATGCATCAACACTTTAGCACCCATATTACAGCATTTGTCAAACTAAAAATGTAACACGATGCAATGATAAAACGTTCATTTTTCTTGCTCGATTGGTATTATTTTCATACCTTTAATCAAAATTCTGAAGCAATGACAAAAATTATACTCTGCCTTATTTTATCCGTTTTAATATTAACAAATTGCAGTAACGACAACGACACACATGAAAAGCTGTCGGAAATAGAAAGACTGCTTGAAAAGGAGAAATATGAACTTGCCATGAATAACCTGTCGGACATAAATGTCAAAAGGCTAAACGAAGAAAACAAAGCATATTATGACTTGCTGATGACGCAAGCAAATTTTTGTCTCGACAAGCAAACCGATTCTGACTCCTTGATTAATGAAAGCATAAGGTTCTATGAAGAAAACAACAACAAGATTTTGCTGGCCAAGGCATATTATTATAAAGGCATAACATGCTATCAAAGGGGCAACAAAAGCGAAGGCATAAACTTAATAAAAAAAGCGGAACACTTGGCCAAAGGAACAAGCGACCTTAACTTCATTACGAAAATATACATCAACTTATCTTTTATAAATATCGACACCGGCAATTATCAAACCGGACTAAGCTATGCAAAAAAGGCTCTTCAAACAGCCCGAAAAGCTAACAACAAAATTCTTATCGCCTTGTCAATGAATAAGATTAACGCAGCATTTAATTGTATGGGGAAGATTGATAGCTGCCTAGTATATTCTCAAAAAACAATTCCTTACATAAAGTATCTTAACAAAAACGACAAATTAGAGGTTCTGACAAACATCAGCATCGGCTTTGTGAATAAAGGGCTGTATGACGAAGCTATCCTTTATGCGAAAAAGTCTTTGGAAATTAAGCCAAATGCGCACGCATATTATATCATAGGCTCAATTTATTTTGAAAGAGGAGAGAACCGGAAGGCATGGCAACTGCTGAACGACGCACTAAACACTAACGGACTTGAACTTAAGGCAGAAGTGCTGTTGTGGATGGCTGACCTTAAAAAAGAAGAGGGAAAATATAAAGAGGCGTCTGAACTTGAAGAAAGGGCTTTGGCCACAAAAGACAGCATAAAGACTAAACAGCAGACAGAACACATGCTCAGTCTGCAAAACAATGCCGAAAGAAAGGCGGCTGATGCGCAAGCCCAAAACAGACTCGTGATTGCCATATCAGCCGTAATGGTTTTTGCAGCGGCTGTAATGATATCCATGCTTGCATATAACCGCCGAAGAAGAAATGCGACAAAACGACAAATTGAGGACATAAGCAGAACGACGGAACAATACAGACAGAAGATAAGCGAACTCGACAAGGAGAAAGACAAGAACGAAAAGGAAATAGAGAAACTGAACAAGAAAATTGAGAGTCTAAAAGAAAGGAGAATGACTATTCTCGGCCACGGACGCATGCTTTACGATGAACTGGAAAAAGGAGGTAAGACCATAACATGGAAGAAGGACGACTATGAGGCCGTGATTGAATATTACAGGACTATAGACCCTAAAACCATAGAAAGTATAGAGCGTAACTACAAAAAGCTGACTCCATATAACACATTCATCCTGATAATGGCTGACAAAGGCAAAACCAACGACGAAATTATGCAAACCACCGGCATATCATACAGCGCACTGAGAACAATGAAACACAGAATAAATAAAGTGAAGAATGAAGAGTGAAGAACGAAGAAACAGTGTTCGACGTTAGTCAATTCAAATGCATAGTAATTGCCAATAAAATCTATACGGCAAAGCTATTGAATTCTTCGTTCTTCACTCTTCGTTCTTCACTTAAAACTTTCTATCTCACGCAGTTTTTTTACGGCTTCGCCAACGGTATTAATGCCCGTAACCATCATCATGCGCTTGCCGGCCACTTCCTTCAGATTGCATGTCCGCGGATTATGACCGATATAGTTTAAGACAGTGTCGAACACGTTGCTACGGTAATATGCGCTCATGGGGTTGCTCACAAACTGCATGCGCATCTGTCCCTGACGCAGGATAATCTTCTCACAGCCAAGGCGCTTGCCTATACGGCGCAGCGGAACAACATGCATAAGTTCTTCGCCCTCGTGAGGCACAGGACCGAAACGGTCGACAAGACGAGAACGGTAAGCGTCGAGGTCGGCATCAGTCTGAATGTTGTCAAGCTCACGGTAAAGGAGCATACGTTCGCTGCTGCTGGGCACATACTGGTCGGGCAGATACATCTCGAGGTCGCTCTCAATGGCGCAGTCCTCAACAAAGTCGTCACCCGTAAATGTCTTGCCCTCGGCCATCTCGTCCTCATACATATCGCTGAACTCATCGTTCTTCAGCTCGGTTACAGCCTGATTCAATATCTTCTGATAAGTCTCATATCCAAGGTCTTCCATAAATCCGCTCTGCTCGGCTCCAAGCAAATTGCCGGCTCCGCGGATGTCGAGGTCCTGCATTGACAGGTTAAATCCGCTGCCAAGTTCAGAGAACGTCTCGAGAGCCTCAAGCCGGCGACGGGCCTCCTGCGTAAGCACCGACTTAGGCGGAGCAAGCAGATAACAGAATGCCTTGCGGTTGCCACGGCCGACACGGCCTCGCATCTGATGAAGGTCAGACAGCCCGAAGCGGTGAGCATCGTTGATAATTATGGTGTTGGCGTTGCTTATGTCTATTCCGTTCTCAACGATGGTGGTAGACAGCAGCACGTCGTATTCATAGTTCATGAAGTCCATTATGATCTTCTCGAGTTCCTCGGGCTTCATCTGTCCGTGACCGATGGCCACACGCGCGTCGGGCACATACTTACGTATCATGGCGGCAAGCTCAGGCAGGTTGCTTATGCGGTCGTTAACGAAATACACCTGTCCGTTGCGGCTCATCTCAAAGTTTATGGCATCGGCTATCACTTCCTTGTCAAAGGTGTGCAGCTCTGTGCATATAGGATAGCGGTTGGGCGGCGGAGTCTGCATTATACTCATGTCGCGCGCACCCATCAGCGAGAACTGCAGCGTGCGCGGTATCGGCGTTGCCGACATGGTCAGCGTGTCTACGTTCACTTTCATCTTGCGCAGTTTCTCCTTTGTTGCCACACCAAACTTCTGCTCCTCGTCTATTATGAGCAGTCCTAGGTCTTTAAACTTCACGCTCTTGCCTATCAGCTTGTGCGTGCCGACAATGATGTCAATCTTGCCGTCGGCAAGGTCGGCCAGCACCTCACGGGTCTTCTTTGCGCTGCGTGCGCGCGACAGATAATCAACACGCACTGGAAAATCCTTCAGTCGCTTTGAGAACGTCTGATAGTGCTGATAAGCCAGAACGGTGGTGGGCACAAGAACAGCCACCTGCTTAGAGTCGCACGCAGCCTTGAAGGCCGCACGCACAGCCACCTCGGTCTTGCCAAAGCCTACGTCGCCGCAAACAAGCCTGTCCATAGGCCTGCGGCTCTCCATGTCGGCCTTAACATCGTTAGTGGCCTTCAGCTGGTCGGGCGTGTCCTCATATATAAAACTGGCTTCAAGCTCATGCTGCATAAACGAGTCGGCACTGAAGGCATAGCCCTGTTCGTGTCGGCGCGCCGCATAGAGCTTTATAAGGTCGCGCGCAATGTCCTTTATCTTCTTCTTGGTGCGCTCCTTCAGCCTGTCCCATGCACCTGTGCCGAGTGTGCTCAGGCGTGGCGGAGTCTCGCTGTCGCGACGCTTGTATTTTGATATCTTGTAGAGCGAGTGGATGCTCACGTCCACCTTGTCGTTGTTCTGATAAATGATGCGTATCACCTCCTGATAGCTATTGCCTGCCGGCACACGCACCAGTCCGGCAAAGCGCCCGATGCCGAAATCCACATGTACGATATAGTCGCCCGGCTCCATCTCCTGCAACTCTTTCATGGTGAGCGCCATCTTGCCGCTGCGTGCGGCGTCAGAGCGCAGACTGTATTTGTGGAAGCGGTCGAATATCTGATGGTCGGTAAAGAAGCATGCCGGCATACTGTTGTCGGCAAATCCTTCATGCAGAGTCTTGTCAACAGGCAAGAACTCTATCCGTCCGGCTTTGCCTTCGTCTGCCAGCGTTGTGAAGATGTCCTTCAGTCGCTCGTTCTGCTTGGCGCTGTCGGCAAGGATATAAAGTTTATATCCGCGCAGCATATAGTCCTCAAGAGCCTTTGTCAGCAGGTCGAAGTTCTTATGGAACAGCGGCTGAGGCGTCATGTCAAACTTCAGCGTTGCCGCCGGTGTGCCCGTCGGCTTAGTGCCCATCTCCATACGTCTGAAACCAGAAGCATCGGTCATAAAGCGTGCTCCGCTTATCAGCATGGAGTCGGCCCTAAGCTCCTTCATCACGGCCTGCTGCTCCATCTCGGTCAGTCCCTCGAGACGTTCTTTCTTAGCCTGCTGCGAAAAGCCGTCATGATAGGTGCGGTCTATAACGTCGCGCACATACAGAATGTCTTTAGCCACAATGACGGTGTCTTCAGGCAGAAAGCGCATGAACGACACTTTCTCGTCGGTCAGCGTTGCCAACTCGGGCACTATCTCTATGCGCTCGCGCTTGTCGCGCGACAACTGGCTCTGCACTTCAAAGGTGCGTATAGAGTCTATTTCATCACCGAAAAAGTCGATACGGAAAGGATATTCGCTGCTATAGGAGAACACGTCGAGAATGCTTCCGCGCAGGGCAAACTGGCCCGGCTCGTAAACATAGTCAACCTCTGTGAAGCCAAAGTCGCGCAGCGTTCTTTCCAGTTGTATAACGTCGTGCGTGTCGCCTGTGCGCAGCAGCAATGTGCGTTCGTCAAGTTTCTTGCGCGACACGACAAGTTCGCTCAACGCCTCAGGACATGTAACCACATAAAGAGGATGGCCCTCAAGCGGCGCCGACAAGCGGCTGAGCACCTCGGTGCGCAATATCTCGCTGGCCGGATCACGCTGTCCGTACTTCACCTGACGCCGATAAGATGATGGAAAGAACAACACGTCTGTGTTGCCCATTATCTGTGTAAGGTCGTGATAAAAATAGCCGGCCTCCTCGGCATCGTTAAGAACAAAAAGACACATAGGACTGACACGGCGTGCGGCCGACGCAAACATCATTGGAGCGGCCGACGCAACAAGTCCCTGCAGGAAAACGGTCGTAACAGACTTGTCTTCCAGCAACTTGACCAGTGCCGCAACCTGCGGCGACTTGGCATATAAATCAGAAATTTCCTGTATATTCATCGCGAATCCGCTGACAAAGATACAACATTAAAACGAAACGTGAATACAAATCGAAAGAAGAATGCAAAAGAACAATTCACAATTAGCTGCGCTGAACTGCGTTTCATAATTTATAATTGGCTGCGCTGAACTGCGTTTCACAATTTAATTAAAACGAGCCATATTCTTAGCTATTCATCCTTAATAAAAAAAGTTTCCGCCATGTCAGAGATTCATAACCTCATTTCATGGCGGAAAAAATTGTGAAACGTGGTTCGGCGTAGCCAATTATGAATCACCATCGTATCTTCCGGCCATCCTGCGTATCACCTCAGCAACTTTTTTACGGAAACTTTCGGGCGATACCACCTCTACATCCGAGCCGCGCGACAATATCTCCTGTATCAGGTCGCACGTAGGGCGCATATAATACTCAAACACCGAGTAACCTTCGGCAGTCTCAACTTCCTGCTGCGAATGATGCAAAGGTTGAGAGCGCATATACGACGCATGCATTCCATACACCTTCAGGCGGATTTTTACCGGATTGTCGTCACTTATAACTATGCCGAAGCTGTCTTCAAAAAACTTCTCCGGATTAAAGTCCTTGGGATAGACAAACTCCTTGTCGGTGATGTGCATATCTATTATATGGTCTAACGCAAATGTGCGTATAGAACCACATTCGACACACTGCCCCACCGCATACCAATGCTGCTTGAACAATTTTACGCAGTAAGGTCTAAAAGTATAATATCCTGTCTCTTCACACCAGTAACACCTATATTCGAGCCGTGCCTCATGGCCGTCGCGCATGGCTTCAAGAATCTTTTCGAGATGCACTTTGTCCGAAGGCATATATTCAAACAAGATGCGCTTGTTGAGGTTATGCCCGTCTACAAGCAGATTATTAACCGAAAAGGTGTTCAGCAGCCAGTTTCGCAACCCGTTGTTTTCCAGGTCGTCTACATTCTCGATGTAATAATAGTAGCCTCCTTTTCTGTTGCATTCAATGTTTATGTCGAAAATCTGTTCTATGGCCGCACGCCAGTTGTGGAATGTCCTTAAAGGTATGTCCTGCCCGTCGCTCAGGCTCGACCTGAGCCACCGCTCATTGATTTCCTCAAACGTTATTTTTCGCGAGCGGTAAATTACATCAACAAGCCATATATACTTGTTGAATAGGTCTTTTGTCATAATTAATTGTCTATTTATTTTTTGGTTCTAATATCAATACACAACCGACATCAGCCGTAACAATAACGGCTGACACCGGCAACACAGCATCAACAACAGCCAGCTATTTATTATTTATACGCCAAGCTATAAGCCGCAACGTACAAAAAAGTTAACCGCAACATGCCCGTGCCCACAACCATGCAGACAAGACTGCAGCCTGTGTACGCCAAACATGCTTATTCATAAGAAACAAAAACCCACAGCCCACCCATTTCTTTCGATTGCAAACAATATCTTACCCCAAAACAAAACCTATCGCTTCTTCTAAGCATAAGCTTATCATTATGCAAATAACAAAGCCCCGCAACATACGGATATAATCACAGAAACTGCCTCAACGGCATCATTATCCTGCCAATATTGTCTGAAATCAAGAAATTACACCATGACATCACCTAACCAAAAGTCCAATTAAGTCTTATATTTCCTAAAAAATATTTTCTTAATGCTGACTCATTTTTTATATATGTGTTTGAAAGTATCATACGAAGTTATTTAATTTTTGTGCAAAAATAAATGCCACTTATGCCAAACCGCAGCATAAGCAGCAAAAATTTTTCGATGAATTATATGTTTTTAATCCATGTCAAGTGTTTATTTTTAGCTTTTATGTGACGTTAACAAAAACTTTATTTAAACCCGAACCGGTCAACAGACCGCATATGGTTTGAATCTACAGACATATTGATGTCTTCTGATGTCTTAATTATTTTCTATTGCAGCCCATTTTTCTTGAAATAGCCCGACAAACCTGTTAAAAAGCGACAAGCCTTCAATATAAAAATACAATCCGGCCAAATTCAAACAAGCTCGATTGGGTTTATGAATAAGCGATGAAATAACGTCTGAAAAAGAAGCATCTATGCCAACCATATTTCAGTATTATTCACCATATACATTCCACCAACTATCATTTTTTAAAGGATTAATAAGGTCGTCTTCTGATAATAAGTCTGAAATATTTATTATTTTCTCTACAGCAGACTTAAGTTTCTTTTCCTTAAAATCAAAACGCCTCTCCTCTTCCTTAACTTTACCCAAAGGAAGGTAATAATAACGCTTCACGTTCAACACCGTTCCCCACTTGCTTTTAATAACTTCCTCTTGCATAAGTCCGTCTTTCCATGTGCTTATCAGTGTATCCGTGCTGTTTCCAAACTGTAGCGAATAAATATTTGCTCCGTTCACTCTCTTGCATGAAGTTGTTATCTTAACATCATCAGGATAATTAGGATTAGGGTGACACACAGTCTTGACCAATTGCCCATTCTGATAATACTCTTCTGTCGTAGGCTTGAAATCAACAAACCTTTTTATGAAGTAATCGCCATTACCTTTCTTTAAAGGAACCACATCTACCTTTAAGTAATAAAATCCCCCGTTTATATCACTTTCCCAAAAACATACGCATGGATCAACGCTTACATTCAGTTTATAACCTGTCGGAGCTGTTATTTTTTTACCAGACGCCCTGTCTTCCACTTTATAGGCATATCCCTCATTACTATATTCTATTTCAGCCAGCTTATGACGGCAGGTGTCAGGTCTGCTGAAATCAAGACTGTCTATAGCAAGCCTGAAATGCAGGTATGCGCTGTCGCATCTTTCCTCCGTAAAGTCAAAATCTCTCCTTAAATTTATATCAAACTGCAAAATATATTTCAGGCGGTCCTTATCGTCATATCCATACACAATACGCTGCGGTTCGTTTTCTGATGCCGCAGATATGGTAGCCATGAGCCTGCCGTCTTTGTCTTCATATTTTATGAGCCAATTCTGAGGAGCCCTCTGCAGCATACTCACGGCATAAGACCCGTCTGAATAAGTAACCGAATCGTAGTCCATAAAGCCTGTCTTCTTTATGCAATCAGAATCTTCACGCATATCCGTATGCATAAGGTTTGTTATCTCTATTTTATTATCCAAACTGCACGCTGCCGTTAGCAGAAGCACAGAGAACGCGACATACAGGGCATAAATGTTGCATTTCATAATAAAATCTGAAATTAGTGTGTTGTTTAATCATTTACTTAACGAGCCGACAAGTATTTCATCAGCTTTAAATATAAGTTGCAGACCGCATCATAAAGCTCTCCGACATCTTGCCTGTACGCACAAATATAAATTGTGTATTTTGGTTTGTCTGTCGGGAAATAGCCGCACAGTTCCACCTTATATTCAGCAACCGACTTAGGTCCTTGCGGTGTGGTCACTGTGCATATTGTGCCTGTTGGACTTTCGTCTGACAAATTTAGCTTTTTGAGATTTTCCTTATCCTCAAAAATATTTCTGATGCCTCGAATGTTTTTGGGGGCAGCCATCTTATCCTGTATCACCTGAACGAGACCATTTACAGACATAAGCTTAACCATCGTGCCGCCATTGACTATTCCGTTTATATATTCTATCATATCCCACGCAGACATCTTATAGCCATATCCCAGCGAAGTCCACACAATTTCTGACTTGTCCTTATATTTCTTTTGGGGAACATTCAGTCCCGTAATCCTTATGCCTTCGGTTAAGCTGTCTACATTATTTTTGTATGCCAAAGAGGCCGCCTTATAAGTCGCAATGTTCGACTGCTGCACAAACGCGTCATGAAAGGTCATCCTGCCGTGCCTGCTTTCTGGCATATCATTCAGTTCCCTGCCATACACTATGCAAGAACCGTCATAGGTGTCGATGGTGTCTCCGGTGGTTATTCTGCCGCTCTCCAATGCTGCCAGCCATGTTGCCACCTTCTCCAGACACGAATATTCATTTCTGCGGAAGTTGTCCATAATATCGTTATCGGTACACCCCACCTCACTTGCCGCCATTATATAGCCTGTATGGGTATCCACAACCATGATCAAACCGCTGTCGGCATGATGTTCATCTTTCAGGCATGCCAGCACACTGTCTGTATATTGATTTATCGCAGGATCAATAGTCTGACAACCGGCAGTCTTACTTCCCTGACAAGCACACATAAGCAATGTGACAACAGCGGATGCCAGAGGCTTTATCGATTTTCTCAGATACATTTTGTTCATAATAACTATTGTGTTGTTTAAATTAATACCAGACGTTAAACTTATTTTTGATATTATTTTTTTCACAGAACTTCATCAGATTACCAATAAAAGTATTACGGTCCGTTCTAAAACCGAACTCCAATTTTAGTTTTTTGATGAAGTCTGAAGCCGTTGAAGCCTGCATAAGATTATATAGTTTCAAAGTGTTTTCCCCGTCAAACCCGTATGAGGCTTCCACGATGCCGTCGCGTCGGTTATAGTCCCACTCCTGAAAGTCGACTTTATGGACGGTCAATCTTCCGTCCTCAACTGTTGCTATCACAACACAGAACAGAGTTCCATTGCGCACAGATTTATACAATATACGATGGGCATTCTTCATTGTGGACTATTTTATTCAACTATCTCATATTTTGTGTATTCCGGAAACCACTTGTCAAGCTGTGCTTCGGCCTTGGCTTGTGTCTCAGGAGTGATATACTTTGACATTTTTCTGATCAGCACCGCAAGCGAAACCGCCTCATCCAGCCAGCCGACGACAGGCAGCCGGTGAGCGTCAAGAAGGTCTATCGGCAATATAAGATACGCCAGCGAACCGAACATTGCCAACTTGTCCTTACGTGGCGTTTTATCACTGCGCATGACATACCACATAAGCAACACGGGACGGGCTGCCGAACGTCCTGCTTTTAGACTCCAGTCACGTATGCCATCCCATAAAGCATCGTTATTCAATCTGAAAATATTCATAACAACATAAATTCTTTGTTTTATCTATATAGAGTAACAAGGCATCAAGAAACTATCATTCTTCATCATCATTTTTAGTCAACCACTGCCTGGATCAGAATTGCATTACATCCAATTTAGCATAAGAATAATTATGATTGAAAAAATCATGGTCCAAAATTTCTTATCTTTATGTAGTTGTAACCAAGAAAAAGAAAATCATGAACCTTAGGCATGAACAAAATTAAGAATTAAAATCTTAACCGACAAGCAATCTGATGTTTTTTAAACGACATTTTTTTGAGCATCATGGTTTCACACATAGATTGCCTATACTCTGCCCCGACATTCTGCTATTTGTTCATCTTTTCGTTTACATATTTAGTCAAGCCTACAGCCTCATTCCTCATAATAATATTTGCCGTTGCGCAGACAGTCGCAGAAGATTATCTTGTTGTCATTATATCCGCAGCGTTCCGTAATGTCGTCAACGCGGTTGTGGCCAACGATCTGTGTATATCCATGCAGCGGGTCGGTCAGTTCGCTTATGTCTGCCCAGAATATTCCTCCGATTTTGCCTATGCGTCCTCCCCTGGCATGCCCAAGGCGCAACATGGCGTTAAACTGGACTGACTCGGGATTATTCAGCTGATGCGCTATAGGCTGAGTAAGGTCGCCCTTAAAGTCGTCTACAAACCAGCTGTGCTGTATGCCGGCATGCGTAAATATCCGGTTGCCCTGCTGATAGGCATACTGAAACAGCTCTATGTTGGCGTTGAACATAGCCTCGGCAAACCTCTCTATCTGAAAGTCGTAGCGCGAGCCGGGCAGGGCCCTGTCGCAGAAATAATGCAGGTCATGGTTGCCGAGAAGCAGCACCACGTCGTCCATGCGCCGCTTCTTAAGTTCTATGATGTCACGCAGGTTGTCCAGCTGTTGCCTGCGCGTAATGTATTCATACGGATCAAGATAGTCACCCAGAAACACGATTGTGCAGTCTTCGTGCTCATCAACTATGCTTCTCCATTTTTCAAGACCGTGAACATCTCCTATGGCTACAATAGGTTTCATTTTTCTTCTTTGTTTAGCAATTACACACTCGACTTGTTTTCTTACTCCGTCTTTTATTCATTCTCAGTATATGTGCCACAACATTGCAGTATCACAATATCTCTCTTGCAATCCATGCACAGGCCTCGGCATCAGCAAGGGCATTGTGGTGCATCGTTAGGTCGTAGCCGCAAAGGGCTGCAACTGTATGCAGCTGATGATTCTCTGCACAGGGAAAAGCCCTGCGGGCAGCGGCAAGGGTGTCGTAAAAGCAGTAGTCGGGATAATCCATCTGATAAACCTTGAACGCGGCTTTAAGGCAGCCCTCGTCAAAGCCTTTGTTATGAGCCACCAGCGGCAGCCCCTCAATGAGCGGCTCCACTTGCTTCCACACCTCGCTGAACACCGGTGCCTCTTCGGTATCTTCGCGCGTCAGGCCATGCACTCTGCTGCACCAATAGGTGTAATAATTTGGCTCGGGCTGTATAAGCGAGTAGAACGTGTCGGCAATCTCACCGTCACGCACAACCACCACGCCCACGCTGCACACCGAACTGCGCTCGCCGTTGGCCGTCTCAAAATCTATAGCCGCAAAATCTTTCATCTACACAATACTTGTTTCTGCCGCAAATTTAGCAAATTATACACTTAAAACGTAAGCTATTTAGTTTTTTAACTCATACAGTTGTAAAGATTTATTTTCTTGTTTCCGGTTTAGCTGTTAATTCTATGCATTATATCATCGCCCTGTCGTCATCATCCGCCGCCCCATATTCAGGGCCGGCCTCTGCCGCCATCATGCCGCAGTCGTCTTCCGGCAGAGAGTATCTCACGGTGCGGTCGCCCAGATATATATGGTTCAAGGTGTATTCGAGCGACGTCAGCGTCTGTTCACGCCTGTCTGTCTTCAGCTCACACTCCCACACCGTCATGCAGTGCCATCCCATGGCGGCCAGCTCCTGCTGCACCCTTTTGTCGCGCTGCCTGTTGCGGTTTATCTTGGCTGCCCAGAAGTCAACGTTGCTCTTTGGCATCTTGAAATACTTGCACCCTTCATGTCCATGCCAGAAGCAGCCGTTCACAAAGATGCACGTGCGATACTTGCGCAGCACTATGTCTGGATGTCCCGGCAGGCGCGGATGATTCAGCCTGTATCTGAATCCGCGTGAAAACAGATACTTCCTGACTATCATCTCCGGCTTTGTGTTTGCCGAATGTATGGCGGCCATGTTTTTGTGCCGCTGCTCCTTAGTACATCTGTCCATCCCCCGCCCCTTTTCGTCAACGGTGTACTGCCGTTTTTGTCCGGCATAATGCCGTAAGCCTTTCAGCACGCCGTTATGACATGTACGGGTTTTCCGCCCTTACTTGTCTAACTGCAAAGATAATATTTTTTTATTCTTCATCAAAAACATCCGTACTTATTTTCTGACGGCAATAAAACAAAACTGCCACAAATGTTCTCATCCATATAAGCCTGCATAAAAAGCCTCATAGAATTTAAAGGCAAAAAAACTGAAAGGGAAACACATATTCTTCATTAAGAAACAATCAGAGAAAGAATCTCAATAAAGAAAACTGTAAGCAAAACAACGAGTATATGTTTCAAATCATTAACCTATCGTTTACGGTCTAAAAACAGGCCACTTTTGATGCAGAAACGGCACAGTTTTTACCGGCAAACAGGCCGGTATTTATGGCTGTCAACTACAGTCAACATTCTTGCCTGTACATTTATGCCGCTGACACGTTTTTCTTATGCCGAGTTCAGGTTTACATTAAAACAAAATCGTTATAAAAATTCGGTCTGCATTTTTGTTTTATATCGAGCGGTTCTTCGTCAATTTTTTTTGCAGACACTTTTATAATTTGCTAACGCCGAACTGCGTTTCATAATTAGCTGCGCTGAAAACGAAGTTCGACGTTAGTCAAGTCAATGTTTTACTACAAGAAATAGGAAGTAATCGGATTAAAAAATTAGCTGCGCTGACCTTCGGTTCTGATACTCAATTCCGGCAGATTGCAAATCAGCCGGCACAATACCAAACGTAGTGCTTGCGAATAAAAACCACATGACGCTTTGGACTTTACATTAAGCAGATTTTCATCCGACTCTTCTTGATATAGCGGGATATGTCAAGAAAAAGCAAACAATAAGATGGGACTGAAAACATTAATGCACAAAATTGATAAAACTATGTGCGGCATAATTACCGATTTCAGTTTAACACCTTGAATTGCTCATTTTCCTTTTTCGCCACATCCGAAAAGAAGGTTATGACATGCGGATAGAAGCACTCAAAGTTGCCATATTTATGCTGTTTCTTCTCATATTTTCTCAGCATACTCACCAGCTCGGGCATCCATCTGAAGTTGCGCTGAATCTGCTCCGACAACTTCTGTTTCACTTCTTCCGGTTTATAATCATTGTCCAACATATAACAGATTACGGCTGCGCGCACCAGCGATTCGTTTATCATTGTCTTCCAGTTGCCGTATGCCTGCTTCGCCATTGCCCATTTAGACAGCTCAAATATGCCTGTTGCCGCCTGTTCCATATCTTTCACATGACCGGGATATCGTTTCTCGTCAAGCAGATAATTTACAAAGGAGTGATTAAACTCATGCACAAGCGTAGGCAGATAGTCCTTGCTGTACATAGGCCTGTCGTCCTTGTCAACATAATAGCCCACAACGGCAAACACTTCTTTCTTGTTGCCTCTTACGTGTCTGTTAACTCCATAGTTTCCACCGCCGTTACAAAAGCCAATAATCACAGAAAATACTTCCTGCGGCTCTTTACCATAAAAGGCAGAATACCAACTTGTGTCAAGATACTTTATCACATTCTCACGATAAGCCTCAAGTCCTTTTTCATACAAGGCTTTATGTGCATTGAAAAAGTCGTTGAACCTTGAGTCTTTATAAAAGTTGCCGAGCTGTGTCAAAAACTCCGTCTTGTCCACCTTACCCCATCTCTTTTCCAGCGTCGGCACTTCTTCGTCTATCAGCGAGAACGTGCCGCTCAGGTTATTAAGATGTATCGCCATAGACATCACGGCATCAAAAGATATGCCGTACTTGTTTCTGAGTTCTTTCATATACTGCACAGCCGGATGCTTCGTCTGACTCTTAAAATGTTCATCCATGTCTTTTATATATTGCCCTGCCATATCCATCTTATATTCAGGATATCCGGCCATGCGCGCCAATATGCTCATCAGTTCAACATTCTCATTCACCTCTGGTTCTATTTTCTGCGCTTTTGCGACAAGCGCATAAGCACAGAAAAGCAAAATACATAATATTGTTGTTCTCATAATTTTAGATAATTATTTATGCCGTTATCGTACCATTCATCATACATACCCCCTTTCAGGTGTTTTCAATAAATTTTTCAAGCCATTTTTTGAACAGCTCCAGATGACATTTCCACGTACAGTTATTTGTATTTACAGGCAAAAATAATTTAATATAACCATAACGGCAAGAAAATAGACTTTTATTGTAATTAATTTATTATTTTGTCAATAACATTCTCTGTAACTACAGATAAAGTATTCACACTTAAAAGATACCGGAAATAAAGAACGAATTAAGAAGCATGCCAACTTTAACAAGGTGATAAAAAATAAAATCAAACATAAAAACTATACCTTATGTGAACTAAAGTTATTCATTTTTTCAGAAACAAATCATAGTATTTAACACAAGAACTAGAATCATGATTAAATACTTTCATTTTGTCTTACAATTCATAATGCATCATTTTTTAATACGATCTTATTTAATTTCTAATTTGGCTACAAAATCATATATTTTATGTACATTTGCAGTCATCATAAAAAACATATTTTTATATGAATCTTATACGTCTCAGACAAATAAATTAAAATAACATGAAAAGATTTTACGTTAAATATATTTTTCTGATTGTATTACTTATATTACCTCTTTATGCTAAAGGACAAAAGTATAATTTTATGCCTATTGATAAAGAATTTGACTCCATTGCAAGTAAATTATGTCGCATGGATTTTGAAAACAATCGTGTTAAAATAGAAATAAAAGACCTTGACAAACTATATAAAATTGCTGAGGAAAAAGGGAACAAACAATTAAAAGCCCGAGCTTTATTTTGGAAAGCCAGGACTATACAGATGAATGCATCGGCCCAACAATGCATACCTTTATTAGAGCAAGCAAAAAAGCTTTGTTCAATCAACTATGACTACGACATGGCATGCATTAATTACCAATTGGCAGGAAACTATGAACGCTACGGAAGATATCTAGAAGCATATAACCTGCTAAAATCAACCATACCTGTTTTTCAAAAATACGAAGATCATTACTTTCTCGGTAATGTATATTTACTTTTTGTACAATTATATTTAGATATTAACGATCCTGAAAACGCCAAAAGCCCACTTATGCTTGCAGGCAAAGAATATGAAAAAGTAAAATTTCCTCTTAACAGAATATATTTTTTTCAAGCTTACTTTGCTGAAGGAGAAAAAAAGTTACAACTATATAAAAAATCTGTTGAAAGTGGCAAAAAAGACTGGGGTATGACATTTCAAGCATTAACGAATATAAGCATGCTTTTCCTCGAAAAGAACCAAATTGACAGCGCAGCTATATATGATAACCATGCATTAAGCATTTTGGAAAAGAATGCTTACGGAAATCTTATTTTTACCACGCTATATAATATTAACCACATAAAGGTTCTATATGCGCAAAAGAAATACTCAGAGGCCTTGACATTGCTTCATGAGCAAGAAAAAATTACAGAAATGTTAAAGGGAGAACAGTTTCTAACCGAAATATATGAAATGCTATGGAAGGTATCAGACAAACTTGGTAAAAAAGATGAAGCATACAAGTACCTTGAGAAATACATGAACGAATATAAAGCAAGAGAAACAGAGATACGAAATCAGGACCTGCCCAAGGCTAAGGCAAGAGAGGCAATCGCGCGAAGCAACGACAGAATAAACCTACTAGAAAAAGATGCCGAGCTAAACCGTACATTAATGTACGTTATGATTCTATCTATAATTATTTTAATACTTGTCGCCGTATCTGTATTTGTATATTTATACCAACGCTATAAAATAAGGAAGATAGAAAACCGAGAATTACGAAACAGCTTACAGCAAGAATCACTTATTTACAGTATAAACCGACAAAATTTTGAAAGAGACATAAAACAAAAAGACTGCGAAATAAGTTCATCAACATTACTTTTAGCAAACAAGAACGAAGTGTTACAACAGATAAGTGACATAACAAAACGATATTCAGAGCAAAACCTGATACCAACGGAGTATGTCAAGCAAATTAATAGTGTCATTGGCGACAGTCTTAAAAATGATGACGAATGGTCTCGTTTTAAGCTTCATTTTGACTCTGTTCATCCTGGATTCTTTGTAAAGTTGAAAGAGATAAGTGCAGAACTTACAGAAAACGATTTAAGATTATGTGCGTATGTCAGAATTGGCATAAGAGCAAAACAGATAGCCGGTATGTTGTCTGTAAGTCCAGACAGTGTTAACAGCAATCGCTACAGATTAAGAAAAAAGCTCGGCTTACAGCACGGAGAAAGTCTTGATGATTTCATACGCAAGATATAACATCTTACTTACAATCCGGCACTATAATAAAAAAGGCACTATAAAATATTTTGCATAAATGGACAAATATTCTATAGTGCCTTACAACAAATACGTCTCAGTTATTCAAATATAACAATGGCATTATTATTTTAAGATTTTCTTACCCTTGTGAATATATATACCTTTACCTGGATAATTCACACGCATGCCATTAACATTATAATACGCATCATCTTCATTTGCGACATTATCATACCTTACTGTATAAATACCGGTTGTAAGTCCATCAATGGCTACCTTATCGGCGTTATCAATTATTCCATTCTTATTTATCAACAACACTATAAGCTCTGTGTTTTTCTTTTCAAGCACATTCTTTGGTATCTCAAAAGAGCATGAATATGAAAAATGGTCTCCTTCTTTTATTGTTTCCGGTATAACTCCAGATACACCATTATAATCAGGATATATTGTTCTTGCCACATCATTATACCACATCTGATCTGCAGGAATCGTTGACGGAAGGTTTTCAAATCCGCCCATCTCTCCCATTGCGTTATCTGCATAATAATTATTCTGCTCATATCCTGTCGGTTTTCCTTCCGGAACACCAATGTCTTCATTGGTACGATGTACGTTGTTTTCAACGAGAACGTATGCCAAACGATAATCAGCCTTATCTATGTCTGCAGCAAAATAAATGTCCGTATTTGCAATAATCTCATTTGTAGCCTCATCATACGAAGCATTAAGCTGTATACCGCAGTTATTTGTCGAATTATCCATAATCTGCTTATAATATGTTTCCATATCTCCCGGATCAATCGAATACATTGTATTTCGGTTATACACACAACGAGGATACCCAGAAAGATTACATCTTGAGAAAAGCAAGTCATGATAGTCTTCAACACCAAATGACATCGCATCTGTCCATGCTGCACTACTGCAGTGAATAGCGATGCCGATGAATGAGTCCGGATATTTTTCGTTCATCTCTTTCATTGCCACAATACCTCTTACACAATAACCACACCATGTTCCGGTAACCTCTTCTGACACAAGTTTTCTAGGATATGCAGACACACGCCCTTTTACGCCAGTGCTGTCTGTGCCGCTCTTTATCCATACTTCATATTCAGAAGTCTGATTACGCGAGATATTAAATTTCTTGTCTAGGACGAAATCTGTCTTTTTGCCGGGCTCCAGTGTTCCGTCAAACTCCTGTTCATAAGTTTCACCGTTAATTCTATATCCTACTTTATAGGACGTTATGCTTTTTTCCCCTGTGGCAAAAACTTGTCCTGATACAGCCACATCACCATATTGCTGTATCACACGTCCAAGATTTGTCGTCAATCCGACATTAGACTCCACACCAACAAAGATATCATCGACATAAAGACAATTTTTATCCTGACTGTCGTTAACAAAAGCTATATATACAGTTTTTCCTGCATATGCCGAGAGATCTACAACATGTTCAGTCCAGCTGTAGCTTTCTTTTGAAACTTCAAACAAAGGCGCAGACTTGTCAAAGTCTTCAACTGCAGTTCCTTTTTCTGATATATATATTTTATATCCGTCACGATAATCCTTGTCACTAGCTCTCGAGCGCCATGAAAGCACTGTCTTTTCAGATTCTATTGCTATGGCTCCTGTCACCATCCAGTCGTCCGATTTACCTGCATTTTTATACCAAGACGTACTGCATGCCACCATATTGCCGTCATTATCCTCCTCGTATACAACCCATGGAACACCAACAGCAAATCCGAGGTTTTGCATATCCGTTGATGGTGTACGTCCGTCAACATCATGCAAAGTAAAAGCTGACGGCATGCCTTCATCAAACCCTGTACTAAAATAAGTAATCTGTGCCTTCGCACTGCCTGCAAGCAGTAAGGCCGTACATGCAATAATAACATTCTTCTTCATGTTCATAATATTTAGGGTTAATATGTCGCTACTTTTCTAACAGAATTTCCTTTCTTAATAATATAAATACCGGGAACGTTCATATTTTCAACCTTTCTTCCGTCGATGGTGAAAATACTTACAGGTGCATTGTCTAAACCATATTTATCATTATCGGGCATCGTTATAGCCGATGACTCGTCTGTATAAACAACCACTTCTTCAGAGAATGCCGATTCTGCATCACTGCTTACAGCTTTTACGGCAAATGCATAATATGATTTTTGCTCCAAATTCTTGAACGTATAATAAAGTTCTTTCACGCCATCAACTGTAACAGTGTCAGTATGCAGGAAGTCTGTATCTTCAACTTCACCCTCAATTACTTCAGGTTCGCCGCTTACCTCAACCACTTTGGCGTCATCAAACAATCCATCGTCTTCACCTCTTACTATTGTTATAGAATCTATTATGGCACGTCCTAAATTAGTGGCAAAAGTAACAGGTGTTTTTGAAATACCGTTGTTGAAACGGAACAAGTATGTACGGCATACGCTGTTTATTCTTGTCTTGCCGCTCATTCCATTTGCGCTGACGCTGAAAACAGGCGTTTCACCAGAAGCAGCTTTTACCGTTACTGCCACCGCGAAATTACCGTCATATCGTTTAAGATTCAACACAGGTGTGATGAGCATACCGCCTTCTGAAACATTTCCAATCTGACACCAGCCGCCTGCCTGATAAACCTTACTTCCTGTCCAACCTTTTTCAGTTACATAATCATCAATACTTTCACTTATATCTGTAGAATTTGCTGATTCAGAAGTTCCTGATGTCATCATGGAAAAACCTTCCTGCAAAGCGACCTTCTGTTCAGACTTATATCCCAACTTATAAAGGTTGACCACATAGCTGCTTGCATGTTCAACCATATCCCAAGATGCCGTAAAACTATCATTGCCATTTACATCTGCCTTGATATTTTTTGGCGTTTTAAGATGATTTGACATAAAATTGAATACAATAGTCCCATTATCGTCACTTATGTCTGTAATCCATTTATCTAAAGTTTCCCCCGTATATGGCTGTGCTGCCGGAGTTGAAATGTCCGTAAAACTGTTATTAGACGAAATAGGATACAAATCCTTTTCTTCTGTATTACCACCTGCAATCGCATTATACGCAAGATGATTATCTGCAGGAACTAAATAGAATCTCGGGTGTGATGTGTCGTCGTTAACGCTATTGTTATTCCATACATTTTCATTATAGTCAACATGTGTTATCATGAGTCCTCCTGACGGGATACATCTGTCCCAGCCTTGCTGCTGACGGTTCTCCATGAGATAGAATTCATTTTCATTGCTTGTTGTAAGTATATATGCAGAGTTTGTCTCTGCCAGATGCCCCATCGTAACATTGTCTGTAGGTTCAGTCAGCTCTACTGGAGTCAGCCAGCCCAAAGTCATACGTTCAAATGCATTATATGACGGAGGCGTCTTGCCGTCATTATTATAAGGGCCATACTCCATTATATCATATGAACCAAGTTTATAATCTGTGGCATCTAATGTGTTATAATGATCCGCAAGTCCCAGCACATGGCTGAATTCATGACAAACTGTGCCTATACCTGATGATTGCACACCACTGTTGCCGAAAAGTTCAGACGAGCAGGCATACGTATCAACCGTCTTGCCATCGAGATTCAAATTTATGTTATATGCAGACAAAAGATATTTATGTGGCCAGATTGTATTAGAGCCGCCGCCGGCATGCTGCCCATAACCTGCATAAATAACATATACCATGTCCACCTTTCCGTCACCATCACCATCATATTGCGAAAAGTCTATTTCATATTCTGAGTCTGCCAACTGACATGCCTCTTTTATCATAAGGCCTGCATTTTGATCAGTTGTCATAAAACTGTCACTACCATAATATGCCGTATTATGCGATAGTTTTATAGGACCTACGATATCAAAATGTGGTACGAATACCCCACTTGACTGCGCAATGTAATAGTCTCTCGCAGAGCCTGTAGCTCCATTGTCGCTAAATCCGCTTTCATTGAGCATACGGTCATGAAAGTCCTTGTCAAGAGAAAAATCCTTATCTGCAAATTCTACCAAAAGTACAAGACAACGTCCCTCTCCTATAGTAGGATAATTTCCCACTTTAAAACGAGAGTTGCTGCTATTCTGCTTCATTGCCTTATTCATTCTGTCAGGCCTTGATATATTATTTATCAATTCTGTTGCTTTTTTCAGCTTGCCTACATATCTTATTTCTGTAAGAGAGCGCATATCTGGATTATGCGCTAAAGGCGAATCCTGAATTGTCAGCATATTTTTATCTGTCAAGCTTGCATACCTGTATCCTCCGTCCTCGTCCTGCTTGAGCAGATATCCGTCAGTGCTTATGCATTGATGCCAATGCTCATCACCATTTATATAAAAAGTGATGGTTGTTCCGTCTGGCTGCAAAGCATTTATCGCACCACGATATGCCGGCACTGCTTCCACTGTCATGACATAGATGAAAGCAAAGAATAAAAATTGCAATAATCTTTTCATAGTTCTATTTTTTTAACGTTTAACTGTTTGCAAAGTTACTAATTTAAGATGACTTCATGATAGCAAAATATCACAATTTTTCAGCTACAACGCCCAAAAGTATATAGATAAAAACTGACAGCGGCCATTTTTTATACATTTTGTTACAACAAACAATGTTTTTTATTTATCTTTGTATTGAAAAAATCAGTTAACTGATATAGTATTAATTTAAATTTTAAACACATGAAAAGCAAATTACATTATTATCTTGTGACATCGCTTTGCGTGTTATCTGGAGTCTTATGTCAAGCTTTTGCTTCAGATGTCAAGACGGTTTATGCACTATCAGACAACGAAGAGTTTGGCAAAGGTATCTATACATTTGAATTGAGTGATACCCTCAAAAACGTAAGTCTGTTTCAAACAATGACCTACAATATGGTCTGTGGCGGACAGATTGTTGACAACACCTATTATTATTTTGAATACGAACAAGTTTATAATGGTATCAAAGTCCACGGTCTTTGGGCTTTTGACATGGAAAGTAAAACGCAGAGACAGATTGCTGATTACGGTGGCGTAAATAACGGACAAGCAGTAAGCAACTTTTCGTATGACTATCAGAGCGGAACGATGTATGGCCTTAACAGTTTCAACGGTGGCGACGGTCTTGTTAAGCTTGACCTCGAAACCGGTACTATAACAAATGTAGGAACCTTAACTTATGACGTCATCAATTCTGCTGCACAAGCATCAGACATAGAAGAACACATGCACGTGATGACATCTACCTATGACGGAGAAATGTATGGCATAAGCTACTGGGGCTCTTTATACAAAATTAATCAGCACACATGCGAATGCCAATATATAGGAACACTTGACTATAACCCAGGTGATGCCTTCATGTATAGTGGTGACTGCCTGTTCTATGACAACGACAGCGGACAACTTTATCTAAGATTCACCACTTATAATTGGTCTACATCATCATGGATTTACGATGCAGTCATGATTGACACGAAAACAGCACATGTAACTCCATTTGCGAAGTTTAAGGACAACAAGGAATCTTCTCTAATGGGTATATCCGTACCATTTACAGTTGCTGAAGCCAGCGCTCCGGCAAAGGTACAAAATCTGAGCATCACAAGAGGCCAAAATGGTGCGCTCACAGCAACACTTGAGTGGGACAACCCGTCAAAGACATATGGCAGAGGAGGCACACTCGAGGAACTTAGCTATGTGCTTGTGCTGAGAGACGGCGTGAAAGTAGACTCTATAGTCAACCCGACAATAGGCGGCCATCAGACATGGACCGACAACAACATCACAGAACGCGGATACTACACATACAGAATTGTCCCCGGAAACAGCATTGGCCGTGGAGACAGAGCCAGCGTTGGCTCATATGTAGGAAAAGGAGATCCTCTGGGAGTTACCGACATCAAGCTTATTGCTGACGGCAACAATGGACAGCTGTCATGGACAGCGCCTACAGAGGGCAAGCTGAGCTCATATATCGACGTAAATACTCTGAATTATGATGTTATCAGATTTAAGAACAGCAGTCTTGAAGGCGAAAAGGTTGCTACAGCAATAAAAGAGACATCATTCACAGACGAGACTCTGACAGAAATGGGAAGATATACCTATGCCATAGTTCCGCATACAGACAACGCCACCGGCGACAGCGTAAGGTCAGAGACTGTTATCCTCGGACCAGCATACACAAGCCCTGTTACCTTTGAATTTAACAATGTCGACGAGTTCAAGCTATGGACAACTATAGACGCTAACGGCAATTATGACACATGGAAATGGTCTGACGGCATGTACGGTTCTATAAAAGGAGCTATCTGCTCATATAATTATGACGAAATTGCAGCTGCCGACTGGCTGATATCACCGCGCGTAAAGCTTGAAGCAGGCAAGAGATATAAGGTTACATTCGATGCATTGCCCGGAAGCAATAAAGTAACGGAGACACTGGCCGTATCATTCGGACAGGGAACAGACATAGCTTCACAGGACAGCATCAACCAGTTTGAAATCGTATCAGATCATGTTGTAAGCCTGCGCGCAAATCTTCCTGAGATTAAAGCTACAGGAGAATACAACATCGGTTTCTTATACCGCACATATTACGCAAACTATAAGCTGAGTGTCGGCAATATACAGGTAAGTGAGGACCACGAAGGGTATGTTGAGGGTATAATAACCTGTGACGGCAAACCCGTAGCAGGAGCAACAGTCATCACTAATGGCGGAGAATTTAAATCTGTTACAGACAATGAAGGCAAATACCGTCTGGAATATCTCCCCGAAGGAAACTACAATATAGACGTACAGGCCTTAGGATATGAAAATGCATCAGCATCAGCATCAGTAACCGAACACAATGTTACTCAATGCGACATCGAAATGACCGCACGGCCTACATACAAGATCAGCGGTACTGTTGTAGATGTTGCTGGCGAACCGGTAGCAGGTGCAAAGGTGGTTCTGAGCGGATACGACAACAAAGAGACAGAAACAGCCGTTGACGGAACATTCAGCTTTGCTGACGTATTCAAAGACGGTAACTACGCTGTAAGTATAACAAAGAATAAGCTTCTCGAGGGAACTAAGAACTTTGGAGTTGAAAGCGACACAGACCTTGGTACAATAACACTTCTTGACAACCAGAAGCCGGCCGGCAAGGTTACTGTCATTGAAGACGGAACCTCTGCTAATGTAACATGGAACGCTCCTGCCAACGACGCAGTATTGCAGCGCATTGACGACGGAACCCTGACCACATCAGTTGGAATTGGAACTGCAACAGAAAATTCGATGTTCGGTGTTGTAAAACGCGAACCTTCAAGCATACACGGAGTAGAATTCTTTGTCAACTCAGCTTCTAGTATGTACAGCGTACGTCTGAACATCTTCGATCTTGACGAAAACGGAGAGCCAACCGACAAGTTGCTCTACCAGAACACCTATGTACAGGCTACAGACGGACAGTGGAACTCATACACACTGCCAGCTCCAGTAGACGCCCCCAACGGCTATTATCTGGCTATATCTAACTCTAATTACGTTGGCATGACTGTCGGCATTGACGGTGCCGGAGACAAAGAGAAGTATCCTTTCGTGGAAGGCGTAAACTGCTTCACTGCTGATTATACTACGGGAGAGTATCTTTATCTTGAAGGACAGGCTGACGAAAGATTCCACAACAACTTCCTCATTCGTCCTATAGCCGCTCCGTTCACAGTGCCTGAAGACTCTACAGAATTCAAGTCTGCTGCAAACAATACTAAACGTTTCGTATACAGAAACAGCGCTGACAACAACGCTACTTACGTTGAGCTTGAGTCAAGAGACTGTGATGTTCAGCCTAATCTTGATGAATCTCTAATGATGAAGACTCCGCAGAGCCGCATACGCTATAATGTCTACAGAATGAAGTCATCAGACATTGCCAACGAGGCAAACTGGAAGTTGCTTTCTGAAAATCAGCAGGCACGCAGTTATGAAGACACAAACTGGCAAAGCATGGAACAAGGCGTTTACGCTTATGCGGTAAAAGCCGTATACACAGGTGGCTATCTTGCAACAGCGTCTGTTTCAGACACTATCGGAAATAAAATGAACACAGATCTTACATTCCGTATAACTACAGATACTCCTGAAAATGAGGCTTACGGCGCACATGTCGTTATTTCAGACGGAATTCACCAGTACACAGGCACTGCCGATGATGCAGGAGTCGTTGTGTTGGAGAATGTATGGAAGAGCGTCTATGACATGAGCATCGTCCTCGACGGCTTCAACACGCATACTGATAAGATAAATGTAAGCACTGACAACTCTTACGAATTTGCATATAACATCACTGAAAATAGAGTTAAGCCTTACAACCTGATAATTGAGGAGGGTGCCAACGGCAATGAGCGCGTATTTATGTGGAATTATCCTAACGTGTTCTTTGATGACTTTGAAAGCCATGAAGACTTCGCAATAAACTCTCCGGGCGCTATCGGATGGCAGTATATCGACGGCGATGGTTGCGAGACTGGCGGACTCATGGGATATGAATGGCCGGGTATATTTGAGCCTATGGCATACATGGTTTTCAACCAGAGCGCTACTACGCCTTCATCTACAGATATATCTTATCTTGCACCATACAACGGAAGCAAATGCCAGACAGCATGGGCTTCTTATGGAGACTCTAATGACGACTGGATGATCACTCCTAAGCTCTACTTCAAGGAAGACTTCAAGTTCACATTCTATGCTGCAAGCGCAGACTATTCTTATCTTGAAAACTTTGAGGTTCTGTATTCAACAACCGACATGCAGCCGGAAAGCTTTGTAAAGGTACAGGAGGCAACTGAGGCACAGAGCTATTGGATGCAATATTCATATGACATACCAAAAGAAGCCAAATATGTGGCAATACGCTGCATATCAGACCAAAAACGCGTATTCCGCATTGACGATGTACGCTACGGACTCGCAGATGCATTGGCTGCACCAGCTTACATAAGCAGAAATACAGGTTATAAATCTCCGTCTCTGCGTTCTCCTTCTTTAGACGGTTTATATGAGGTTTACCTTGACGGCAATAAGGTTGCTCAACAAGATGCTACTACATACACGTTCACAAACCTTAGTGCAGGCAATCACACTGCAGGCGTGATAGCATCTTACACTTCAGGAAAGACAGAAATGAGCACTATCGACTTCTCTGTTGACGCTAGTGGCATTGTTTCTGTTGAGAATGGCGGCTTTAACATCTCTGCTGACGGACGCTCTATTACTGTTAACGGAGAATACGACTACATCGAAGTATTCTCAACAGGCGGAATGGCAGTCGCTGCCACCGAGGTTGCTCCAGGCAGTTACAGCCTCGGCAATGTTCCGGCAGGTGTTTACATCGTTAAAGTTTACATCGACGGTAACGTAAATATAATGAAGTTTGTCGTTAAATAACAATTTCACAAATAGTTTTCATAGGGGTTGTGCGCAAAATAGGCACAGCCCCTATTTTTCATACAAATCTTATTATAATCCGGTCTGTATTTTGGGCTTTACATTAAGCTGATTTTCATCAGATTCTTCTTGATATAGCAGGCTATGTCAAGAAAAAGCAAACAATAAGATGGCCTGAAAACGTTAATGCACAAAATTGAAAAAGAGATGTGTGGCTTAATGATCAATTTACATTACATCTCTGTTACTGCTGTACAAAAGTTTCGTTTTCTGTTTTATTTCTTAAATTTATTACGCTATCTTTGCAGCATCATGAGATGCCGGTGCCGTCAGCATCACTGAAACAATGGCTCTTTTGCAACAGAGCCGCGAACGAAATAAGTCAGACAAAAGAATATACACTGAAACATGGGAAACATAAATAAGACATTTCTCCACAAGACATTACGCATAGCAGCATTATTTATTGGCGGAATAGCCATAGGATTCGGAGTTGGTTTCGTCATAGGCAAAATCATCAAGCCTGCGCTTCATGCCGACATATCAGCCGCCGACGTGTTTCTCACGATACTCCTGGCAGCGATATTCTTCATTCTATCTTTCATCATACACATCGTCATCCACGAAGCAGGCCACATGCTTGCTGCCATGGCGCGCGGCTGGAAGTTTCTGTCGTTTATGATTATGGGTGTTGTTCTGAGCCGTCGCGACGGCCGTTTCCGCCTGTCGCGCTTCAGCATGGCCGGAGCCGCAGGCCAGTGTCTTATGCTGCCGCCCGAAAACGGCGACACGCCCTTCGGCATAGCCCTATATAATGCTGGCGGCGTGTTGGCCAACATTCTGCTCACGGTGATTGCATCTGTCATTATGTTCATGCCGTCGGCACATCATTCGCTCGTCACAACGGTCTTTCTGCTGTGCATCATCATCTCCGGACTGTATCTCATTGTCATGAACGGCATCCCGAACAAGCTGGCCGGACTGCCCAACGACGGTCTCAACATGCTCAATCTTCACAAAGACGAGTTTTCCACGATGGTGTTTCTGCGCTCCATGCGCCTCATCGGATATCTTATGCAGAACGACACATCACGGCTTGAGGCCATGACATACATGTGCAACGACCGCGACATCAACTTCAGCAACCCAATACACGTCATGGCTCTTTCGTCCGACTTGTCGTTAGCCATGCTGCACATGGACTTCGGCAAGGCCAACGCCATCATGCAGCGCGCCGAGCCGCACATGAGCCGGATGGTTACTATCTACCGCAACGAACTGACCTTGGAGCGCATTTACCTCACGCTGATACGTCCCCACTATCCCGAAGACATCAACAGGCTGCTAGACAAGTCAATCAGCAAATACCTGCAAGTGCAGTCTGTCTTCCGTCCTTCAGCCCTGCGCGTTCAATACGCCCTCGCCATGATACACGAAGCAGACAGCAGCAAGGCCGAAAAGATATACGAGAAATTTCAGCGTGTCAGCCGTAAATATTACATTCAGGGCGAAGCAGAATACGAACAGCTGCTTGTTGATTTTGTCAGAAGCGGCAGATATCTGCAACAATAATCTTTCACGCGGATGATAGGTTAAAACCTGCTTTTATCAAAAATAAATGACCATAAGGTCATTACCTGACATCATCAATATGAAATGCTCCTCATCTTGCCCCAATTTACAGAAGTCTTACCATTCTTGTTCCAAAGACATTCCCTCACTGTTATGACCCTGCTTTCTGTATCTATGCATACCACCTGATATGAAAGCAGGCTTTCATCGTCTGCCGACAACTCTCCTTTCATCGGCGAGTCAACCCTGAACACAGGCAAGGATATGCTTCCCTCCGTGCCCTTCCAGTCATAGAATTCATTATAGTTGCAGTCTCCGTGGAAATATGCCTTTATCTGAGGATGAGACTTTACAAACCTCTCCAGCCTGTTCCAGTTGCCAACAGGCCTCATGTCAATGGCATTTACGCTACACGTATCGCTCAACAGGTTTTCAAATTTATCCTTACTGTTTATGTCATACGGAAAGTTAGGATTTGTAAAGTGTTTGGCATCAGCCTCAACCGGATCATGTGCGAAGAGTATTGTGGATGTTGCCGGGTCATCTTTAAATATGCTGTCTAACCAACAACGCATAAAACCGTCCGGCCATATCCCCACAAAGGCAAACCGGAGATTGTCTTTTATAAAAGTGTAATGAACTTTATTGGCTGTATAATCAAAAGACGAAATTTTCCGACTGCCAAATTCCGGCATGTTATGATTGTATATTTCTATAGCACTTGTTTCATCCTTGGCAGGTGTAAGTTTCTTCGGATATCCTATGGCATTTGATATGTCATGATTACCGGGAACAAGATATATGGGACATCCGAGTGTTTCTATCCAGTCTTTTTCAAACTGCCTCCATGATGTGCATGCCTGCCACACCCCATCATGCATTCTGTTCGATATATCGCCCGTACACACAACAAAATCCGGCTCGCCAAACTTTGTTCCCTCACCTACTCCGCCGTCAGAGGGCAAATCAGTTTTATTGAGCAGACAAAACGACTTCACCATCTCGCCAATGACCTTATAGGCATCAACCTTCTCTCCCCGAAACTGTCGTTTTATTCCGTAGTGAAGGTCAGAACAATAAATAAATCTTATCTCATGGCCGTTTGCGGCAAATGCACTGACAACACCTACGAGGCATACAAAATAAAATAATATTATGCGTCTAAGTTTCATAATAACTTTAACTATTTTCAAAATTCAACCTGTAACTGCAATCAAATTATAATTATGAATCAGTCCGTAATTTTAACCATCTCTATTCTTCAGGCTCAGTTGCGCAGATTTATCATCAATCAATTACAGGGCCGTATAAACGAGCCGGCCATTGATCCGTTCCGACTTCATTACATAAATATTGCTTACTGTCATGCTTTCGCTCTCCACGTCGATGTCAAGAGGCATTTCCGACGGTTGGCGCACAAGGGTGATATGCGGACTGAACTTGCCCTTTGCATAGTCAATGCCGCGTTGATCAAGATTGCGTCTCAGATGTTGCGCTATAGCCTTCACCTTGTCCTCGCCTTCTATGCCGAGCCACACCACCCTGCTTCTGCCGTTAAAGCATCCCATCTTGCCCGTTCTGATTACAAACGGTTCAAACTTAACGGCATCAACAGCTGCCTTTATTTCCTCCACTCTTTCCGTTTCGCCGATAAATGCCAACGTAAGATGCAGGTTCTCCGGCTGCGTATAGTTGCCCCTTACTCCATATTCCTTCAGTCCGTCCTGTGCATCCAATATTGAAGACTTAAACGCTTCAGTAAATCGTATTGCGATAAATATTCTCATGTCATTATAATTTTATACATCTGCCCCAGCAACGCATGATTGCCTTTAAATTGTGATCTTATCAGTTTTATCCACGTGCGAATACTTTCATTATAGGTAAAAGTAATTTAATATAACCATAACGGCAAGAAAAACAGGTACCTATTGGGATTATTAGTACAAACGGCAATTAGGAATAAAGCATCCTAATCTTTACACTTCTCGACAATGCTATTCATCCATTCTGCAAAGCGCGGGCATTTTTCTATTATGGCCTCTATTCCTACTTCCAGCGCAATAAGATTGCCTTCAAGCACCTTGTTGTAGTCAGGTTTTATTGCCAATAGCCGTTTTGACGGCGCACCTTCAGGAGAAGAGTTTATGTCTTCCGGGTTGTCATAAGAAGAAATTATTGAGGCTGTCTTACTTGCATGCTCATCTGAAAAGTAAAATTCAAAACCTTTGTTGCTTGAAAACAAAAGAGCCTCGAACTCATGCAACTGTATGTAAGAAAAGAAACGCGAATCACACACAGAGTCATCAACAGCATTTTCCAAAGCCTCAACACATTGTGTCTTATCCTTAACAGCCGTACACTCTGCATAATTCGGCATATCATTAGGCAGTCTGAAGAAATCGATTAAAGTAGTAACAACAAAGTCTGTCTGCGATGACGCAAGCAGCATCTTTATAGTATTATACAGATGCTGATAGTTAACCATGCCTCCACGTCCGCTCCTGCTTGTGCGTATCAAAACGGGCGTGACGCTATATATTTCAGATTTCTGCAAATATGGAGCAATAAGACTGTTGACAAACTCTTGTTCTGTCTGCCCTTCCACAACGATATACAAACGTTTCACAGCTGCCCTCCTATCATGTTTTTCTCCCACAGGTCACTGATAGTGAGATTATAATCGTCCATCCATTTTTTCAATTCATCACCTGACAAATGACGGAACACCGACTGGCTGTCGGCACGGTCTACCACAATAATGTCGTCAACATCAAAGCAGTTGACAAGATTTGTTGACTGGGTAGACAAGATTATCTGACTCTTTACAGAAGCACTTTTCACCATCTCAGCCAACTTATTGATAGCAGCAGGATGCAGTCCGAGTTCTGGTTCGTCAATAATAATAACCTCAGGCTTTTTCGGCTGCAACAACAACGTTGCCAAAGCGATAAAACGCAGCGTGCCGTCAGAAAAACTGTATCCGTCGAGATACATGTCTGTATCCTTTTCCTCCCATTCCAGACGTATCTTGTTATTATTGTTGGCGTCAGGGCGAAGCTTAAAGCCTTTAAAATAAGGCGCCACGGAACGTACAACGCCCTCGATAAGGCGGAAAGCCTTTTCGTCGTTCTGCATCAGGTAATACAGATAAGCAGCCAGGTTTGAGCCGTTATCACGCAAACATTCATTGTCGTTTATGTTGCAGTCACCACGCATAGGAGAAGTGAAGCTTGTATCATGAAAATGATACACCATAAAACTTTTTAAATATGTCCTCAAATAGGCCGCTCTCCATTTAGTGTTATATGCCAACGAAGATTCTTCCACAGCAGAATCCCATAATGTTTTGTTCCACTGCGGATAATCTTTTATCTTGCTTTGATGACAATTAAAATAGTCGCCGGTATTCTCAAGATAGCCTTTGTTCGACTGTGCCGGCTTTATCTCAAAAAAGAAAGCATTGGTATTATCAAAATCTATCAATCCTTCTATTGACGCGGATTTCTTTCTTCCATGATACAACAAATTATCTATACCACCCTTTGACAACGTATAGCTTCCAAACCTTTGTTCATAGATAGCCTTAATCAGTTCAAAGAATGAAATAAAGTTGCTTTTGCCCGCACCGTTTGAACCAATGAGCACATTAAGTCTGTTCAACGGCAGCGACAAGTCTCTTATCGACTTATAATTCTTTATCAAAACTTGCTCTATCATATTTTTATCTTAAATTCAAGATTTTCCGCAAGCCAATGCATGCTTAACTGCAAAGTTAGCATTATTTTTTTAAATCAAAACCATATATCAAGATTTTAGATTCTTACGTCTAGTCAAACCTTGACAATATTCTGAATTAATGGAGTATGATTACCCGTATTCATTTGTAATTTTACTTATTTTTCTTATCTAATTGGAGAATCTATGGCATTACACCTTTTTCCTTTGATATTCCTTTTTTCAAAAGAGCTTCTGCTTCATCCAAGTTCACAAAATTATTTTTCAGTACATCGGGATATTTCAGTGCAATTTTCAATTGTTCTATGCCTTTCTTTATAAGAAAATCGTTTGTTATTGATAACACTCCTTGATAATAACAGAATACAGCTTTATCATCGGGATATATCTTTTTCCCTTCTTCTAATATCTTCCATGCCTTTTTATATTGCCCGAGTTTAGGTAAGACATTCAATGAGTACACTCTTCTCCAATACAGTGTTTCATGTTCTTGTTTCAATTTTTTATATCTGTCCAGACATCGTTGCAAGTAGTAATCTGCCTCTTTCCATAAGCCAAGCTTATTCATCAGATCTCCCATAACGCCTAATGCATTAGGATCAGAGTTTTCACTTTCCAAGGCTTTCTTATAATAAACGCGTAATTTGTCTATTGATTCTTTTTCGTCTTTTTGAATGGCCGTCCACAAGAAAGCAGAAATGCATGAGCCTGAAACTGGTAATTCTTGTTTATAAAGAGTTCTGTTATTTTCATTTATGCTTGTAAAAGTCTCCCATAAAGGACTGTCCGAACGTTCTATGGCAGCGTATATACTGTCTATATTGTAATATTTGTCATACAAGCTTGTCAAGGCTTGCATAATCCCTGCCGGAATTACAGACATATGGTCTGCTTTAATACTGTGAAGCTTAACGTCATATTTCATTTTCTGAAAGTTCTCATACAAATTCCGGCCAAAAGTCTGTCTTTCTTCAGTATCATCCATAGCTGTAATTATGCGGACACTCGGACTCTTTGTCTTGTACTTGGTTTCAAAGCCAGGCATCCGTTCCATCTTTTCAGGCGAGAATAGAATATATGACGTCATATTATCATTCCCTGCATCGATATAATAGTTCAGATAGCTTGCCGTATATGAATGGCCAACTAACGTATTAAAACCTGATGTTGGAATAATTCTGTCTATTTCCTTTGCCAAATCGGTATTAACATATTTATAAAACATTTCTCCGCTTGAATCAAGACTGTTGCCGGACAAGTCGTATCCTACATCATTTCTATTTCCGGGAGTTGAATAGTCGATTGCTACAACTGCCGTTGGAGGAATATAGTCAAAGGTCTGTAAATAAACGGCTGTCGAAGCGATCACATCAAAGGTATAATCTGCATCCAGGACAAACAGCACATTATACTTTACATTTGGATAAACCGAAGCAGGTAAAGCAATCCTGAAAGAACGTGTATCATTATAAGTTAATGACCTAAATGAATATTGTTTCACATCCATTATGTTCTGTGATATGGCGATATTACTGAGAATAACACACAAATATAAAAGTAGAAATATTTTTTTCATAACTCATATCTTAAAAAATTCATAACAGCCCATCAGCTGCGGTATAGATAATTATATTATTTTCTTCCCTACTTCAGTACATTAGAGAACCTTTATATTCTTCATCCCAATCAAGTTGCAATAGGCCTTATTCTCCCTGGCGCTTTTTACTTTTTAAAGTCATTGTCTGACAGAAAGAACAGCCAAAAACCGGAATCAATGCTTTTATATAAAAAATAACCAACGATGACAAAGTTATAGATTTTTTCTGTATTGCGGATGCCTTTTGCAGAACTTTTTTTGACGCTCTAATAAGGAAACATACGCTGATTACATCAGCAGTCTGCCGTTATCGTTCCATTCACCATACATGACGCCATTTCGGGTGTTTTCTATAAATTTGTCAAGCCGCTTTCTGAACAGTTCCGGCTGCCGTTTCTTTATCTGGATGGTGTCAATGCGCACACGCTTATACAGCTCGGGCAGGCGGCAGAAATTCTGCCACACCACAGGGTCCGACTTCAATTCTTTCATTACATCATCGTCTATCACAAAGCCCTTGTCCGCCATATCCGGCAACACGGCTCTGCCGGCGTCAGTCATCAGCCCGAGCCGTTCCATCCTGCGACATCTTTCCTTGTTCAGTTCCGACCAGTTGCTGCGCCGCTTTCTCGGGCACAGTCTCTGTGCCGTCACCCCGTCTGCCAGCTTCTTTGTCGTGCTGTCTATCCATCCGAAGCACATCGCCTCTTCTACAGCATCTATATACCAGAACGTGCCGTCGTCAACAGGTCTTCCACGTTTCACCACAACCCAACATTCCGACTCCTTATCATGATTTCAAGGAAGCCCTAATATATACCTATGACACTATGTATTTTACATCTCCTAATTTTCAAATAATTCTGATCATAAATATCATTGACTGATTATATATTCTCAAAATGATTCATTACGATAAGAATTTATTCGCATAACATAAACAATATATTCCCCAATTACGCTTTGTTGTTATTATTATCTAAAGATTTCTTTGCCTTAATAAAATTGCTTATTAATGATATATATCCTTCTATTATCTGTTCTTCTTTTACGCTGTCATCAATATTATATTCTTTTATTATTCTCATCATATATGGAGATATATAATCATTAATATGTTTGTACAAATAACTTCTAATTCCATATTCATCTTTATCATTTATGTCTTTCATCAATTTATATATCTGTTTTTTTTCAGAAAATGGTGAATAAATACAGCATGTACTATAATCTGGAAAAGATTCAAACCCAGAAATATAATTTAGTTTAACTATCAAACTGTCATAACCCTCTAAACCATATATAGCTCTACGAGAACACATGTGTCCCACAAAAGAGTCTAATGATAATAAATAATCAGAGGAACATTTCACTTTCGTTATTTTTTCATGATTATTAATCTTCTCTAACTTATAAATATGACATCCATTCCCATATTTTAAGACTTCAACACACTTAAAATTATATATAAATGCACTACGAAAATAGTCATCTCCCCATATAACTAATTTATCCTTAAATTCATTATGGTATTCATTCTCTATATTCTGTCTTACATCTTCTTGAATAACATTAAATTCATTAGTTTTAAAACATGTAATCAAAATTAAGCTATCAGTTGTAAATATTTTATCTGCTGTAATTTCATTTTTATTATACGAAGCCATAGATTTAGGAATGGATAAAGACTTTAGATTGTCAACATCATCAATAACTAAATGGCAACTGAATAATGTCATACAATAATTAAAATATTGTATATTTAAACATTCTTTATTCTTTTCTCTGTTTAATTCATCAAGAAAATCATTCTTAATAAGTTTCAAAAAATCAGGAAGCAATTCATCTAATAATGTATTTGTTATCCATCTTCTACCATTATAGGTAAGATTATCACGCGATAAATCCACTACTTGATCAGTTGATTGACTACACAAATTCCATTCAAATCCGAGATAGGAAGTTTTACAAAAATTTAAATTAGTATTTGACACTAATACATCACGTAAGAACAAACTACAACGTTGCCCATAAGAATGTTTTATATCATTATTAAACCACAAATTAAATATCGATCCATATTTTTTTTCAAAAATTGTAAAAACAAGATAATCATCTTCATAGCTACAATTATATCGATAATCTTTATCTGTTTTAAAATTTATGTTTTCTTCATCATTAACATATCTACTAAATTCACGTTCTTTATTAACTGTCTCATATCTAAAATAGATATTCTTCACATGACCAAATGTTTTTTGAACAAAATTATCTATCTTAGCTAAATGCAAATCATCTCCTTCGCCTTTAAAGATATCTGTGCTATCTAATATCTCAAAATTAAATGAAGTTCCAAACAACTCATAAAATCGCGTTTTAGGTAATTCAACTTTAACAGTTGTGCCGCGTTTTCTTTCAATATTTAGATTTACAATAGAACTATATTGATTATCTGCTGCAGATCTAAAAATTATTTGTTTTGAAACTTCTCCCAAAAATGAAGTTTCCATCTCAAACTTTGAGGCTACAAAAAAAACCGATTGTAGTCCTATACCAAAAGCAGCCGTTGGGCGTAAAAAATATGGCATTTTCTTATACTTTTCAATATATCCTGAATCTTTTTTACGACTTTCACCAACATGATTTGTCATTCTTAATAACGTATCCTCAGATATACCAGTTCCATAATCAATACATTCAACTTGAAGAACTTCATTTTTGTTGTCTTTCCATTTTACTTGTAAAATAACTGGATACTGTTTGTATATCGATGATGCAATATCATTTGGAAACTTTATATTATCCTTATTTTTTCCATGGTCTTCAAAATAAGAATCATAAATTCCAGAATTAATATCATTCCACATTTGCATTTTACTTGCATCAAATGCATTTTGTACAATCTCACGAATGAAAGCGAATCCAGGCTCTTTATATATTCCTCCCCCTTGAAGAATACTAAATATTTTTTCTTGAGACATAGAAAACTTTAAATTTAGTAATTCTGGATTACATTGAATACCATTAAATAATATTTTTATACTATCTTTACTTATCACTGGTGGCAATCCACCTAAATCACTTGGAGTGATATTTGTCCACTCTCTACTTTGGCTGCTTACTTCTTTTTCTAACCAATCAAACCAACTTCGTGAAACTCTATATACATCTTCAGTTGGACAATCTAATTCTGCTTCTATTGCATTAGGAGATATTAACATATGCTTAACAGAGGCATGCTTTTGTTCATGCAATTTAGATGTTTCGGGTATTTCTTTGAGAATAGTTCTTGAATAAATATTAAACCTATTATTATCAAAATCTAATAAATCTCCTAATCTTATCATATATGCAATGAAACGAGGATGAATATAATCCCCTTTATAGCCATTTGCCTCTTGATATAATTTAACCATTACGGTTTCAAAGTTTTCTCCATGAAGGAATGCTATATTCGCTAATAAATCCATAAACCTACTAGGTAATTGTTCTGCATGAAAATTATTCGCTAATTGCCTAAAGGTTTCATTTGACCGTAAATAATTTGCACTTTGTTTTGCATGTTTAGCCCTAAAGATCTCTGCCGTCAATATAGTTACTGCATTTTTTACATTTAAAGCCCAGCTAAAATCTTTAAAATCTTCTTTTGCCTTATTCATATGAATTCTCATAAGTAATTTTGCAGATTTTGCTATAACAGAATCATGACTATTAGCAAATTCTTCTAATACATTTTTAAAATCATCATTTTTCCATTCTGTCTCGACAATATTATACATTAATATCATACCTACATCATGGGTTAAACCTGACATTAAAATTAAAAATGTATCTGTCGCTCCCAAACGCTTAATGCGTTCTTCTCCTAAAAAACATTGAATGTTATCTATTATAGTCATTGAATGATTTACATCATGAATACTATAATGTGGAAATGATGATGATATTAGGTTCAGCCCTTGTTTCAAGTTCTTCTTATTCAAGTCCCAAATAGAATATAAAATCTCATAGTCTTTATCCTCTATAGATAAAGATTTCAAATGCTCCTCTAATGTATATTTTTTACTTAATTTATTATCCGCCATACTTCTTTATTATTTTAATTGATATTCCTTACTTTGTCTTCCATTCCAGATAAATAAACATTCACAAAGATTAATCATAAATTCGTTCAGTTGTCCCAAATCTTCTTCCGGACATTCCTTACTTGTAAAAATATAGTTTGACTTTGCATGCACTATACTATTACGAGTAGCATATAAAATATCAGCTATTTCTCTTTTCACAGCTTCGATAGTTGTAGGACTCAAAGTGGTAATTTTCTTCACTTCAAAATGACAACTTTTTGAGATTGTTCTTTGAATTTTGTCTGGTAAAAATTGAAATAGCGAAACAATATCAATACATTCGTTTAGAACAGTATTAGCTAATTCTTTATCTTTTAATGATACCTCGTACTGTTTTGTCAACTTGAATATAGACTCTAAATATTCAGAATCTCTCTCAACTACCTGCAAAGCATCTAACCTTTTATTTAATTGCTCGTATGAGGTTTTCTTAGAAACAATCGGAGAAAAATATTCAATTATTTTATACAAATGTAGATATTTTATATCTTCCTTCTCTATAGAAAGTCCCTGTATATAATAGTCCATAGCCCTACAATATGGAATAAGTTCTGAAGAACTAACAGTTATGACATCATCATTTTCTTCATCTGTTATGTCATTCCATGACCTGAATTCTCCAATAGATATTGGAACACCATATTTACTTGCAATATGATATAAGCATGTTTTTATAAATTCAATATCATATTCTTCGCATCTTTCCTCCGTTTTATAAATAATTTCAATAGCTTTATAATCCGAGCAAGGGACAACTCCAAAATTCTCATTATAAATTCCATCACGTGAAGCTATTATTCCTATTAAAAAGGGATAGTTTACTATTCTTAAAAAATATTTATCTGTCTCAAATATCAAATTTGGAACTAAATGGTCATAATAGTATTCATCAACGGAAATAATTGTCTGTCTTATATTACCTGCAATAACAGAATGATTATCAATGACCTGAATATTATTCAGATCATCTGTATATTGTAAGAATTCCTCTACCGAATAATAACTATTCTCTTCATCCCACTCATCAGGAAAGCCTATAAAAATATCCTCATCTCCTATTTTAACTTCTTCATCCAAAGGATTAATGTTAAAATTATCATATAAATACTCCAATCGCTTATTTATGATTTCTATATTTTCGGTCGTTACTTTCATAAAATACCTCCTTTCTCATATTCTTCACGCGTAATAGTTGTTTGAGGATCAACAATCAAAACTTCATCGTAAGTAAGACCATAAAGATGATAAACCAATAAGTCTATTTCTATCTCCTTGGAAAGAATATCTTTTCCTAAATTTTGTCTTTTTTCATGTAAGCATATATCAACTATGTTGATAATTTTTTCCATAAAATATTTATCTACCTTTATTGGAATATTTTTCAATGTCGACATAGTAATTCTTGGAAATAAACGTTGTTTTGATTTATCTCCAACATTTTGGACATAATATCCAATTAATGTAGATGATAAAATACCTAATAAATATTTAAGAAAATGTTTATCATTATTCTTACTTATAATAATGTAACATGATTTATTAACCAAAAACTCTTCTTCCGTATAAGTTGCCACTAATTGCTTACCAACAATTTCTCTAAGAATAATTCTTGGATTATGAAAGAACTTAAATTCTGGTTTTGTATATAATTCACCTGAATAATCCAACCAATTATCATTCCGTTCCTTTATTCCAAATCGAATAATATTTTTTCCACCGTATTCTAACATATAATTACTATTGACTTGCATTTTACTGTGTAGAAATTTAGTTTTGATTTCTTCACGTGTGTGAATTGTATTGTGATAAGGCTGCTCTCCTAAGCACATTTGGATGTTACATTGGCATAATGTTGTTGAAGAACAATTTCTTATCTTATTGATAATCTGCACATCATCGTTCTGAACATTAATGTATACTTCGGAGCCTAAATTTTTGTTGAAATTAGCTTGATCTATATAACTAATTGTTTGATATTTATCTTTATGTATAACTACTCTACATTTATCTTCAATATACAATTTAGTCAATCCAAATACAACATTATTTACAGAAGCTGTGTCAAAAACTGTCAAATCATAATTATCTATGAACATAAAATGCGTTAATTCAATCAATCTCTTCCGCAACAGTTTACAAGAAGGAATAGTAAGAAACGTGTTGGGAGTAATTAACACTAATATTCCAAAATTATTCATCAAATATTTAACAGAACACTCAATGAATAATCTATATAAATCAATTTTACCTTCTTGCCAATTATAATAATTACTATAAAGCTTTTTATATAAACTAAGCGATATTAATACATATGGTGGATTTCCAATCACAATATCAAATCCATCCTTTACTCCAAACATCCATTCCGAGTCGAAAAAAGGTGACGAAGCATTTTGATTAAACATATCCCAAGATGCCAACTGTCGAGCCTCATCATTCCCAACAGCACCATTTGCATATAGCATGTCTGCTATCTCCTGACGAAGGTCGTTAACTATATTCTTGTATTTACGCTTGGTACGAACAGTCTTTGCACCAAAGATTTTGTGCTTGGCTATCTTCAATTCATTTTCTTTCGCTTTTATTTCCTCGCTATCAAACAAAGACGCATCTTTTTTATCTAATCCAATAAGCGTATTGGCTGCAACAAACTTTGCTTCAAGGTTAGGAAGCGGACGTATGCCAAAGTTATCTGTAGGATCGGTATTGGTATTTTGATCTACTACCAATGAAATAAAGAAGCGCAGTTTGCTAATCTGTATGGCTATAGGCTGAATATCTACGCCATAGATACAATTTTCAATAAGATAGAGCTTACGGGCGTAGTCGGGACGGTTAATACTTTCATCGAAACTACGCTCTATGTCTGCAATTAGTTCTTTTCGTTCTTCATTTGATGAATTGCGATAAGCTTCTGACGTTTCGTCAATGGCCTTTTGCAACATAATTTCCTTCCAAATCTTATTGTCAGGGTCAATACGGCTTAGGATATGAACCATCTGTTGCAGAATACCCATGGGGAATGCACCAGAACCACAAGCAGGGTCGAGCACCTTACAATTATAGAGCGACAGCATAATCTGTCTGCGTTGGTTGTCTGTCAAAGAAACATCTTCATCAGTATATTGCATCAACTGACGATATTGCTGCTCCAAGTCGTCACCAACAGTGCGTTTAAGATGCGCCACCAGACTCTCGTCCACCATGTATTGAACAATCTCGCGCGGAGTATAGAATGAACCGGTCTGTTTGCGGGCCGTAGTCTGTGTTTCGGGATTATATGAAGCGAGCAGATTCTCAAAAACCTTGCCCAATAGTTCCGGGTCAAGAGACACTTCCTTATCGAATGGTGTGTTTTCCTCAACGGTAAAGTTATAACGCTTCAATATGTCAATAATACCACGGGCAGAAACTTTCTTCTTTTTCTTACTGCCATACCACTCTGAAAGATCTATATTCTTGCCAGCCTCTTCGCCAAAGAAAAGATAATCCGGCACAATCAACGATTTCTTAACGGCTTCGCGGTCGCTGAAACCATCATAATACAAGTCATTGTCTTTATCATCGAGGCAATCAAACAATCCACCATTTAAGAAAGGAACAGTCCGATTGGCTAAATCAACAAACAACTGCGGATTCTTAAAATAAGATTCATAACGCATAAGTTTGTTGTTGTCGTAGTCTCCACGTCCGTTTCTAAAATGCCGTTCCGACAGTTCTTTACTACCTTCAGGAGTAATAGGACTATTAAGCATAGCAAAGAAAAGATTCTGCAAAATTGCCTTATAATATTTGCTTTCACTCGATTTATAGAACAAATCCACTTTCGTATTTGGATTGAAGTCCTTTATCAGATTATCTGCAATGTATTTTTCGTCGAAAAACTCTTCAGGAATCAGATGGCGCTGTTTCAAGAACCAGACAAAGATAAGACGTGTAATCAGACGGATTGCACTTTCGCAGTTAAACTTATCATCATCGGTCTTGTCGTTAAGGTCATTTGGAAAACGTATGATTTTAATAGCCCATGCATACCAGTCGCTCAACTCCTGATAGAACTCTTTGGTAAGTACCTCTACAGAGAAACGGCTACGCAAATCATCAGGATCGACCACACGCCCTTTTTCATTAAGATATTTATTTGGAGTATAGTATGCAATACCCTTTCCCAAGAAATAACTGTATCGCCTTGGGTTACTGTAATTTCGAGTCACACGTGCAGAGTTATCTGCCGCTTCGAGCGTAATTTCAATAAGTGAAAAACGATAATTGTCGTTATTGTCTTCCGGAACAAAGACAACCAAAGCCCTATCTTCCATTTCATCTGCAAGCAGGCGGAATGCTTCTTTAGAGAGTGAAACACGTGCATCGTTTTTTGAATTGTGCCTTACCTCATACACAACCAAATCGAGAGCAGCAGATGTTCCCAACTTCAGGGCATGTCGGGTATATGTCATTTTAGTTCTAAACTCCACAGGTGTTTCCGTATGGATAAAATCTTCCGGCAAGAAACTGTTTTGCAGGAAATTTACAAACTCTTGACGACTATATGCTTTATTGAATTCCATAATCAAATCTTTTATCTTTTTTATTTATGAGTATTATTGAAGTTCTTCGCTCAAAATCAAAGTTTCTTCTCCATCGTCCACTTTGTTTTGATAGCCGATGATACGTGCCAGATATTCAGCAGAAATTTTCAAGGGCAGTTTTGGCGCATCCTTTGGCATCAGTTGATTGATAAACCGTATCTCATATCCTGACAACGCATCGGCTCTCACCACTTGCGCCAAATCTTCAAGATAGTCTTTTGACAATGCTTGTTTCGACATCAATACTTTGATTTTAGCCAATGCGTTTATCTGCTCCTTCTCGTTTCTGTCCTTTACTTCGCTACTGAAGAGCGATGATTTTACCAGCTGATAGACTGCATCAAAATTTTTGCTCAAATCGACAGGCTTCTCATTTATATCTGCTTCGAACAGCGAAATAGCCTCTTCTGCCGAAATCATGGCGGGAGGATTAAACGCATCTCCGATTTTGAAAACGAAGTCATCACCTTTGCGTCCGAACATCAGAACTCCTTTTTTCGGTTTGTCGACTCTACGGGCTGTCCTTGCGCGGTGTGGCAACTCAAGAGCATTATTATAAACGTCTGTTCCTTTCAGACTATTCAATAACTTACGATAAGGTGTGTCCCAAGATTCCTCTTCATTTCGGGAAAGTTCTTTGCGATAGCGTTCCTTAAAATATGCCTGGAGGTCTTCTTCTTTGGTAAGAGCCTTAGTGTCCTCGCCCATTATGGCATGAATCATTGCCATTTTAAGGGTGGAAATCTCTTTTGTCCTCGTTTCCGCCTCACCCACATCTGTCGGGAAATAGTTGTATATGTAAAGTTGGTCAAAGACTTTTTTATTAATACGATTAATACGCCCTATACGCTGAATGACTCGTGTCGGATTATAAGGTATATCATAATTAAAAATAGCTCCGGCGCGGTGCAAGTTATACCCTTCGGATATGGCATCTGTCGCTACTAAAATACAGAAGTCGTTTTGCTGCAATGCAGGTTTCAAACCAGCATCAAAGTTTGCACGTATAAGATCTTTGTTGGCAGAAGTAGCGTCAGCAGAAGTATATTTCATAGCCGGTAGTCCTGCATTTACCAAAGCCTTGCCCAAATAATTCACCGTATCAGCAAATTCTGAAAATACAACAAGCTTACGATTGGGGTCATTCTTCATTTGCTTGCGGACAATGCGTATAAAAGAATCCAATTTGGGATCAGACTTTATCATATTGTCCTTGCCAAACCATTGTTCCTGTAAATTTTTCAACAGCTGAACATCAGCCTTGACATCAGTTACAAAACTGTCTTTCACATATTTCATGTCTATCTCAAAGAATCCTCGGGCTTCGTACTTTTCGAAAAGTTCCTCGATTTCTTCCATACCGTCATCGCTGGTGTCATAGAAAGCTGACACATCCGGCAGGTTTCCTTTCTTGAATACTGGTATCTTGCGCCTTTGATCAATCCATCGGAGCATGTGTTCGGAAGACTGAATCATATATCCCAATGAAGCCTTAAACGCCGCTACCGAACTCTCGAAACGAGCTACAAGCAGATGGCGCATAAAGCTTGATATATTTGTCTGTCGTCCAAGCAACAGATTGAATTTTACTCCAGTTTTATCTTCAAGTTCCTTAGCCAGTTTATCTTTTGACTCTTCTTTTATATATAAGACAGGTGAATAACGGGCAGCCTTAAAACGGTAAACATCATCACTGCTTCCCTCTGATTTATTAATCCTATCAAGAGTGGTCATATATAAATCTTTCAATTCACTCAAATCATATTCCAGTTCTTCAGGATCATTAGGCATCACCAACTGTATGTTTTGCTGTTTCAAATCATCGGCATATTCAGGTATGCCCTGCAAATCAAGACGGGAACGGCGAACGACCAATGGACTGATAATAGAACGAATTTTCTTGGCCATATCATTGACTTGCGTTTTTATTTCCTCATCTGTCTTTTTGCCTTCCCTTTGCTCTTCACGCAATTTTTTATACTTATTTATCAAGTCTTTAAATGAAGCACCTAAGTTCTCGACAGTCTTCAATGTGGAGTTTGTAGGTATCTGGAAGAGTTTTATTAACGCATAAATATCGGCGGGTTGGTTGTTGAATGGAGTAGCCGTCAGCAACAACACTTTATTGCCAAAGCAAAGATTATGCAGCAGGGCATAGTCCTGCGTGTATTCGTTGCGGAAACGATGGGCTTCATCTATTATTATCAGGAACTGCTCACCATCTTTAACCAACTCTTGATAATGTAAAACTGCATCCTCAATCTTTCCGGCACTAAACACAGAAGCAGTAAACCCGAACTCATCACGATAACCTTCCCACTGCTTATACAAATGCGGAGGACAAACTATGATAGTGCGCAATCTTAGATTACGCGCAATGGTAGAGGCAATAACACTTTTACCCAATCCTACCACATCGGCAACAATAGCACCATTATGGTTATTCAACGCATTAATAGCCATCTGCACTGCATCGGTCTGATATCTTAAATTAGAATACCTACCTTCAGTAATATCATATGGAGTAAGCAGATTTTCAGATGTTGGTATGTTGAAATATTCTTTAAGGACTCTGACATACATGAGATATGGCGAGTATATTTTATCGTACCATATACGGGCCATCACCTTATTATTCCATTCATCCAGATTGTCTTTACTTGCAACAACAACAGAACTTTCCCATAATTCATCAAAAAGTTTCTTGCCCTCCTCGTAATCCTGCTTGTCATTGAACCGGGCATTTAGTTCTAACCGACCCTTCAATCCTTGATATGAAAGATTGCTGGAACCTGTAATCAAGACACCTGGCAACTCTCCTCCTTCATTCATCAAATCGTTATAAGCAAAAAGATACATTTTGGAATGACACGGGTCGAATGTCTTACGAATCTCTAATGTTCCGTCCAAAATTTTCCCATAGAACATTTTAAATTGTTCCAATTTTTCTGCCGTATCTAGAAAATCAGAATCATTGAATATATGGACAAACTGTTTATAGTATTCTTCTTTAATAATATTTCGAGAAATGAATTCATTTCTTATGGCCTCAACTTCCCGTATATGTTTAGATATGTGCAAATCAATATCCAATCCGACCAATATCCTTATCTGTTTGTCTTTAAGGTTTTCAGATAACTGCATATAGCCGGAATAATAGAAATAGCCGACCAATATATCCACTGCATCTGTTTTAGGCAAAATACCATTGATAATATCCGATAAGAATTTTTCTTTATTTGTTATAAAACTGCTGCTCATACTATCATCCGTTTAATTTGCTATTGATGGCATAAACTCTTTAGAGATACCGACACCCAATAGTTTCGTTACATTCAAATCCCGATTTCTTACATCCACTTCGCGGATGTAATCACCCAAGCGTTTGTAATTTGTCTTACTCATAATTGTTCTTGTTAATCAGGTTTACAACTACTTTCACCATTACGTCCTTTTCTTCCGTGCGGCTCTCGGCTATCATCAGCGTGAGGGCAACAAGAGTGTTGTCGGCAATGCGCTTCGTGCCGTCAGGATTATAGAGAATGCCGTTACCTGCCATAAACCATAAGAAGAGTGTTGCAGCTATGCGCTTGTTGCCGTCGCTGAACGAATGGTTCTTAGTTACAAGATAAAGCAACATGGCGGCCTTTTCTTCTACTGACGGATAAAGGTCTTGCCCGCCGAAAGTCTGATATATCTGCCCTATGGAACTCTTGAACGAATCGTCTTTCTCATTGGCGAACCACTGGCTGCCACCGAATTTCTCCTTCAGTTCTTCTATTGCCTTCATGGCTCCTTCGTAGGTGGCACGAAACTTGGCTTCGTTAGTGGTCTGCTCCACAGCCAGTTGCTGGTAATCGTACTTGTCCAAAGTGTCAAGGGCATAAGCATAATCGGCAACCACTTCCACCAGATTGAGCGCATCATCAGAAGTCAGTGCCTCTTGTGCCTTGACCGTTCTGCCCAATACGGCAACAAGCTGCTTCAGCTCCGTATAGCGTTGTTCTGTCAGGGCTTTATTGACGGCATAGCCTTTTATTAAATACTCTTTCAGCACCTTGTTTGCCCATCGGCGAAAGTCCACACCTTTTTTTGATTTGACCCGATAACCGACAGAGATGATGACATCAAGGTTATAGAAACGTACATCATGTGTCTGGCTTTTACCTTTTATCGCACCATGTTCTGTGGTTGTCGCAAAATTTGCGACAACCACTTCGCCAGCTAGTTCTTCTTTTATGGCATTGGCTATATGCTTACGGATTGTTTTTGAATCGCGCCCAAACAGTTCGGCTATCTGATAGGCATTAAGCCATACCGTATCTTGGTCTATTCTGACCTTAAGCTGTGTTTCTCCGTCTTCTGAACGATAGATTATTATTTTGTCATTCAAGTCCATAGCCCAACTCTTTAAACAGATTCAACAAATCCTTTCTGCTTTCCTCCTCCTGTATTAGCAAATCTTTCATTTCGGTTTGCAGCTCTTTCATCTTTGTATCGAAGTCTACGCCTTCGTCACGGCTCTTGAACTCTATATCAGCTGCACTATCAGAAGTAACATCAGCTGGATTTCAAGCGGCGCACACAAAGAACAAAGATATAAAAATATTTTGTAAATACCACATCGTTCAAAAATTTTTTTGAATCAAAAAATGCCATAATACAAAATCTGTTATTAGTATTCGGTCTGTATTTTTTTATATCGAGCGGCTTTTTGTTGGATTATTTACAGGCACTTTTATAATTTATAATTGGCTACGCCGAACTTCGTTTCATAATTCATAATTGGGTTAGACCGAACTACGTTTCATAATTAGCCTGCGCCAATAGAACCAAAAGGCGGGCAGAAAGCATGAATAAACAAAATTGATAAAGCTATATGCGGCCTGAAGCCGATTGGGGATTATACCGTTTCATGACAAAACTTATCAAAAACGACAATAATAACAAATATTTTCCTGTGCTTTATATCCACCTTATTATATCCCCAAAACAAACCTATGACTTACGCATAAAAAACCTATGACTTTTGATGTAAAAGTGGCCGAGTTACGAGGCAAAACTCAGCCATTAACAGTTTAGAAGTAAATGCATTGAACTTGCTTAACAAGAAGCCATATGCAAAGACGCAATCTTTCAATTTAAAACATAAAACAATAGAAATGCTTACGATTTTTCGAGACTATTTTTATAACGCAAATGTATGGACGTGAAAAGCCGACCGGACTGGGGAGCTGACAAATATTAATCGGGCTATTGGGAATAAGAAGTGACGCTCATGTCAATGTTGCGGACTATGGGGCGGCTATGGTTTATGGTATTGCGATTGATAAAAAAGTCATAAATAATGTTACGCAAAACGTGATGTAATAAAGCAAATTGACTGAAAAACGTCATTTTAAAAGGCAAGGACGAAAAATAATGGCTCCGTTGGCAAATTTTTATTTTGTAGTTATGCCAATTTGCATTATCTTTGCATAAGATAAGCTGCATCTCGGCATAACATTCAAGCAAGCTTAATGATTCTGCTCTCGATTTGCATTATCTTTGCAATAAGATAAGCGGCATCTTGGCATAACATTCAAGCAAGCTTGATGATTCTGCTCGCGATTTGCATTATCTTTGCACATAAGATAAGCGGCAGACAGGACTGACCGGGGAGACAGGACGCACGGGCACTACTGAGAGCTGATTTATCTGAAGAAGAAGACAACAACGTTGAAGGCTCCATGACGACGCCAGCCGGAGGGAGACAAGACATATATAGCACGCATAAACAAAAGACATTCAGGACATGAACAAAAGCGACAGCATAGTCATTATACCTACGTATAACGAGAAAGAGAACATCGAGAAGATTATAAGGGCGGTGTTCTCGCTTGAAAAATGTTTTAATATTCTCGTGATAGACGACGGCTCGCCCGACGGCACCGCGGCTATAGTTCACCGACTGATGGAGAGCGAGTTTGCCGACCGTCTGTTTATCATTGAGCGCAGCGGCAAACTGGGCCTAGGCACGGCATACATAACGGGCTTCAAATGGGCCCTGGAGCACGGATATGACTATATATTCGAGATGGACGCCGACTTCAGTCACGACCCCAACGACCTGCCGCGCCTCTATTCGGCATGCCACGACGAGGGCTACGACGTTGCCATAGGCTCGCGCTACGTGAGCGGAGTGAACGTGGTGAACTGGCCTATAGGACGCGTGCTGATGAGCTATTTTGCATCTAAGTATGTGCGCATGGTGACGGGCTTCAAGGTGCACGACACCACTGCGGGATTTAAGTGCTACAAGCGCCGCGTGCTCGAGACCATAGAGCTGGACAAGATACGCTTCAAGGGCTACGGCTTCCAGATAGAGATGAAGTTTACGGCATACAAGATAGGCTTCAAGATTAAGGAAGTGCCCGTGATATTCGTCAACAGACGTGAAGGCGTGTCGAAGATGAGCGGCGGCATATTCGGTGAGGCTTTCTTCGGTGTGATGCGTCTGCGCTGGGACGGATGGACACGCAAGTATCCTAAGATTAAAGACTGACAGCAGGAAGGGATATGCAGCAGGGCCGCAGCCCTGCTGCAACACCATAACCGCAACAACGCCGAACGGCCTGCAAGGACGCAAGGCGATACAGACATAAAGCGCAAGCCGCGCAATATCAGAAGACGAGCGAGGGGAAAGAGCGCCCCGGCTTATCAGACACGACAACGCTCACCGAGGCAGACTAGGCTGCCACAGATGCAGCAGGCATCACAGACAGGTTAACCGCAAATATTATTCTAACGATAAAAACAACTAACAATGAGATACATCTACCGAATATATCAAATATGCATCGCGCTGCCGATAATACTCGTGCTCACCATACTTACGTCGCTCACCACGAGCGTGGGCTGCGTGCTTGGCAACGGCCACTTCTGGGGCTACTATCCGCCTAAGCTGTGGGCAGCAGCCATACTTAAGGTGCTGTTTCTGCCGGTAAAGGTTGTGGGACGCGAGAACCTGAAGCACAACGAGTCGTATGTGTTTGTGAGCAACCATCAGGGCTCGTTCGACATATTTCTGATATTCGGTCATCTGGGACGCAACTTCAAATGGATGATGAAGCACCAGCTGCGCAAGATTCCTCTCGTTGGCTTTGCCTGCGAGATGTCTCACCAGATATTTGTAGACAAGCGCGGCCCGAGCAAGGTAAAGGAGACATACGACAAGGCGCGCCACACGCTGAAGGACGGAATGAGCGTGGTGGTGTTCCCCGAAGGCTCGCGCACGTTTACAGGTCATATGGGTACGTTTAAGCGTGGCGCCTTCATGCTTGCCGACGAGCTTCAGCTGCCCGTAGTGCCGCTGACCATCAACGGCTCTTTCGACGTGCTGCCAAGGACAAACAAATGGTTCTGGGTGAAATGGCATCCGCTGACACTGACCATACATAAGCCGATATACCCAGAAGGACAGGGTGCCGAAGACATAAGCAAGCGCATGGACATAAGCTATAAGGAGATTATGGCCGGCCTAACTCCGAAATATCAGGGGTATGTGAAGAATCCGAATCAGTAGATTCGTTTTAAGTAGTTAAAGTAGTTAGAGGAGTTATCGCCAACGGAGTTGGCTAGGAGTTAAAGTCATATGCTAACGTAGTGCGTGTTTAAGTGAAGAACTAAAAGTGAAGAGTGAAAAATCCAAATGTTAGCGTAGTACGTACGATAATAACCAACAAGGCTATTATGCCGGCTAAAGGTTGATGCTAACTTATAGCCCGAAGGGCTACACTTAAGTAACCGTGGGTGTATCACCCACGGCCTATAACAAAACAAACTATGAGCACCCGAAGTGGTGCTATATCGGAGCAAATAACGGACACAAAAGCAAACAAGTAAGTAACATAAAAACAAGAATAGCACCACTTCGGGTGCTCGCATTACCAGGACTTTAATCCGTGGGTAATGACCCACGGTTACCAAAGTTAAGCCCTCCGGGCTACCGGCAAATTAAGCCGCAAAAGCGCAATGAAAAGTTAAAAATGAAAAACTCTTGTGGATTCGAGTCGGAAGTTAAAGTAGTTAGAGAAGTTATCGCTCACTAAGGTGAGCTAGGAGCATATTTAAGTGAAGAACTAAAAGTGAAGAGTGAAAAATCCAATTGCAAACGTATTGCTTACAAGTAGAAACCACAATACATTTGGATTTTTCGTTTTTCACTTTTAACTTTTCACTTTCGTAAGACGCACTACGTTGCTATTGTGCCGGCTGATCTGTGCTTTCGAGGCGGGAGTTAAAGTAGTTATCGCTCACTTAGATAAGCTGGTAGTTAGAGTCAAATGCCTTGTTGATTCTTATCATAACTTCATAATCACTACGTTTGGTAATGTGCCGGCGGATCTGCGCTCCGCCGGAATATAATATAAGGATCTGAGATCCGCTAAAAATACCGCTGCCTTATGAAGTGAGTAATGAAAAATTTAATGCTATGTTTGCATTAAAAGTATGAGGTGATGCTAAATAGGAAGTAATCGGATTAAAAAATTAGCTGCGCTGACCTTCGGTTCTGATATTCATTTCCGACCGATTGCAAATCAGCCGGCACATTAGCCTTGTTGGTTCTTATCGCACGCACTACGTTAGCTTTTGGATTTTTCACTCTTCACTCTCCTTATATTAGATTCCGGCCGATTACAGATCAGCCGGCACATTAGCCTTCTTGGTTCTTTTCGCACGCACTACGCTAACATTTGGATTTTTCACTCTTCACTCTTAACTCTTCACTTCCGTCAGGCGTTTTTCACTTTTAATTTTTCATTTTTATTTGCGCTTTTGCGCCTGCTCTTCACTTAAGCTCCCTTCCTGTGCAGCGTAATAACCGATATCTCGTGGCTTGCTCCAAAGCGGAAGGGGATGAAGCCGCCGGTGCCTACAGACACGTTGATGGCACGGTTGCCTTCATGATACAGACCGCCCCACTCTCTATACATCAGTCTGGCCGGCGACATGCCGAAGACGCTGAACTGCATGGCGTGAGTGTGACCGCTCAAAGTAAGCTGCGCCTTGCTGCCTGGCAGGATTTCCTTGCGCCACAGACGCGGGTCGTGAGCAAGCATAAGCACAAAGCTCGAACTGTCTACTCCGGCCATCGCCTTCTTAAGGTCTGTGCGCTTAGGCTCACCGCCACGGCCGTCGTTCTCAACGCCTGCAACAATTATCGAGTCGTTGCCGCGCTTAACGGTCTTGTTCTCGTTGAGCAATAGCGTCCAGCCAAATTCACGCTCACGACTGATAATCTCACGCTCATTTGCCACCTTAACAACGTCGTCGGCCTTAATATAGTCAGAATAGTCGTGATTGCCGAGAACAGAATAAACGCCGTCCTTGGCGCTAAGGCTGCTCAGAAGCGGAATAAACTCGTAAAGCTCCTCGGGCGACATGTTCTGCAAATCGCCCGTAAACACTATCATGTCGGCCTTCTGAGCGTTGATGCTGTCAACAATACGCTCAAACACCTTCTTGTCCTTTCCGCGGTAAGTGCCGAGATGGGCATCGCTAAACTGCACTATGCGATAGCCGTCGAAGGCCTGAGGCAGGTCGGCAGAATAAAAGTCTTCATGGCGTATGTCGAGCTTCCTGAAGCCTATGGTGCTGCCGTAGACCACGATATATATCTGACCTATGGCCAGCAGCAGTCCGACAAGGTTGCCCCAGTTGTTCTTTGTGTGATGATAGCGGCAATGTCCCCAGCCGAGCAACGAGCATACGGCAAAAATAAACTTGGGGATTGCCAGCACACCGAAAAGAAACAGATAAACGTTGAGCAACTCGATGCGCTCGGGCGCAAAATCGCGCGAGAACGTAAGCACCAGCGTATAGACAAAGAGAATGATACCCGGAGTCCACCACAACAGGCGCTGCCACCACAAATATCTGGTCTTACGGCGCAGCAGTCTTCTGTCGATGTAGATGTCAGACAGGATTATCATCAACACCAAAAGCACGAATATCCTTGCAATCATTTTTTCAGAAGATTAATTTTTAACTAAACATCAACTACAGCCCATTATCTGAAGGCAATCTCCTCACCACGGCAAGAGTCGAGGAAACGTCCGTCGTCGTAGACATGCACGCCGTTGCAGAACGTGTGAACCACGCGCCAGTTGAACGTATGTCCCTCCATAGGGCTCCATCCGCACTTGCTCTGTATGACGTCTTTCGTAACCGTCCACGGACTGCCGGGACGCACAACAACGACATCGGCCTTATAGCCCTTGCGGAGAAAACCGCGCCCGTGCACATCAAAAAGGCGTGCGGGATTGTGGCACATAAGCTCTACGAGCCGTTCTATAGGCATAACTTTATTATCTACAAGCTCGAGCATGGACACAAGCGAGAACTGTATCATGGGCATGCCTGAGGCCGCACGGGCGCATCCGCCCTGCTTGTCGGCCCACTGATGGGGGGCATGGTCGGTGCCTATTACTGATATGCGGCCGTCGGAGAGTGCACGTCTCAGAGCGTCGCGGTCGGCAAGTGTCTTTACAGCCGGGTTGCACTTTATCCTTGTGCCAAGCGTGGCATAGTCGGCGTCAGAGAAAAACAGATGGGCAACCACAGCCTCAGCCGTTATATCAGGCATGGCATCGTGCCACGGCTCAAACAGCTGCAGCTCGCGAGCCGTTGTAAGATGAGCCACATGAAGACGCGCACCATGCTTGCGCGCCATGCTTACGGCAAGCTCTGTAGACTTATAGCAAGCCTCCTCGCTGCGTATCTGCGGATGCAGAGCCACATCGGGATCGTCGCCATGAGCAGCCTTTGCAGCAGCCATGTTGGCATTGATTATGCCGGTGTCCTCACAATGTGTCATGACGGGGACACGGGCTTCGCTGAATATACGTTCGAGAGCCTCACGGCGATCAACGAGCATGTTGCCCGTTGACGAGCCCATAAACAGCTTTATGCCGGGCACACGATGAACGTCGAGCCGGCTGAACAGGTCGACATTGTCGTTGGTTGCACCGAAGAAGAACGAATAGTTGACGTGGCTCTTTGCCGCCGCCAATGTGCGTTTCTCTTCGAGAGCCTCGAGCGTAGTGGTCTGCGGCACGGTGTTAGGCATGTCGAAATAAGACGTAACACCACCATAGGCCGCAGCACGGCTCTCAGAACTTATGTCGGCCTTTGCCGTAAGGCCAGGCTCACGAAAATGCACATGGTCGTCGATAACGCCCGGAAGCACGTAGCACCCCGAGGCATCAACCACCTTATCAAAATGTTCACTGCCAGAAATAAAATTGTCTTGGAGAATGTCTGATATCAAACCATTCTCCAAGACAACCGAGCCACGGAACAACTTTCCCTCGTTGACCAGCGTGGCGTCTTTTATCAATAATCTCATAATATCTTTTAAAGCCCCTGTATATGTTCCTTTTTTGCGGCTAAGCCTGACTCCCTTGTCACTCTGCTCCCTCAACAGCCTCGCTCAGAGAGTCTTCTGATCCCGGCTGTGCCAGTTCGTTGGGCGTAGGAGGCGCCAGCGTCGGGTCGTCTGTTCCGTCGGGCATTGCCGTACCGTTCATTATGGCCTGGTTCTGCTGTGCCTTGCGGTAATAATCGCGCACGTAAGGATCGTTCTTGAAGTTGTCAGTTGCCTTGCTCATTATATCCTCAATCCAGGGTGAAAGCTCGGGATATCTGTGGCCGGCTGTAATCATGAAGAACACGCCCGGACCCAGCACATTGTCGAAGTTCTCAACGATGAACGACGTTACGAGCTTGTCTTCCTTCTCAACAATCTGTGCAGCCTTCTGCGACAGCTTTGCGTTCACCTCGTTGATGTCGTGTCCGTCCATTATGGCCTGACTCTGCAGGTGGCCCAGTTCGCCTACCTCGCTCTCCAGCTGGTTGTACTTCTCGATAAACTTAAACAGCTTGTCGTTAAGCGGCGTTCCGCTCACCTTCTGCTGCGTGTTGTCTATCTTTATCTGTATTTCGCCGCTCTCAAGCACCACCGGCATAAGGCTCTCATCGTCCATGAAGAGAGTTGCTATACGCGTAGAATCGAGCGCCCCCGAAAAATGAAACTGTCCGTGAACGATGTCGCAAGAGTCGATATTCTTCAGGTCGTCTCCTTCATAAACCTTAAGAAACAGCATGCGGCCGTCTAACGTAGGAACATTAGATGAACCTTGAATGTTGTAAGAGTTTACACACGACGTAAACACGGCAAAAGCCCCCAGAAGAGTTAAAAGAGTCTTAACCATAACCTTGTTTTGTAATATTAGCACAAAATTACAACGTATTATCGATGTAAGAAAAATTTTTCATGCAATTTAAAATAAATACACTGACTTTTAGAGTTTTTTTGCCTCTTTAGCCAGCTCGCCTGATATTCTGTGAGTTGTATAAATCTCAAGCATGGCAGCAACGAGGAGCAGGAGCACCCAGTTGTTGTGAACATAAGTGACGTAATTGAAGTATCCGTCGGGCGAAAGCTTGAGAAACAGGGGCAGCAGCAGGCCATAAGAGTTTTCGACCATCAGCAGTGCCGAAAGAATAAACAGCACGTCGCCCGTGACCATGATACGGCGCAGACGCCTGATGGTGAAGTTGTTGCCGCTGTAGGTCTGCATCATCTGCATAGAAGCAAAGCACAAGGCACCCACAAGAAATATCCACGAAGCCATGAGCATCGTGCCAAAGACATAAAGTCCGGCACCGGCCACCATGAGCACCGCACCCGAAAGCAGAACAATAGTCTGCAGTTTATTTAGCTGTTTCATCGTTATCTGTTACTGGTTTTTGGTCATCACTAAGCACGAATATATCCTCGTCGTCGGCTTTCATAAAGTAGTTCTCGCGAGCTATCTTTGTGATGGCCTTGGGGTTGCGCTTCAGTTCCTTTATCTTCTGTTCGTCCTGCTCATACTGCATGTTGTAGGCGTCAATCTGCTCCTTCAGCTCGCTCACGAGTATTCTGTTGCGCACATGCTTCAGCAGGCTGTTCTCATCGAGGAACCCGACAATGAGGACACCGAAAATTATCACAATCCAATATTTGTTGTGACTTATAAAATTCAGAATAGGATATAAACGTCTGCTCATTAAATTTACACGGTTTCGTTACGCAACGGCAACAGTGCACACGACATATAAACGGGCTTTAGCCGCCGTAACGCTGCATATTTTTGTGCAAAGATAATGCAAGTTGGGAATATAACAAAATAATAAAGGTCTTTTAACCCAAATCAGTCATTAGGATTCGGTCGGGATTTTTGCTTTATTTTGAGAGGATTTTCGTTAGATTTTTCGCAGTCATAGCGGGCTATGTCAAGAAAAATCTTACGAAAAGACGCCAATAGAAACAAAAAGACCGGCTGAAAGCATCAATGCACAAAATTGATAAAATAATATGCTGTCTAATGACCGATTTGGGTTAAATTGTAATAAACGAATGCATCGCGTAGTGTCATTTTGAACCAGCACAGACACCCATCAACGACACAATGCTGCGACATACGGCCGCATTTAAGTTTATTTGAAAGCAAAAGCGCGTATTTACATCGCACGGCAATCTTCAGCGGCAGCAATAAATACGATAAACGGAAAGACGGACATGGACCGGCATACACTAAATAATGCCATAAAAAGGCTGGCATAAAGGGGAATACTGACGACAACGCATCAGATATAAATCAACAATGCAGCTGAACCATGATGTCTTTTTCAGGACAAATCAGAAGCGCGTGAGCTGCAGCGTGGCATAATCAGAGCGCAATACAAGATTGTCGCCGTCGGCAACCACCACATCAAAGGTTGTCTCAGTAGAATTGATTCCGAACGGCAGCAGGTCTTCCACGGTAGCGTCAACGCCGTTGTCGCTCGTAGCAGCCCTCTGCTTAAAGTCTTTCATCACCACCTTTGTCTCTCCGTCCTCATATCCGAAGCGACCTATGTATGTGCCATAGCCGTTTGGACCCTGCTTCTCGGACACCTCAACCACGTATCTCGTTATGCTGTAATAAAGGCGCGTACACTCGTGCATGCGTCCGTCGGCCCTCGTCTCAAAGCGTTCCAGTTTCCAGAATCCTTCTATATCGCTGTTTACAGGCTCCTTAAAGTCGCAGCCCGCCATAGCCAGAGCCATGACGGCAGCAACGATCCATCCTATTATCTTGACCATAAAACTCCTGTTTTGGTTATTGTTATCATGCAGCCCATGCTGTCGCCTATATAGCTGCCCTTGTCGTATCCGCAGGCCAGTCTGAAGTTCCATCCCGCAGCTTTACGCGGACTGTATGCCACTTCTGCCAGCGTGCTTCCCTGACGCATCATGCGGTCGAGCGGCACTTTGTATGTTCCCCAGTGGCGCATGTACGACAGCAGCAGGCGATACGACCACTCGTCAGACGGATTGCCGCCAATGCCTATATGGTGGGCCTTTACGCGGTTGCTCCTGAACATATTGGTTCCGTCGGCATTATATATTGGTCCGGGCAGAAACGGATGGCCCATTCCCATACCCCAGTGCTGCCAGTTGTAGTCGTGGTTATAGTAGTTGTCGCCGCCGCTCATCTGTATCTCATGAAACGAACCGCCAACACCGTCATAAAGCAGCGGTCCGGTCTGGTCGGTTGTGCACAGCCCTTCCCACAGCAGAGTGGACACAAAGGGATTCTCCGGCAACGTTAGTTCCACGCCTATATGCCCGTCTTTCCAGCGTCCATACTGCCACGTGAGCTGCGAGTGGTCGTCGAAATAATGCTCGTAATAGCATCTCAGCTTCCATGTCGGCGCCGTATAGTTGAGCGCAAAGTTCCAGCTTCCCACATGGTTGCCCTCCACGTTCTGCAGCGTGCTCTCCTGTATAGGTATGATGGCCTTCAGATATTCTTTTATCCCGCCGGGCATCTTTGCCACACACGTTGTGGTTCCGTCGTCATTCTTGCGCCACTTGCTTCCGCCAAACTGTGCCGCCTCGATCATTCCGATTTCCATCGTAACTGGTATCTTCTTTGGATTTCCCACTCTAAGCATGGCCGACTTGCTGTGATATATCACGCCTCTGGTGAACGTCTCGCCTGGCTTTACAAAGTCCGACCGCCAGTCGCCGTCTGTCAGCCATCCGTAGCCGAAATGAAACTTGGCAGCCACCCATCCTTTGGTGTAAGGCAGATTCTGATATTCCTTCACCTCAAGACGCACCTGCGGCACAGGACGTGCCCCTGGACCTTCTACCATCATGCCGCTGCTTAGCCCCATGTTCTTGTCCAGCGGAAAGGCTTCGCGCTCCTTGCTGCCTATGCTCAGCGTTATATTGCGCCATGACACATCGACAAAAGCCTGCTGAACGACAAAGTCTGAAGTCTGATTAACGGCTCCGGCCAAGTCGAGTCCTGCCTCCAGACGCCAGTCGGCACCCAACTTTCCGGCATAGTCTACACCCGCTCTGAGATATCCGCTGCACGGCTCTACACCAGACAGGCCATAGCGGTTGGCCGTAAACCACATAGGGGCATAGTCGCCCGTAGACACATTGGCCGATGTCTCCAGCTTATATCTAAGCGTGTCGCCTCCGGCAAATGCCGCGGCAATAGGCAACATACTCAGCAATAATAACAGTTTAAGCGATTTCATCAGAATTAATCTTTCACCTTAACTAAACACCTTGATGCTCTTTATCTAAAAGGCATGCTACATATTATAAATCTAGTTATACCGTTGTCCTGCAAACATCCATGAGCCTTCTTTACGCAAGTATTAAGGCAATTAACATGCCCTTTCTCACCAGACATGGCACAGTTGTCCTATTGTTACAATAAGTCAAGATATGCAGGAATGGTTTGAAGGACACCAATAATCTAGTTACATTTGATTTTCAGGGCGCAAAATTACAATAAAAAACCTGACAGATAAAAATATTTTTGTTAAAAACATAGTAATATTTTTAAAATATACGCACTTGTATGCTTGCATTTTGCACACTCTACTTAACATAATCGGGACACATTCTGCTCACGCACATTACAAAATGCTATATATCGACACTACACAAACGGCACAAGCTAAATAAGAGACAAAATAAAAGCAGCCACGAACAATGGCTGCATATAAGACAAAAAGTGCGCAATGCGGCATAACACCTTATGCCGCGATTGCGCAAAAGCTATATTTATTACTAACATCTAATACTTTCCGCAGGCTGTTTGCCGGCCTGTGGTCAGAAGCCTATTTCCTGCCCTCGGGCAAACACGCGGCGTATCACAGGCGACGTGTAGGCATAAGGGATGTAGTCAATCGAAGGTATCGGCTCTGTTATAAAGAAGTTAGCCACCTTGCCCACGGCTATCGAACCGTAGTCGCGGCTGAGCCCCATAGCATAAGCCGAGTTTATCGTGGCGGCATTGATGGCCTCTGCAGGCAGCAGTCTCAGCTTGATGCATGCCAGAGACACAATAAACTTCATGTCGCCCGACGGAGTTGATCCGGGATTATAGTCGCTGGCAACGGCAACGCCAAGTCCGGCGTCAACCATCTTACGTGCCAGTGCATAAGGCAGATTAAGGAAGAACGACGTGCTGGGCAGCACCGTAGGCATAGTGCCGCTGCCGCGCAGCAACTCTATCTCCTCTTCGGTCATGCTCTCCAGATGGTCTACAGACAAGGCATTGCGCTTCACGCCTATCTCTACACCGCCCGACGATGCCAGTTCGTCGGCATGTATCTTGGGCAGCATTCCCCATTTTGCTCCGGCCTCAAGTATGCGGTCGGTCTCTTCTGGGGTAAAGAAGCCTTCGTCGCAGAACACGTCTACATAGTCGGCAAGATGCTCGCGCCCTACCTCTGGTATCATCTCCTCTACAACAAGACGTACATATTCGTCCTGGGTGTACTGGCGTCCTACTGCATGCGCACCAAGGAAGGTAGACACCACCTTTATAGGTGCCGTCTCCTTTATGCGCCTTATCACGCGCAGCATCTTCAGCTCGTCTTCGATGTTAAGGCCGTAGCCGCTCTTTATCTCAACGCAGCCCGTACCCTTCATCATCACCTCGCGCACACGCCTCATGGCCTGCTCATAGAGCTGGTCCTCTGTCATGGTGTGCAGCAGGTCGGCAGAGTTGAGTATGCCTCCGCCGCGTTTGGCTATTTCGGCATAGCTCAGGCCTCTTATCTTGTCGACAAACTCGCCCTCGCGGCTTCCCGCATACACTATGTGGGTATGCGGGTCGCACCATGACGGCATCAGCGTTCCGCCTTCGGCGTCGACAACGGTGTCTGCAGCAGCTTCAGCATCCGTCAGACTGTCCATCGTGCCGAATCCGGTTATCAGTCCGTCTTCGGCTGTCAGATAGGCGTCGTTTATCTGCTCCAGCGTCTGCATCTCGCTGCCCTGCAGCCTCAGCTTGCCGTGCCGGTCTATTCCGGCCAGTGTCTTTATATTCTTTACAAGCAGTCTCATCGGCTTGATTATTTTACGTTTTCCTTGGCGTCATGCTTATTCGGCATGCTCTCTCAGGAAGTCAATAGAGTTCTTTATGTGAGGATACATCACTTCGTCGTTCACGATGAACGGCACTACCTTGCGGTATTCATCATGCAGCTTCTCGATTACAGGCGACGACTTCAGCGGACGTCTGAACTCAAGAGCCTGAGCAGCATTAAACAGCTCTATTGCCAGCACACGCTCCGTGTTGAGCACCACCTTATAGAGCTTTATTGCAGCGTTGGCACCCATGCTCACATGGTCTTCCTGACCCTGGCTCGAAGGTATGCTGTCTACTGATGCAGGCGAGCACAGATTCTTGTTAAGGCTTACTATTGACGCAGCTGTGTATTGTGTAATCATAAATCCGCTGTTTACGCCTGGAGTTGCAACGAGGAAACTTGGCAGGTCTCTTGTGCCCGACACGAGCTTGTAGATTCGTCTTTCTGAGATATTAGCCAGTTCGCTCAGTGCCATTGCAAGGAAGTCCATAGGCAGTGCGATAGGCTCTCCGTGGAAGTTTCCGGCAGAGATAATCAGGTCTTCGTCAGGACATACAGTCGGGTTGTCTGTTGCCGAGTTGATTTCAGTGTCGATCACTGACTTAACGTATGCCATTGAGTCCTTGGCTGCGCCATGAACCTGCGGAATGCAGCGGAACGAATACGGGTCCTGAACATAAGATTTGGGCTTCTCTATTATCTCGCTGCCCTCAAGCAGTTGCCTCATGTTTGCGGCTGTCTGTATCTGGCCCTTGTGAGGTCTTACCTGATGTACGGCGTCTGTGAAAGGAGACACCAGTCCATAATATGCGTCGAGCGACATGGCAGCAATCTTGTCTGCCCATTTGCTCAGGCGTTCGCCCTGCAGCAATGCCCATACGGCAAACGAACTCATGTTCTGTGTTCCGTTGAGCAGAGCCAGACCTTCTTTAGATCCGAGCTGTATCGGCTCCCATCCGTTTTCTTTCAGCATCTCGGCTCCTGTCATCACCTTACCCTTATACTCTACGTCACCGAGTCCTACGAGCGGCAGACAGAGGTGTGCCAGAGGCACAAGGTCGCCGGATGCGCCAAGTGAGCCTTGCATGTAGACAATAGGATAAACATCGTTGTTGAAGAAGTCGACAAGTCTCTCTACAGTATCAAGCTTGCAGCCTGAGTAGCCATAGCTCAGCGACTGTATCTTCAGCAGCAGCATTATCTTTACTATATCGTTAGGCACGCGGTCGCCTGTGCCGCATGCATGCGACATCATCAGGTTTATCTGCAACTGCGAAAGCTGGTCGTTGCCGATAGACACGTTGCAGAGAGAGCCGAATCCTGTTGTTACGCCATAGATAGGCTTCTCTGTCTCTTCTATCTTCTTGTCGAGATATTCACGGCAGCGTACGATGCGCTTGCGTGCGTCTTCACTAAGTTCGAGTTTATAACCTTTTTCTATTATCTCACCGATACGTTCAATCGTGAGATGTTCTGCTGATATTTTGTGAATCATTGTGTATTTAAATTTAAAGTTATGTGTGTGTTTAGGAGTTAAAGGAGTTAGAGTAGTTAAAGGAGTTAAAGTCATATGTTTTGTGGACACACAATTATAAATTATAATTCATAATTGACTAACGCCTAATCTTGTTTCATAATCAGGACATTGTTTCTTAGTCCTTAATTATTTACTTAATTACTTCAAGGCATTTGACTTTAACTACTTTAACTCCTTCTAACTACTTTAACTACTGAATTTACTTCACTGCGTTATCTATTATCTCATCATCCACGAAGTTAGGCATCGTAACCTTCAGGTTCGGGGTGCGTTCCATTTCGCGCTCAATGCTGTGTATAGAGCCTTCGTTGCGTGCCCAGCTGCGGCGTGCAATACCGTTGTTTACGTCCCAGAACAGCATTTCGCGTATGTGGCGTGCGCTGTCTTCGCCTCCGTCTATCATCATGCCGAAGCCGCCGTTGATAACTTCGCCCCAGCCTACTCCGCCACCATTGTGGATAGATACCCATGTGGCACCTCTGAACGAGTCGCCTATAACGTTCTGAACAGCCATGTCGGCACAGAACTGCGAACCGTCGTATATGTTACTTGTCTCACGGAACGGAGAGTCTGTTCCTGATACGTCGTGATGGTCGCGGCCAAGCACTACCGGACGTGTTATCTCGCCCTTCTTTATTGCCTCGTTGAATGCCAGAGCTATCTTTGCGCGGCCTTCGGCGTCGGCATACAATATACGTGCCTGTGAGCCTACTACGAGATGGTTGCGGCCGGCCTCCTTTATCCAGTGGATGTTGTCTTCCATCTGGTGCTGTATCTCCTCCGGTGCTGTCTTGCATATCTCCTCGAGCACTTCTACAGCCAGACGGTCGGTTACAGCCAGGTCTTCGGGCTTGCCTGATGTACATACCCATCTGAACGGACCGAAGCCGTAGTCGAAGAACATCGGACCCATGATGTCCTGAACGTATGAAGGATATCTGAACTTGCCGTCGGCAGCCATGATGTCGGCTCCAGCACGCTCTGACTGCAGCAGGAATGCGTTTCCGTAGTCGAAGAAGTACATGCCGCGCTCTGTCAGCTTGTTGATTGCAGCAACCTGCCTGCGCAGAGATGCCTGCACACGTTCACGGAACAGTTCGGGATTCTCTGCCATCATCTGCTTCGACTCCTCAAATGTCATGTCAACAGGATAATATCCTCCTGCCCACGGGTTGTGCAGTGATGTCTGGTCGCTACCAAGGTCTACCTTTATGTTTTCTTCTGCCAGACGCTCCCACAGGTCAACCACGTTGCCCACATATGCCATAGACACAGTCTTGCGCTCCTCTACGGCCTTTCTTATTGCCGGTATCAGTTCGTTCAGGTCAGAGTGCAGTTCGTCCACCCAGCCCTGGTCATAGCGCTTCTGTGCAGCCTTGGGGTTAATCTCGGCAACAACGCTGACCACTCCGGCAATGTTTCCAGCCTTAGGCTGTGCACCTGACATACCGCCAAGACCTGACGACACGAACAGCATGCCGTGTATGTCCTTGCGGCCCGGTTCTTTCTTCATCTGCATGCGTGCAGCGTTGAGCACGGTTATCGTTGTGCCGTGAACGATGCCCTGCGGACCGATATACATATACGATCCGGCTGTCATCTGTCCATACTGGCTGACGCCAAGTGCGTTCATGCGCTCCCAGTCGTCGGGTTTTGAGTAGTTAGGTATCACCATACCGTTTGTAACAACCACTCTCGGAGCATTCTTGTGCGACGGGAAGAGTCCCAGCGGATGACCTGAATACATCACGAGTGTCTGTTCGTCTGTCATCTCGCTCAGATACTTCATAGTCAGCAGATACTGTGCCCAGTTCTGGAATGCGGCACCGTTGCCTCCGTATACGATAAGCTCATGAGGATGCTGAGCCACTGCCGGGTTCAGGTTGTTCTGTATCATGAGCATGATGGCAGCAGCCTGTTCCGACTTGTGCGGATACTCGTCAATGCTGCGTGCATACATGTCGTATGTAGGTCTGAATCTGTACATATATATGCGTCCGTAGTCGCGCAGCTCGGCAGCAAACTCCGGTGCAAGTGTCTTGTGGAATTTCTTAGGGAAATATCTCAGGGCATTGCGCAGTGCAAGCTTCTTTTCGTCTTCTGTAAGTATCTCCTTACGCTTTGGCGCATGGTTCACTTCTTTGTCATACTCACGCGGCTCCGGCAGCACGTCTGGTATGCCGGCACGTATCGCCGCCTTAAATTCCTCGTTTGTCATAATATTTAGGATTTTTCTGTTGTTTATTCGTTATGTTTCTCCCGGTCTTGCCTCAATCAGTTTCCGCTGATTACTCGCCCAACCATCTGCATTATCTCAGCCTCCTGCTTTGTAGCCTCAGCCATCAGCGCCTCAGCCTCACCTATCAGCGCCTTGGCTGCATCCTGGTCTTTCAGCGACGAAGCGTTTATCTTGACGTTCAGTCCTGCACCCATCACGGCTGCTCTTGCTGCCAGTGCGCCAACGCCTGCGTCAGATACGCTGTTCGGGTTGCCGGTCTCTACCATCGCCCTGCACAGTTCGAACACCTGTGCCGATGTCTTCATTGTCTCCAGCGGCACCTGTGCAGCAAACAGTGTTGCCTTCTGTATAGCCTCTGAGCGCAGCTGCTTCTCTTCGTCTGTTCCTTTCGGCATTCCGAAGGCTGCCATTATGCGGTTAAAGGCCTCTGTGTCGTCGTCAACGAGGCGCAGCAGCTCTGTCTCGAGCACCATGCCCTTGTCTGCCCACTGGCTGAACTCGTTCCAGCGGTCGTCCCATCCGGGTTTGTGTGCCGACAGGTTAGCCACCATCGTTGCCAGCGCGGCCCCCAGTGCTCCCATGTATGCAGCCACTGATCCGCCGCCGGGTGCAGGAGATTCTCTTGCTGTCTCGTCAGCAAATCCCTTCACTGTCAGCGCCGTCAGTCTCTTAGCCTTCTTCTGGTCGGCCTCGAGCAGCATCTCCACAACCTTCTCCTCGGGTACAAACGGACGCAGGTCGTCGAGTCCCATCGACTTCACGGCTATATTCATTATGTCTTCTTCGGGAATACCTGTCGATCTGTGCTGTTTCTCAAGGAAATACTTGCCGGCGTCTACAATAGAGCGTTTTGGCACAAGACCAACGATCTCTGTTCCCGTTACTCTCAGTCCTCTGTTCTGAGCGCAGCGGCACACCTCGTCGAATGCCACGTGCAGCGGCGTAACGTTGATGTTAGTTATGTTCATTGACACCTGTGCGATGCCGTATTCCTCGATAAACCATCCTATGGCCTTTGTCGACTTCAGCGTACCGGGCTGCATTATCGTCTTTCCGTCTGCGTCTTTCTTCACCTTGCCTGTTATCGGGTTGCCTTCGCGCACCGGTCTTCCCTTCTCTCTCACGTCAAAGGCCACTGCGTTTGCCCTGCGTGTAGATGTGGTGTTAAGGTTAAAGTTTACGGCAATCAGGAAGTCGCGTGCTCCTACAGCCGTACATCCCGTGCGTGCCACGCCCTCATCAAAGGGTCTTGCACCGAAGTCGGGAGCCTTGTCGGCGTCGCCCATCTTCTCCGGCAGCGCCTCATACTCACCGGCTCTGCACACGGCCAGATTGCGTCTTTCAGGTTTCAGAGCGGCCTCTTCATAGCAGTAGCATGGTATCTGCAGCTCGTCGGCAATGCGCTTTGCCAGTTTTCTTGCCAGCTCGGCACACTCTTCAAGAGTTATTCCGCTTACCGGCACCAGCGGCAGCACGTCTGTAGCGCCCATACGCGGATGAGCACCATGATGCTTGCGCATGTCTATAAGTTCACCGGCCTTCTTAACAGCCTTGAAAGCAGCCTCGACAACAGCCTCGGGCTCACCAACAAAAGTAACCACCGTGCGGTTAGTAGCCTCACCCGGGTCAACATCGAGCAGTTTTACGCCGCCGGCTTCCTCAATCACATCGGTAATCTGTTTTATAACATTCTTGTCGCGTCCTTCGCTGAAGTTGGGCACGCACTCCACAATCTGTTTTATCTTTGCCATAGTATTATTAAAATATTGTATAGTTTCTTTATGTTTTTCTTATTAGATGCATGGCAGAATGTTGCTGCCGGCCGTCGCCTCAAAGACGCCACAACATGCCGCAAACCTTCTCTCTGCCTTTACAAAGATAGGATTTTAGAATAAAAGTCGCAAAAAATATGGGTTAAAAATACAAAGATTATTTCATTAAATTTTAAGGCCGGCCGCCGCCTCATGCCGCTTTAAAATATCAATTTAAAACAAAAGACGGCGATATCAAAACACTATCCCCACTCATTCACAGAAACAGCTTTAAACATTGCAGTTTACAGCCACGATTACTTACAATACGCCATTTCATCTTTCATCATACATTTATGCCGCCAGACGCCATCAGTCCTCACATTTTTAGTCTTTTTTCAGCGCATCATGTCCCGTCATCACGCCCTCACATCTGACACATTTCTCATTCCTCACCCCATAATCACACAAAAATAAACGGCTCTTCATCCGAAAAGCCGTCAACGTCATATAATAACATAACAATTTGCATCCCGTCCCCGTTCGTCATACCATCCATGTCATAAGGAGTTAAAGGAGTTAGAGAAGTTACCGCCAACAGAGTTGGCTAGTAGTTAAAGCAAAATGCCTTGTTGATTCGCACTACGTTGCTATTGTTCCGGCTGATTTGCAATCTGCCGGAATTGAATATAAGAAACGAAGTTCAGCGCAGCTAATTTCCTGATCCGCTTAAAATACCGCTAATTTAAGTGAAAAATGAAAAGTTAAAAATCCAATAGCCAATGTTAGCATAAAATTGTGATATAATGTGAAATAGGAAGTTAGCGGATTAAATAAATCCTTATATTCAATTCCGGCGGAGCACAGATCCGCCGACACAATAGCAACGTAGTGCGTCTTACGAAAGTGAAAAAGTTAAAAGTGAAAAACGAAAAATCCAAATGTATTGTGGTTTCTACTTGTAAGCATTACGTTTGCAATTGGATTTTTCACTCTTCACTCTTAGTTCTTAACTTAAATATGCTCCTAGCTCACCTTAGTGAGCGATAACTTCTCTAACTACTTTAACTCCCAAAAACAATAGCACAGATCCGCCGGAACATTAGCAAACGTAGTGCGTGCGTTTCGTCGATTATTGTCAATTGTATTACATCGAATAGAATCAACAAGGCATTTGACTTTAACTACTAGCCAACTCCGTTGGCGATAACTCCTTTAACTACTTTAACTCCAAATGATAATACCAACAAATCACATGGATTTTTCACTTTTAATTTTTCATTTTTATTTGCGCTCCGCGCCTGCTCTTCCCTCTTCACTCTTCACTTAAATCAGTAGTTCTTATTATCAATATACACCTCGAGCAGCTTCGACACGCGGTCTTCGTTGTTCGGCACAACGTCCATGTCGGCCACGCAGGCAGGCACGAGACAGCTCATGCCCTTTGTCAGATGCACCTGCTTTATCTCAGGCTCCTCGCCTTTCCACGACCTTATCACGATGTCGCTGCTGCCCTCAAGACACATATACACCACGAAGCTGTCATACTTATACAGCTTTCTGTGGAAGGCACGGTTCACCTCCAGCAGCTTCACCGTAAAAAACCTGTTCTCCGCCAGCAGCACCGGATAGTTCATCTTGCGCGTGTAGTGCGTGCGGTAGTCGTCCTCCACCTTATAGTCCAGCGCCTCCGATGCCAGCGCCGTGTGCAGTGCCCTCGGCTTGCCGTCAAGTCCCGGACGGTTATAGTCGAATATGCGGTATGTCAGGTCAGAACTCTGCTGCACCTCAGCCAGCAGCGTACCGCTGCATATCGCATGGATGCGTCCCGACGGAATGTAGAACACGTCGCCCTCCTTCACGTCGTGCGATGCCAGCACGTCACAGATGCTGCCGTCCTCTATGCGCTTGCCGTATTCATATTTCGATATCAGACTCTTAAAGCCGCTGTAGAGCTTAGCTCCCGGCTTTGTGTCCATAATATACCACATCTCCGTCTTGCCGAACGAGTCGTGATATTTACGTGCCATCTCGTCGTTGGGATGTACCTGTATCGACAGGTCCTTCGCAGCGTCGATAAACTTTATCAGCAGCGGAAACGTCTCGCCGTACATGTCATACACCGTGCGTCCTATCAGTTCTTCCTTATATTCCGTCACAAGTTCGTTAAGCTTGCGTCCCTGCAGCGAGCCATTGCCCACTACCGACTCCTTGCCCGGCACGGCACTTATCTCCCAGCTCTCGCCTATAGGCGTAGGGTCATTGTCTTCTATGCCCTTAAGTTTCTTCAGCAGGCTTCCGCCCCATATTTTCGAAAAGAAGTTGTTTCTAAATAATAATGGATAAAGCATGGTTTAGTTATTTAATTGTTAGTATTTCTGTTCAATCTTACGGCGAGCCCTGTCGCCATATCAACGCGCCATCCGCCCTTCATGCAGCCTGCATCTCCGGGCTTCACCACGCCATACAGTACATCCGCGATAAGTCTCAGCACACACCACGCCCGCCGTCCTTTGCCGGCTTGCCCATCAGTCACCAATGTCTGGTTGCAGAATATATAATACATTTCTTTCATAGTGCCAAAACAATTTATTAACAGTCCCGAAAACTTATCCGGACATTACAGAAATGCAAAGATAGTGAAAGGTGAGAGCAATACAAAATGAAAAAACATAATTTTTTTATTTTTATTGCCGAGCCGCATCCTATCTTATTTAAAGATAGTGAAAGATAATGTAAATCGAAGGCAGAATCGTCAAGCGTGCTTGAACGTTATGCTGAGATGCAGCTTATCTTCTTTTAAAAAAAAGGTGAGTGAAAAGACAAATAAAAAACGCAGTTTTTATTTTTGACTTTTCCGAGCCGCCTCCTATCTTATTCAAAGATAGAACAAGGCGAGAGCAATACAAAATGAAAAAACATATTTTTTTATTTTTATTGCCGAGCCGCAGTTCGTGCGAATTGTTTCGCACGAAAATGAAAAATTAAAAAAGTAAAAATTCATGTGCATTATGGTTTTTTTGTAGGAGTTAAAGTCAATTGCAAACGTAGTGCTTATTTAAGTGAAGAGCAGGCTGTAAACACAAGTAAAAATTAAACAGCATTACTCAGGGTTGATTGTAGGGACGTACCCCAGGTGCGTCCAACTGATAAAACCCTGTATTTCAACGATTTACGATATAACAAAAATGCTAAATGAAAGGTGGACGCACCTGGGGTACGTCCCTACATTGCGCCACTAGGGAAACAATCCACTAGTCTTGTGGCTATCGTTCATAGCGCGACCGAATCGCCAACCTAACGCAGTTCAGCGCAAGCTAATTGTGAATTACCATTAGTAGTTAAGTCCGAAAGCCCAGAGAGGTATCACGTTTGCGTATCCGCTTTCAATATCGTCTTTCACGATGTAGCCGTCGTCTGCACTTTCTATCTGTTTTTGTCCTTTTTTCCGTCCTCCAATTTCAAACACCTTGCCGTCTATCTCAAAATCTGAGATGTCAGAACTTCTCACGTCGTTACATACCCTTGTCTGGTTCATAAAGAACGTCTCTCTTACGTTTCCTATATCAGCACGTTCCGGTGCAAGGGTATAAATCAGGTTCGTGTTGTCAAGATACAGTTTCTCCACTTTGCCTAGGCCTCTCAGTCCTCCGGTTGCATTACGCAGCTGACTTATCATTCCGGCACGTTCCATGTATATCAGATAGTCAGGAATGTCATTTCTGCTGATACCAGTAACATCAGCCAGTTTCTGCATCACAGGCTTAAAAGGAACACTTTTAGATACAACCATTATCAGACTCTTCAGTTTTCTGCCCACAGATATGTTGGTCTTTATGTGCATTGGTATGTCTATTTCCATCGTCTGGTTTATCACCTGCATCAGCTCAATTTCAAATTCAGCGTCGCGTCCGAACGGATAATAGCCTCTTTTAAGATAATCATGAAAAAGTGGAAGGGGATGTTCTACACCACTAATCACTGCTTTGTGCGTAAGTATGTCTTTCAGACTGTAAACTGGTACGTCTATACCATGAAATAGGCGCAAATATTCTCTGAACGACAACCCCTGCATCTCATAAATAGGCATACGTCTGCTAAGATCTGCCATGCCCTTATAAATGTCAAGTATCGAAGAGCCGGAGATCACAATCTGCAAGTCGTCATAACTGTCATAAATCTGTTTCAGCTCTCTCGACCATCCTTCATATTTGTGAATCTCGTCGATAAACAGGTGTTTGCCTCCCATCTTTACAAAACGGTCAGCCAGGTCAACAAGTTTGTGTTCTGCAAAATAAAGATTGTCAGCCGATACATACAGCGTATCTTTTGTGTCCAAATTCTGTTTGATATATTGCAGCAGCATAGTAGACTTGCCTACGCCTCGTGGGCCGACAAGTCCGAAAGCTCTACTTTCCCATTTTATCTGGTTATATTTATATCTGAAAAACTCCACCGGAGTATTTTTCAGTTTTCTATAGAAAAATTCATACAGCCTTTCCATACCTATCCTATTTTATATCATGACAAATATACTGTATTTTACAGAAATTGCACAAAATAAATGCAGAATTCTGCCAAAATTGCATGAAATAAATGCAGAAATCCATTAAACTTGCACGAAATAAATGCAAACATAGTGATTGTTTAAGTGAAAAATGAAAAGTGAAAAACAAAAAATCCAATTACAAACGTAGTTCTTGCGATAAGAATCAACATGGCATATGACTCTAACTACTAGCTCACCCAGGTGAGCGATAACTACTTTAACTACTCTAACTACCAATAACAATACCAAACAATGCACATGGATTTTTCACTCTTAACTCTTCACTTCCGCCAGGCGTTTTTCACTTTTAATTTTTCATTTTTAATTGCGCAAGCCTGCTTGCGCTCAGCGCCTGCTCTTCGTTCTTCACTTAAACAAGTGGTATTTTAATCGGATCAGGAGATCCTGATATTCAATTCCGGCGGAGCGCAGATCCGCCGGCACAATAGCAACGTAGTGCGTCTTACGAAAGTGAAAAATGAAAAGTGAAAAACGAAAAATCCAATTGCCAACGTAGTTCTTGCGATAAGAATCAACATGGCATATGACTCTAACTACTAGCTCACCCAGGTGAGCGATAACTACTATAACTACTTTAACTACCTAGAAACGAAATAGGAAGTAATCGGATTAAATAAATCCTTATATTCAATTCCGGCGGAGCGCAGATCCGCC